>NZ_JBWYIZ010000014.1:0-65031 GCF_056779995.1 Acinetobacter sp. ANC_7504 | reverse complement strand
CCCAATCGCAATGGACCCAGGTCTACGTTTTGCGATCCGTGAAGGTGGTCGTACAGTTGGTGCTGGTGTTGTTGCTAAAGTAACTGCATAAGTATTGATTGTGTGAAAAAACGCCCCATTGGGGCGTTTTTTATGTAATCTAAAAATTGTTAGACAATAAGAATTGTAAGCTGTCCTTAACTGATAATGATGTGACCTATAAGGCATTTATCATAAAAATAATAAATCACTAAGATGAAGTAATGAAAAGAATCATAAAACTAGATTTGGATAGATCCCGAATAGGAGTCCAGCAATGAATGCTAAAGTAAATATTACAAATCGTGCCGGTGCATCATTTCCAGTACGTCGTATGCAATTTGATTTTGATCACGTACCAGAATATTGGATGAATGGTTCAGCAGGATTAACTCATTTCATGACAGCGTTATCTGCATTATTTCCTGCAGGTGAAAAATTCTTTATCGATTCAGTGCGTGCAGTTCGCCAACATCCAGCCATTAAAGATAATGAAGATCTCCAAAAAGAGATTTCAGCATTTATTGGTCAGGAAGCAATGCATACACATGAGCATGCTGGCTTTAATGCATCAGCACAAAAATTTGGACATGATGTTGCTGCACTTGAAAAAGCCACAGATACGGTCATTCAAACTTTTCGTAAGTCAGCTAGCACCGTTATGAAACCATTTGGTATTTCACAAGAAATGATCGATCTGATGGGAACGACTGCGCTAGAACATTTTACAGCAACCATTGCCTCAGAATTATTGCGTAACGAACATATTCAAGCATTAATGACTGATGAAACAATGGCGACGATGTGGGCTTGGCATGCCATTGAAGAAAATGAGCATAAGGCTGTCGCATATGATGTATTTGAAGGTGTGTTCGGTAAAGGAATCAAATCTTATCTTGCTCGAACATCTTCTTTAGTGGCAGCAATGGTTGTGCTATTCATGGTGCAGACTTATTTTGTAGCGCGTTTATTGAAAGACGATAAACAGTTAAATATTGCATCTTTGAAAGATATCTATACCTATGGATATAGTCCATCTAAAGGCATTATTTCTGGTATGGGTAAGGAAATGTTGGCTTATTTTAAACCAGGCTTCCATCCGAATGATTTGGATACCGTGGGTTTATTGGCAACATGGAAAGTAAAACTCGGTTTTTAAGTATTTACTTTTGTGCATTCGGGCAGCGTAAGCTGCCTTTTTTTATTTCATTTATTTTCGAACTTTCTATAATGTACTCACTTAAAAAATGTAATGTAGTGATTATGATTCGACCGATGCTGACATCAGATGTTGAGGTGGTATATGAAATTGAAAGTTTGGGGCAAACGCATCCTTGGACAAAAAAACAATTTTTAGAAGCGGTTGATTCATATCAATCTACAGTGATTGAATACCAGAATCGTGTTGTTGGTTTCTGTATTTTACAGCCTGTATTGGATGAAGCGAATTTGCTGTTGATGGCAGTTCATCCGAAGATGCGTGGAAAAGGGTTGGGATATCAATTGCTTGCAGCTTCAATGGCTCAACTCAATAATGATCCTGTACAAATCTTTTTAGAGGTCCGAGAAAGTAATAAGGCTGCGATTGCGCTATATGAGAAATCCGGATTTCATCAAATTGATATGCGTAAAAACTATTATCCAACATTAGATGGTGGAAAAGAGCATGCCATCATTATGGTAAAGGCATGCAGTGATAATTTTGCAGATTTATTCAAGTGACAAAATTCAATACCTTACTTTACAATAAAGTTATTCCATTCAGAGGGAAGTGTCGTCATCAGCATATGACCTAATTGATCGATTTCTTCGTTGCTGAGCATTTTATTAACACGTCGCCATTGACCATCCAGTAATAATTCAAAAGGCGCATATTGGGACTTATATTTCATTTTGAATGAATGGGGTACCCAATATCCTAAATATACAAACTCTTGATTGTGCTGCTTTACATATTCAATTTGCTTAAGGACTGCAAAAACACCTAAAGAACGTTTGGATTCATCTGGATCAAAAAATGTATAGACGGCGGATACTCCATCATCTAATACATCGCAGGTTGAGACACAAATGAGTCGATTATCTTTCCAAAGTTCTATAAAGAAACTATTGCTACAACTGTGAATCAAAAACTTCTCGAATTGATCATAGCTAGGGGGGAACATATCTCCATCTGAATGACGCTCATTGATGTAACGTTCATAGAGTTGATAGTGTAAATCAGTAGCATCTTGAGTTTGGGTTATTCTAACTTCTAAGTCTTGATTACGTTTCCAAGCTTTCTTTTGTTGACTGTTCATTTTAAAATCATAAACAGGTACACGACATGAAAGGCATTGTCGACACAAATGACATTCAGGTCGATAGACAAAATCTCCGCTTCTTCGAAATCCTACACGAGACAATTCTGATAAAGTTACAACGTCGATTTTATGAGCAGGATCTAAAAAGACCATCCGTGCTGATTTCTCGGGAAGATAACTGCAGTCATGCGGTGGTGTAATGTAATACTGCAGTTCATTTAATAGGGACTGGGGTTGATAAGAATTCATATTGTCCCTCCTATTTCTCAATCCATGAGTCTTTGATCAAATGCTATTGTTTTACTTGAAAATACACCGTCTTTATACTTTTGCCAATCAATCTGAGGCTGTTTTATCACATCTTGTAACGAATTAAGGTAGTCTTGGCGAGAAATTGTGCAAGCACCTAAGCTCATGAGATGATCATTCACCAATTGACAGTCAACCCAGGGTGCCTGGTTTTCAAGGCTGATCAACATGAGGGTATAAAAAGCCATTTTTGAAACATCAGTCTCTCGACTAAACATGGATTCACCAAAAATACCCTGACCTATAGAGACACCATACAGCCCGCCGACAATCGAATTTTCTCTGCGTACTTCGACACTATATGCATAGCCTGCCTCAAATAATGAACAGTAACCCTGAATGATATCTTCATTAATCCATGTTTCATTGGCATAACTTCGTGGTAATGAGCAAGAACGTATCACATGTTCAAAATCACGGTTAATGGTAATCGTATAATCATGTTTTTTCATGTTACGAATGAGTGATTTACTTGGATGGTATGACGAAGGGTAGATAATGCAGCGAGGTTCTGGACTCCACCAGCAGATCGGCTCACCTTCGGAAAACCAAGGAAATAAACCATGTGTATAAGCTTCAAATAATGTAGAAGGGGAGAGGTCAGCACCTATACAGATTAGTCCTTGACCTTCGGGATCGGATTCAATTGGATTAGGGAAAATAAATTCAGAAGGAGGGAGCATAGGGATTAAGTTCTAAAAATAATAATGAAAAACCGAAGATAAAAATGTTTAAAATGATTATGCCAAGTTGAAAGAATAAAAAAACCACCCGAAGGTGGTTTTTTGGGTTTTTAAATAAATATTAGTTGTCTAAATATTTCTCAGCGTCTAAAGCAGCCATACAACCTGAACCTGCTGATGTAATTGCTTGGCGGTAGATATTGTCTGCAACATCACCTGCAGCAAATACGCCTTCAACAGAAGTCGCAGTTGCATTACCACGTGTACCACTTTGAACTTGGATATAACCATCACGTAGTTCAAGCTGACCTTCAAACATTGCAGTATTAGGTTTGTGACCTATAGCGACGAACAATCCAGTCACTTCAACGTTTTGTGTTGTAGTATCAGTTGTAGATTTCAAACGAACACTAGTAACGCCATCTTGAGGGTTACCAAGTACTTCTTCAACTTCATGGTTCCAGATGATGCTAATTTTCCCTTCTTTCTCTTTTGCAAAAAGATGATCTTGAAGGATTTTTTCAGAACGTAATTTATCGCGACGATGTACAAGTGTTACATGTGAAGCAATGTTTGATAAATAAAGCGCTTCTTCAACCGCAGTGTTACCACCACCGACAACCATGACTTTTTGATTTTTATAGAAGAAACCATCACAAGTTGCACACGCACTCACACCTTGACCCATATAAGCAGCTTCGGATTCTAATCCCAAGTATTGAGCCGTAGCACCTGTTGCAATGATCAAAGCATCACACGTGTATTCTTCCATATCACCTTTTAAAACGAATGGACGTACATTTAAGTCAACTTCGTTAATGTGATCGTAAACCAATTCAGTACCAAAACGTTCTGCGTGAGCTTGCATACGCTCCATTAAAGCAGGACCTGTTAAGCCTTCAGGATCACCTGGCCAGTTATCAACTTCTGTAGTTGTGGTGAGCTGACCACCCAATTGCATACCTGCGATTAAAGTTGGTTTTAAATTTGCTCGTGCAGCATATACAGCTGCGCTATAACCCGCAGGACCAGAACCTAAAATAATCAATCTTGAGTGACGAGCGCTCATGTATAAGCATCCTTTTAATTTGATATATCGACTTGCTGAAAATTATACGTGAAACTTCACCACAGTTGTGTGGAATGAATGTGGATTATATTGATCAACTAAATCGAATTGAGCTATATAGATAAAAGTGTTAACAAGGAAACCTTAGAAAGCTGCACCTTTTTTTTATGAACAGGTGCATAATAGTAAGTTTTCTATAATGAAGAAATTGTTCCATTTCAACATTAGAACATTAATGAATAATCGTTTACAGGACAGTATATGACTGCGGTGTCGAGTGTATATGCACAGCGCTTAGTTTTAACATTCTTCTTAATATCATTTGGTATTTATCTGTTTTTAGCAACAGTGACTTATACGCCATTTGATCCGGGTTGGATGCATATTTCGAGTGATACTCAACAAGTTTCAAATGCAAGTGGTGTCGCAGGTGCTTGGATTGCAGATCTCTTATTTGGATTTCTGGGCTGGGCAAGTTTACTGATTCCAATTTATTTATTCATTGAAGCGATTCAAGTGTGGTGGCCAAGAAGTTTTTTGAGTCGCCCATTTCGTTTTGCTGCTCAATTTTTCATTCTACTTACCGTCGCGAGTTTGTTTTATTTACTTTGGTCAGTGCCTGCAGATACGCTTGCTAACGCTTCAGGTGGAATCATTGGTTACGAATTGGGTGAGAGTTTAAAACAGCTTTTGACGATTTATGGCGCCGTTTTTTTTCTGATCGTACTTAGCATCGTTCTAATCACACTGGCTTTTGGTATTCAGTGGAACAAGACATGGTCTACTTTGAAGGCGACACCCGCTTATTTGCAAGATTTATTCTATAAAAATGTACCTGAGACTGAATCAGCTTATGATTTGACGACTCAGCCAAAAGCGAAAAAAGAAATTGAACCTCCTGTAAAAGATTCAGCTCCAGTCCCTCATCAAGCTGAGCTCAATGATGTCAGTCATTTAGAAGAAATAGATCAATTACAAGCGCGTCATGAACGTACTGCTGAAAAACTATTTGAAGATATGCGTTTCCAAGAGTCTCAACAAAATCATCGTTTTGATGAAGATGATGAGGCAGAGCTCGAGCGTACCATCGCGAAAGCGCATGAGTTAGAGCGTGAGAGTCAACGTATTGTTCCAACGGGTGAAGTTTGGAAAGCCTTGCATAGCGATGAAGATCATAAAAGAGAAATTGATGAGCTTTTGCGCGCAGCAGAGGAGGATCAGCTTGATCAACGTACTTCAGAAATTAATGAATTAAGTAAAAACGTTCGAGTAGAGCAGCGCTCAACTGTTCAAGATACTGCTTTGGACTGGAATGATGATCAAATCTTTGATGAATTGCTTGAAGTTGTTCCACAAGGACAGCACGCCAAAGATATTCATACTCCTTTTCATCATCAAACAAATCCTTCAGGTCAATCTGCTGATGATCAAAATACAGCATCCCTAATCCAAAATACCTCAGCTATTGGTGCAAGTGCTGTATACGCAAGTCAATCTAGCGCAGCGGCGGAAGCGATCACTAAAGCAGATCTGTTAGCTTCTGAGCTTGATGGTCTTGCATCACTTGCGGATGAAGCAGAAGCTTTGTCTAATCCAGAGGTCAAGCGTCCAAATTTGGTGACGCCAAATATTAAATTTATGACTTCACCTAAGTTAGATACAGTCGCAGAATATGAATCAGAGCAAGGTATTATTGCTCCATCACCACAAAATATGGTTGAGCAAGAGGGATCATTAATTCCTGTTGCTAAAGTGAGTGATGAGGAAAAACAACGTATATCTTCAGATAAGGATGCTTTTAGAGAAGCTTGGCAAGAAACGGTAGGTAAGCCCGAAGTTGAAGAGGATGAGTTTGATTTCGATGCGCCATTAACAGATGCTGCTGGTCGTCCAATGTCTCGTGCAATGCAAGTTGCAGAGCGCCGTAAAGATTTATCACCACTTCCTGGTTTGGATTTACTTGATGAAGTAGACCCAAACAAAAAAGTAAACTTCACTGCAGAGCAATTATCAAGATTATCAGAACTGTTAGAAATTAAATTACAAGAATTTAATGTCAAAGCGAAAGTGATTGAAGCTCAACCGGGTCCAGTCGTGACCAGATTTGAACTGGATCTTGCGCCTGGTGTGAAAGCCTCGAAAGTAACTAATATTTCTCGTGACTTAGCACGATCAATGTCGATGGCATCAGTACGTGTTGTTGAGGTGATCCCTGGAAAACCTTACATTGGCATTGAAGTTCCGAATAGTACACGTGAGATGGTGCGCCTGATTGAATTGGTACAAATTCCAAAATTTAAGGATCCAGATGGAATCTTATCCATGGCCATGGGTAAAGACATTTCTGGTAACCCAGTCATTACTGAGTTGGGCAAGGCACCACATATGTTGGTTGCGGGTACCACAGGTTCAGGTAAATCTGTTGCTGTAAACTCGATGATTCTATCGATGCTTTTAAAATATACGCCAGATCAATTGCGCCTTATTTTGATTGATCCTAAACAACTTGAATTGGCGAACTATAACGATATTCCGCATTTACTCACGCCTGTTGTGACTGACATGAAAGATGCAGTCAGTGCTTTAAATTGGTGTGTGAATGAGATGGAGCGTCGTTATAAGCTGATGTCGTTCTTAAAAATACGTAAATTGAGTGACTATAACCGTAAAGTTGAAGAAGCAATTGCCAATGGTGAAGATCTATTTGATCCAACTTGGAAAGCCAGTGAGTCAGTTGCTGGAGAACGTGCACCTAGACTTACACCATTGCCTTCGATTGTGATTGTTGCAGATGAATTCGCAGATATGATCATGCAGGTGGGTAAGAAAGCGGAAGAAATGATCACTCGTTTAGCTCAAAAATCACGTGCTGCTGGCATTCATTTATTACTTGCGACACAGCGTCCATCCGTCGATGTAATCACGGGCTTAATTAAGGCGAATATACCGACGCGTGTTGCGCTACGTGTAAACTCTAAAATTGACTCGCGTACGATTTTGGATGCGGGTGGTGCAGAAGATTTGCTTGGACATGGTGATATGCTGTTCTTAGGACCAGGTAAAATTGAGCCTGAGCGTGTGCATGGTGCATTTATTGCCGATGACGAAGTGAACCGTATTTGTGATGCATGGCGTGAGCGTGGTGCACCAAACTATGTGGATGAAATTCTCACCCCATTTGATGAAGAGCCAGCATCACGTGGCTTTGAGGATGGTGATGGTGCTTCTGACCGTGACGCACTTTATGATCAATGTGTTGCTTTTGTTTTAGAAACCCGCAAAGCATCCACTTCATCTTTACAGCGTAAGTTTAGTCTGGGTTATAATCGTGCCGCACGTATTATTGACCAAATGGAAGAAAACGGTATCGTGAGTGCAATGGGCGCAAATGGTAAACGTGAAATTTTAGTTTAACGAAGACTGACTCAGAAAAAGCAACCATAGGTTGCTTTTTTTTATTTAACTCAAAAAAGTGTTGTTTTTGGGGGTAGTCCATTGGCTGGCAAATGTGATCAGTTCACTCACAGAGTGAACATTCAAGCTTTGATAAACTGACTTGACACAATCTTTAAATACCGCAGGGCTAATGGATAATTTTTGTAAAATTTCACTTTTATTCATGCCTGTAATTAACGAAAAAGCCACTTGGCATTCTCGGGGGGATAGATCAAGTGCTTCTAGTTTTTTTAAAATAATGAGGGAGCGTGGTAATGAGCGCTTTAAGTATAAGGCGATATTTGTATCGGTTGTATTTTGACTACTTAACCATTCAGCACGAAGGGTTAATATTCCATTAGGAATGGTCAAACTAAGCTTGGGGATTTGTTGCCCATATTTAAGCTCATTGATGACTTGATAGCATGATTTTGGCAACGCTTTATATGGTTCCCAAAATTCATAATGTATCGGGAAGAGATTCAGTAAATCCTTTGCAGCATCAGTCATCATGACTAAATCATTTTGAGAATTCACGATTAACAACGCTTGATCTGATTCAATTACATCGTCGCCATCCTCCATTTGATTGTTAAGCGCATATTCGATATAGACACCAGCTTGTTCTAATAAACGATGATCTTGTAATTGGAAGGGGTGTGACATACGCCTATAGAGGGTAATACCTCCTGCAGGAATATGATTGCGTTCTAATCTTAAATCTAGTGTATGGTGAAGACCGCTTTGGCGCACAATCATCTGGTAGGTTAAGCTATGAAAATACGGATCATCTGGGCGTAAAAGATTTCCGACTTTGGGTAACATAGGGCAGTTGAGCCAGCGGATATGGCTTTCGGTTTTTAAGTTTAAGAATAATTCAGTATTTTCTTGCACATACCTCATCGACCGAGGGTTAAGATTTTTGTAATACAGTATATAAGGTTCACCATTTGGATAGGTCAGTGCCATACCGTAGGCATCATGTGGAATCAAAAAATTCAAATAGTCAAAAATACTGGGCGCAATGGTAAGGAGCGGAAGTTGAGTACAGCAAAGATTTCTCAGGCGATGGAGGGTGCCGAGCCTTGTTCGATCACTTTTACGAAAACTTATTGAATTCATCTTCGATTGAACTGTTTTGATTATAACAAATTCAAATTATAGATTTTTTTAAAAAAATTGAGATAAAAAAGTAAATATTAATCATTTTTTCACAAAAATATTTTTTTCATCCCCCCTTAAAGGGGGGCTTCTAGATTATCAGCTTTATGGTTTGATTTTCCTCATTATAAAAGGTCTTTCTTGCAAACTATGGAAAACCTGCAAGTGACATGACCATGTCAAAAACTAAGGGGAATTACATGAACCATATATACCGAGTTATCCGTAATCGTAATGGAAAATTAGTCGTAACAGGGGAACTTGGACGTACACGTTTTACACAATCTTTAAAAAATATTGGAATGACGACAGGTTATCTGATTTTAATTGGGGCATTAACCGCAATGACGAGTCAGGTGCAAGCTGATGAATGTGAGGGTTCAACAGGCACAGCGACGAATTCAGACACTACATCTTTCATCTGTGGTGAAAATAACTCAGTGGTTGCACCGAACAGTGTGGTTATGGGACAAAGCAATAACGTCAATATTGGGATGAATCATACTGTTTTTGGTTTGAATAATACGGTGACACCAAACGCTGTAACGACAACGCAAAATAATGTGGTCATTGGAAATCAAAACACAACACATCATACAAGTAATATTGCCATTGGTAATAATCAAGTGGTTAAGGGGGAAGGGAGTATTGCGATCGGTAGTTCAAATACTGCTGAAGGGGGTATCTCTATAGGGATTTCAAATTTAAACTCGTCTGTAAAATCTGTTGTTGTTGGTATGAATAATATTCACGACGTCAACACTAATGGCTCGATGATTTTTGGTGGATTTAATGAGGTTGGTGCGACGAGTTCTCATATATTTGCCTCCAACAGTAATGTGCAAGGTCACACTAATGTGGCTGTCGGTGGTTCTATTATTATTCGACCAGGACCAAATTATACATCCGTAAGAGAGTCAGTCGCGATTGGTGAGCTGAGTCAGGTTTATGCGAGCAACTCTGTTGCTTTAGGTAGTGCATCGGTTGCAGATCGAGAGAATGTTATTTCAGTCGGTAGTGATCAATTAAAACGCCGAATCATGAACTTAGCATGGGGATTAGATACTCATGATGCTATTAATGTTGATCAATTGACAGCCAGTTTACAAAGAATTCTGGGTACTGGGGTGACTATGTTTCAGGGGAGTGTGATGCCCCTTTCATTTGAAATGCAAGGCTCTACATACCAAAACCTAAATCAAACAATTAGAGGGATTGATATTGAATTTACAGCGTTAAAAGACCGAGTGTCTGCACTCGAAAATAATGGTGTTGGTGGTGAAACAGGTACAGGTACCACTGGACCAGCTGGACCAAGTGCGTACGAGGTTGCTGTGAGTAATGGATTTGAGGGCTCTGAAACAGATTGGCTTACATCATTAAAAGGTGAAAAAGGCGATAAGGGAGATAAAGGTGATCAAGGTCCACAAGGGTTGAAAGGTGACAAAGGGGATCAAGGTATACCAGGTGCAAGCGGTGGACCTGGTGGCGGTGTAGGACCACAAGGTGATAGTGCTTACCAAGTGGCGGTGAATAATGGATTTGTAGGAACAGAGCAAGATTGGCTGACGTCACTCAAAGGAGATAAAGGTAACCAAGGTCCTCAAGGATTGAAAGGTGATAAGGGAGATCAAGGTGATCAAGGACTTCAAGGCTTAAAAGGCGACAAGGGCGATAAAGGTGATCAAGGACTTCAAGGCTTAAAAGGTGACAAAGGTGACAAAGGTGATCAAGGTTTTAGTGCTTTTGAGATTGCTGTACAAAATGGCTTTAATGGCACCGAACAACAGTGGCTAACGTCTTTGGCTAGTGGTGGAACTGTCGCAATATCTGTTGGAACAAATCCTAGTGAAAATGCAATATTACCAAATGCAACAGGTGAAGATGCTCTTGCAATCGGAAGTTCATCAGTAGCATCGGGTCGTGAGAGTATTGTAATTGGGGCTGAATCACAAGTCGCTGGTGAACATGCAACAGCTTTAGGAAATCACAATACGGTTACGGGTGAAAATACGCATTCAGTTGGTAATTTCAACAATATTTCAGGAAATAGTACTGTAGCTCTTGGGAATAATATAACGTCTGACGCAAATAATGCTGTTCTTTTAGGAAATGCTTCGTCTACCGATCGGGACAATACGGTTTCAGTGGGTTCCTCTACGCAACAGCGCCAAATTGTTAATGTGGCAGCAGGTACAGCGGATACCGACGCAGTCAATGTAAAACAAATGCGTCAAGCAGATCAGCAAGTTTTGAGCGATGCACAGGAATATACGAATATACGAACCAATGAAATATTGAATCAGGCCAATGAGTATACTAGTCGACGTGTAAATGCTTTAGAACAGAGTTTTGCCGATGAACGACGTGACACTCGAGCAGCTATTGCATCATCTTTGGCTGTCGCTTCATTACCCCAGCCAACTTATGCTGGTGCAAGTATGTTCAGTGCAGCTGCTGGTACATGGGATGGTGAGCAAGGTATTGCCATTGGATTTAGTGGGGTTTCTGAAACGAATCGCTTTGTCTATAAAGCGTCTGGAACCGCAAGTTCACAAGGTGATGTTGGTGGTGCTATTGCATTGGGTTGGCAATGGAAATAATCTAAGTTTCACCCAAACGTAAAAGTAACCTTAATACGAAACTATTTTTTAACAGGTATAAGATAGATTTAAATCAAAAAAGCCTGCTCAAGCAGGCTTTTTTATCTGTTTTTTAGGCAAATTTTGCTAAAACAGCAAGGAATTCTGCACTTTGGCGTGGGAATTCTGCGATCACATCATGAATACGTTTGCCTTCAGGATTTTGAGCGTTAAGATTACGACCATCTGCTATAAATTTAGTGAGTAAACGCTCATAGTCATTAGCACGCATATGTTTAAAAGCATGATAGAGAACATGAAAATCAGCGTTTACACCTTCAGGAGGTAACTGATTTAAATAGGCAAAAACACGCTCGTCTGACCATTCTTCATTGAACGTGGCTGGCTGTGATAATGCCATCACAATCTCCTTGGTATTTTTAATCAATAAAAAAGGGCAAAATATGAGACTAGATGAGCAAAGCACTGCTTTGTCTAGTCGCAAGACTTGAAGCTCTGCTTCAAGTGGGCGGAATATAGCTAATAGCCTATTTCTGCCACTCTCATATTTTGCCCTGATTCAATTTGCTTGACTAATCAAAAATCAGATTAACGTTCTTCAGGCAAATTGATATTCATTTCTAGCATTTCGATATTTGCTTCTGAGCGAACCGACATTTGTATATGCTGTTCATCTACACCACGCACATAACGATTCACAACTTGCATGATTTCTTTTTTCATTAAATCAATTTTATCTTGGCTTAAACGCTTACCTAGACCATTTTCAGATGCCACGATAACTTTTAAGCGATCTTTAGCTGTTTGTGCACTTGATGGTTTGTCATCACTACTAAAAAGTTTACTCCAGAATCCTGCCATCTTTATGCTCCAAATAAACGTGCTAACCAGCCTTTCGGCTTCACAGAGATGTGACGATATGGACGTTCTTCACCAAGGAAGCGTGCAACAAGATCGTCATAAGCTTGTCCAGCTGCTTCTTCAGTATAAAGAATAACAGGCTTACCTTCATTCGAAGCTTGTAACACGCTTTTACATTCAGGAATTACACCGAGCGTTGGCACGCGAAGGATATCTTTAGAAATATCATCGACTGTTAACATTTCTTGCTTGTCAGCACGTTCAGGGTTGAAGCGTGTGATACAAAGATGCTTACGAATACGACCTTCGTTATTTTCTACTTTCTTCGTTTTACTGTCCAACATACCAATAATACGATCGGAATCTCGGACAGATGAAATTTCAGGGTTCGTTACAATGATTGCTTCATCAGCATGGTACATTGCTAAAATCGCACCACGTTCAATACCTGCAGGAGAGTCACAAATGATGTAGTCGAACTCTTGAGAAAGTTCGTCCATAACACGTGCAACACCTTCATCGGTCAACGCATCTTTATCACGGGTTTGTGATGCAGGTAAAATATATAGATTTTCGATTTCTTTATCGCGAATAAGTGCTTGTTGTAATCTCGCTTCGTTATTTAATACATTCACAAAATCATAAACAACACGACGCTCACAACCCATGATAAGGTCGAGGTTACGTAAACCTACGTCAAAATCGATTACAACAGTTTTGTGGCCACGAAGGGCTAAACCTGTTGCAAAAGATGCACTGGTAGTTGTTTTACCTACGCCACCTTTACCTGATGTTACGACAACAATTTTCGCCACCGAATCCACTCCTGTTATGTTTATCCCCAATACTATAGGGGTTCTCATGTTTAGTTATACATTAAAATTCGAGTGCTTCAAAGACAAGCTCTTGAGCATCATTTAAATAGATATGTACTGACTTTTTTAGCATATGTGGTGGAATATCATCTGCAACACAATATGTTCCTGCGATAGATACTAATTCAGCTTCTAAAACATGACAGAAAATTCGTGCTGCTGTATTGCCACCGGCGCCGGCGATGACTCTACCACGAGCAGAGCCATAAATATGTATATTTCCTGAAGCGATGATTTCAGAGCCACTATTAATTCCAGCAGTTAAAATAATATCGCCGTGATCTTGTACCAGACATTGTCCTGTTCTAAGCACTTCATCGTGATACGAAGTTTTATGTGTAGTTGCAGGAGCTATGTGTGTTGGAGCCTTCTCAGCTTCAGGGGTATTTGCTGGGGCTTCTACCACTTGTTCTTTTGTTGCTTTGATGCGCTGCAAAGGACGATCAGCCGCAAGAACTGGGAATTGGATCGCACGTGCTTCATCACCCATTAAACCATCAACGACAGCCATTGGCTGTAACCCTAAACTGATGACCAATTGAATGAGTCCAATGAGTTCTTGTTCAACGGTTGTGTCTAGAATGACAAGCGCACCTTCATAAGAGGTTTCACTCATCATGGCACTTAATTGTTGGCGGATAACATTATGATCATTGGTGTCAAAGGTAATTCGGGTAAAATTCACCATTCTACCGGTAATCCGAATATCTGCCATATTCATTCCTTGCTTGCTTCGCGCTTTATAATCGAAGTAAAAATTGTTAATTGTGCAAATGCTAGTTCAATTCTCAAGAATTCTCTAGCGGATATATTAAATTAATAGAGAAATGATCATTCCTTGACTTGATTGTTTTTTGATAACTCTATTTGCCATTGTTTTACTGCCACCTGTTTTCTTAAAGACTCAAGACTTTCATAAACGACAGATTCAACGAGTTGTTCTAATGCATGATTATCAATATTGAGCTGGCTAATTTTTTCAGCAATGAGTTGATAATGCGCATTCGGTTTATCAATGGTTCCAGAAATAAAAGGTTCAACTAAACCGTCGGTAATATTTTCACCTAATCGTTGACCAATGTTGTGGATTTGCTGTTCTATACGACCACCCACCAATGGAATCAGCTTTAAGAGCTGTGTTAGTTCTGGTGTGTCTTCAATAGCTTTAATGACAATGTGACCAACGCCTTGCGAGATATTATCTTTTTGAAGTTTTAATTCGGTTGCTAAAGATTCTTGTAAGACTTGCGCTAATGTCGTGGCAAACATGTCTCGATGGTGATTCACCAGATCATGAATGATTTTTTTATGGGTCGAGCTAGTGTCTAACTCTTTTTTTACACTATCAATGACAGTAATCACCACACGATCAGAGAGCTCTTCCATGATCACGTTATAGTAAAAATTAAGACGTCTGAACCATTTATTAGGTATGACTTTATAGCCTAGCTCATGCAGTCTATAGGCAATCACTCCGACGCGAATTAAACGTAAAAAGCGAAGGTAAGGGATAATGGCTAATATTTCATACCAATGAATGAAGGGAAAGAAAAACCAACGCTGATGATGTTTATTGACGATTGCAATCAGCCATCTTACAGCGAGTTCAACAATTAAAAATGTGATAAACCAACTTTCAGTAATGATGACCCATGGGTGAAGCTCGGATTTATAAAACTCCAGAATTTGAGGTAATTGAACCGTGTCAAATACCCATGAGCCAAAATTACTCATTAAAAATGCATTGGCACATAGACAAAACAAATTGACTAAAATAATGAGCATCATAAAGATGTCATAAATCAGGAACATCTTCCAAAATAAAGTGTCATGACGCTGTGGACGGAAAGTTTTTCGAGGATTAGTCATGCGATCTGTCATATGCAATACATTCTGAGGACAGCTTAATTTACAGATTCAGCTTGAAGCTGTTGTTTTAACTGTGTAATTAACTGATCTTTTTCTGTCCAAAGCTCATCAACCCATTTTTGGAAACGAGCGCGATAGTCGGCATCATCCTCATAATTGCCGCCATGAACCCAAGCAGGAATTTCAATTTTTCTTAAATTCACGGCAATTTGAGAAACTTCTCCTAACCAAAAATCTCCATAACCTGGCACACCATCTGGATAGACAATGGTCATATCGACTAGCGCATCAATTTCACTTCCTAGAATATTTAGGGCAAGTGCTAAACCACCTGCTTTGGGCCTAAGTAAATTTTTATACGGAGATTTTTGTTGGGCGTGTTTTTCAGGGGTATAGCGTGTACCTTCTAAATAATTTAATAAGGTAAAAGGTTGGCTGAGCAGTTGTTCACACGATTTACGCGCTTCTTCCATATCACGATATTTCAGCGCAGGATTTTTTTCGATTTGCGCTTTGGTATGACGTTTCATCATAGGAAAACCAAGGATCTTGAATGCTTGCCCAACAAAAGGAATAAAAATGAGTTCCCATTTCGTAAAAAAACGTGTGAGCGGCATACGTTTAAGACCAAAATATTGAGTAACAGTTGTATCCACCCAGCTTTGGTGATTACAGGTCATGATGTAACGACCTTGTAGATTGAGATCTAGATCTTCATCAATCGTGATGTGCCATTTAAGCTCAGGGAGAACTTTTTCAATGAGCCAGTTATTCGTACCAATCCAACCATTGGCGATATTGATATTGGTTTCATCGATTTTTGATGATTTTTTTACGAGTTTAGTCAAACCTAATGCAAGAATAGGTGGGCCACGAAAAAATGTACTTCCTGTGATTACAGAACCTACGGTTAAACCCTTAGAAATTTTTTTTAAAATAGGTTGTTTCTGCTTCTCTGCTGCCATTGCACAGTCCTAAAAAGTGATTGCATTTGATTGAAATTTTTAAAACACTATAAATCGAGTCGCTCAAATCACAAAGCCCGTTTTCTTAACTATGTATAAAATATGATGAAGCATTAACGAAAGATGCTACAAAAGATTACATATTGTTAATAAACTGTTTATTATTAACAAAATAGTAATGGTTAAATTGTTTCTAACAAATCATTATTCATCACATACAAAAACATATAAAAGGAGTCATCCCATGCGTGCATTAGCTATTTCAGCTGCAGTGGTTGGGGCAATGGTACTTTCTGGTTGTCAAACAACTGGTAACAATATTGGTGGCGTCGAGTATGACAAAACTGCATTGGGTGCTTTAATTGGTGCAGCAGCTGGTTACGGTGTTTCTAAAGGTAATGCGAACACTAGCCGTCAAAATAACCGTGCAGCAGCGATTGGTGCTGTATTAGGTGGTGCTGCAGGCGTATATCTCGACAATAAAGAGAAAAAATTACGCCAAGCAACTGCTGGTACAGGTATTGATGTAAACCGTAATCCAGATGGCTCTATTAACTTAGTAATGCCAGGTGCTATCACGTTTGATACAAATAAATCAAATATCAAGCCAAACTTCTATGACACTTTAAACCGTGTTGCACAAGTTTTAACTGAAGACAACAAGAGCGGTATCCTTGTAACTGGTTATACTGATAGTTCAGGTAATGATGCGATTAACATCCCATTGTCACAAGCACGTGCTCAATCTGTTGCTAGCTATTTAGCATCTAAGGGTGTTTCTACAGCACGTATTAATGCTCAAGGTTTAGGTTCTTCAAACCCAATTGCTGATAACACAACTGCAGCAGGTAAAGAACAAAACCGTCGTGTAGAGATTGCTGTTTACGCAGTTCAATAATACATGATCTTAAAAAAGCCACCTTCGGGTGGTTTTTTTATGTCTGAAATTTATTCAAATATACCTTCATTAAATTTAACGTTAGTCATATTCGAAGCAGATGACTATAATCGAGCGCTGAAGGAAAAGAGGAAAGAATATGTCATCAGCCAGTCATTTGAACGACAAGCAACTTGAAGCCATGAAATACACTCAAGGACCCTTGTTAGTACTTGCTGGGGCAGGCTCAGGTAAGACCTCTGTAATCACACAGAAAATTGCATATTTAGTCAAAAAATGCGGTATACCAGCACATCGTATTACGGCGATGACTTTTACCAACAAAGCTGCACGAGAGATGAAAGAGCGTGTCGGTAAATTGCTTGGTAAAGAGGATGGAAAGGGTTTATCTGTTTCTACCTTTCACACCTTTGGTTTGAATTTATTAAGACTAGAATTAAAACATACGCCACTTAAAGCAAACTTTTCCATTTTAGATGCTGATGACTGTAAGCGTATTTTAATGGATTTAATGCACCGAGATAATTTGTCTGGTGCAGAAAGTAAAGAGCTGATCGCAAAAGCTATGAAGATGATCTCAGATTGGAAAAACGATCTAATTTTGCCTGAGCAAGCACATACGACTTGTGAAACGGCTGAAGATGTTCAATTTGCGCATCTCTATCAACTTTATGAGCGTAATTTACGTGCCTATAATGCGGTCGATTTTGACGATTTAATCGTAATGCCGACACGCCTTCTTCAAGAAAATGCTGAAGTCCGTGATAAATGGCAAAACCGTGTACGTTATTTATTGGTTGATGAATATCAAGATACCAATACCGCCCAATATATCTTGGTCAAACTGCTTGTTGGTGTCATGGGACAATTTACGGCTGTAGGGGATGATGACCAATCAATTTATGCTTGGCGGGGGGCAAAGCCAGAAAACATGGCCTTATTGAAGGAAGATTTCCCCAATTTAAAAGTCATTAAGCTTGAGCAAAACTATCGTTCAACCAGTCGTATTTTAAAAGCTGCAAACCATGTGATTGAGAATAACCCACATATTTTTGATAAAAAATTGTGGAGTGATAAAGGACATGGTGAGGTGATCCGTATTATTACTTGTCGTAATGATGATGATGAAGCGGAACGTGTTGTTAAAGATTTGCTGACTCATAAATTGATGAATGGCAAAAATTGGAAAGATTACGCCGTGTTATACCGTGGAAACTTCCAAGCACGTGTTTTAGAAACACAACTTCGTCAGATGCAGATTCCTTACAAACTTTCTGGTGGTCAGTCGTTCTTTGGTCGTGCTGAAATCAAGGATATTATGAGCTATCTACGTCTCATTATTAATCCTGAAGATGACAGTGCTTTCTTACGGATTATCAACACACCTAAACGCGCCATAGGACCTGTGACTTTAGAAAAACTAGGTTTATTTGCGCAAGAGAATAATCTTTCTCTACTAGGTGCCGCGAATGATCAGCGTCTAAGTATGGTATTACCGAAGAAGGCGACATCTCAATTGGCTGAGTTTGCCGATTTTATCGAAGGTTTTACGCGTGAATTGTTAGATGATGATGAACCTGTACCTAAAGTCCGCCAAATGATGGTTGAGGCAGGATATATCGACTACATCAAAGAAACGGCAGCGACGCCAGCACAAGAAAAAACTAAAATTGACAATATTGAAGTGCTTTATAGCAGTATTCAAAGTTTGATCAATCGTGCTGAAGATGTCGATGAAAAAAATATCGAAAGTGTCATTCGTAAGATGGTGTTGCTGGATATGTTGGAGCAACAGCAAGAAGATGAAGATATTGATAAAGTAAATTTACTGACTTTGCATGCTTCTAAAGGCTTGGAATTCCCATTTGTTTATATTATGGGGCTTGAGGAAGAGTTGCTTCCGCACAAAAATTCAATTGTGGCTGACACCATCGAAGAAGAACGTCGACTGATGTACGTTGGTATTACCCGTGCCAAACAAGGTCTGACTTTGACGCTTGCAGAACAGCGTAAAAATGGTGGTCAGATGAAACAAATGACACCAAGTCGCTTCTTGGACGAATTGCCACAAGATGAAGTCGATTGGCTAGGTCGAAAAAAGAAATTGGCTGAAAATATCGATCCAAAATTACAGGCACAGCATTATCTGCAAAATCTGAAAGCTTTACTCAAACGTTAATTACATTTTAAAACAGGATTGAATATGAAAGTTCAAGTTAAAGTACTTGACCAACGACTTGGTCAAGAATGGCCATTACCTACTTATGCAACAACAGGATCAGCAGGTTTAGATTTACGTGCATGTGTAGATGAAGCGATCACTATTGAGCCTGGTCAGACTGTTTTAGTTAAAACAGGTATGGCAATTTATATCGAAGACCCAAGTTATGCGGGTTTGATTTTGCCTCGTTCTGGCTTAGGTCATAAACACGGGATTGTATTAGGAAATCTCGTCGGTCTAATTGATTCAGATTATCAAGGTGAATTAATGGTTTCAGTTTGGAACCGCAGTCAAAATGCATTTACATTAGAGCCAGGTGAGCGATTGGCTCAATACGTATTGGTTCCTGTTTTACAAGCTGAATTTGATTTAGTTGACGAATTCAAGGCAAGTGAGCGAGGAGCTGGTGGATTCGGACACACTGGAAAACAATAGTATTTTGGATAAAAGCCTGTAAAATCAGGCTTTTATTTATATGTTGCAAAATATTAACAAAGATTATATAAATTGAAATTGGTACACGTTATATAAAGAATAACGATATTTTTTATTACTCAATATATTCAAAATTTATTTGGATCAACTCTCATCACGCTGTTCTGACTCAGCAGTCAACGGTGTTAATTAAGAATGAATACCCAACCACTTATTTTTCCAAGACAAATTTTCCGTGCTTATGATATTCGCGGAAAAGTCAGTCAATTGGATACAAGAACAATTTATGCGATTGCACATGGGCTCGTTGCTCAGTATCAATCACGTGGTCAGAAAAGTATCGTGCTAGGTTATGACGCTCGACTGACTGGACCTACTTTTGCTTGGATTATTGAATCAGTCTTCAAAAAACAAGGGATGAATGTCGAGAACATTGGATGTTGTTCAACCCCACAAATGTATTTTGCTGCTCGACATAAAAATGGCAATGGCATCATGGTGACCGCGAGTCATAACCCTAAACATGATAATGGGATTAAATGGATTATTGAATACGAACCACCTTGTCCAGACATGATTCAAAATGTTGGGGAGTATGCAGAAGGTTTCTATTTTCAACATGATCACTTTCCAACGCCACCTCAACTGACACATCAGATTAAATCAGAGTATTGCTTGGCTTATCAGCATGCTTTGCTCAAGGATATTCAATTAAAGCGTCCACTCAAGGTTGTATTAGATGGTATGCATGGTGCCGCTGGGCGTTGTGCTGATTTAGTACTACAAAAAATGGGATGTGAAGTCATTTCAATACGTTGTCGTGAAAATGGAGAGTTTCCTGATCATCCTCCAGACCCTTCACAAGCGAAGCATTTGACGCAGCTAAAAGAAAAAATTTTGTTGCATCAGGCGGATTTGGGGATTGCTCTTGATGGTGATGGTGATCGTGCCGTCATTTTGGATGAGAATGCTCACATTGTGTCTGCTGATCGCTTGTTAGCATTATTCGCATCATTGTGTTTAACTCAGCATCCGCATCATGAAATTGTTTATGACGTAAAATGTTCAACGATGGTGTCAAAAACCATTGAACAATTACAAGGCATCGCAAAAATGATTCGTACTGGCAGCAGTTTCATGCGCCGTTATATTTCCCAATCCAAAGGTCGAGCTGTTTTTGGGGGAGAATATGCGGGTCATTATGTCTTCAATGATGGTCGTGGTTTTGGTTACGATGATGGTATCTATGCAGCATTACGGGTCATGGAGGCATTGAGTCAACTTAATATCACGCTATCTGAATATCTCGCTCAATTCCCAGATCGCTTTGGTACTGAAGATACCTATATTGAAACGCAAGATGCAAATCCGCAAGACGTCCTAGCCTTGATAGAGCAGAATTGTAAAATTACTGGGGCCAAAATGAGTAAAATCGATGGTATTCGCCTTGATTTTGACTACGGATTTGGCATTATGCGAGCATCAAATACTGGTGAATACTTCACGGTACGGTTTGATGCAGATAGCCCATCGAAACTTTATGAAATTCGCCAGCATTTTGTAAAAATTTTAAATGAAAAATATCCTGTGCTTGCTCAAAGTATTTTGAATGCACACTAATGTAGGAATGAAGGAGAGGCGAATGCCACACCAACAAACTGGCATCGACAAAGCTCAAATTTTGACAGAAGCTTTGCCATACATCCAAAGATTTACAGGTAAAACACTTGTAGTGAAATATGGCGGCAATGCAATGACTGATCCTGCATTAGAAAGTTCGTTTGCCCGTGATATCGTGCTATTGAAAACAGTTGGTCTTAATCCGATTGTGGTTCATGGTGGTGGTCCTCAAGTCGATTCATTTTTGAAACAACTTGGGCGTGAATCAGACCGTATTGATGGAATGCGTGTAACTGATCCTGCAACTATGGAAGTTGTAGAAATGGTGTTGGGCGGAAGTGTAAATAAGTCTATTGTGAATTTGATCAATCAACATGGTGGTCGTGCAATTGGATTAACGGGTAAAGACGGTAACTTAATTCGTGCTCAAAAGTTGTTGATGGAAAAAACCCAAGAGGATGGATCTGTTCAACAAATTGATCTTGGGTTAGTGGGTGAAGTGGTCGGTGTAAAAACTGACGTTCTGGAAATGTTCACTCAAAGTGATTTTATTCCAGTGATTGCTCCACTTGGTGTTGATGAGGAAGGTAATACTTACAATATCAATGCAGATTTAGTTGCTGGTAAAGTTGCTGAAGCTTTGGGTGCAGAAAAGTTAATTCTTCTTACGAATATCAGTGGTGTATTGGATGAGAATAAAAACCTACTCACTGGACTAACAACACAAGAAGTCGATCGCTTGATCGATACAGGTGTGATCTACGGCGGTATGATTCCGAAAGTGGGATGTGCGCTTGATGCGGTGAAAGGTGGTGTAGTGAGCGCGCATATTGTGGATGGTCGTGTTCCACATGCGACTTTGTTGGAAATTTTTACGGATCACGGTGTTGGAACATTGATTACCAATCGTTCTAAGTCGGCGCACTAATTCATAATCACATAATAAAAAGTCACTTCGGTGGCTTTTTTTGTTTGATAAGAATAATCGTTTTATGTCCCATATATCCAGCATAAAACATATTCAATTGCCATATTCATATTTGCAACATCTATAAGGCTGATGCACAATAAAACTGATAACTAAAGCAAAATGAAAGATTATGTGCCAACTACTTGGAATGAATTGTGCCACCCCTACGGATATTACGTTTTCTTTTCGTGGTTTTTCTCAGCGCGCTGGAATAACGTCAGATCACTCAGATGGTTTTGGCATCGCTTTCTTTGAGGATAAGGCATGCCGCTTATTTGTTGATAACCAATCTGCAGTCGAGTCTCCAATTGCAGAATTCGTTCGTAATTATCCGATTAAATCGCGTAATGTCATTGCGCATATTCGTAAAGCAACACAGGGAAAAATTACTTTAGAAAATTCTCATCCGTTTATTCGTGAATTGTGGGGGAGACAATGGATTTTCGCGCATAATGGTGATCTGCATGATTTTCATCCAAGGTTGTCGGGACAGTTCACACCAGTAGGTAATACAGATAGTGAGCTTGCATTTTGCTATTTATTAGAACATCTCGTACAAAAGTTTGGTTATGTAGAGCCAAGTGTCCAAGATGTATTTCATGCTTTAGAAGAAATTTCGCCAACAATAGCAGAGCATGGGACATTCAATTTTTGTTTATCAAATGGACAGGCTTTGTATAGTTATGCGACCACAAAATTACACTGGATTGTTCGCGAATATCCATTTCAACCTGCACGATTAATTGATATTGATGTTGAAGTCGATTTTAGTCAGGTCACGACACCTGAAGATCGTGTGGCTGTAATTACGACAGAACCATTAACAGATAATGAAGCTTGGTTTGCATATACGCCCGGCGAAATGATTTTATTTCAGGATGGTAAGCCAACATTACGTACCATAACTCACGTTGAGCGATTGGTCAGAGAAGCCCGTGACCCAAGCTTGAAACGTGTTACTCGCGCGGATCAATATTAAAAATTTAATTTGAAGTGTCTAAGATCTACACGTACTTTTTTAACGCCAGACTTTGATTTTAATGATTGAGCTAGGCAAAATAGCGTAAAACTTTTTAATGGAATACCTCATGCAGGACACCGCTATGTCACGATGGTTATCGCCGCTGATGGCATTTTGTTTATCATTTATCATTATTGTGGGTCTGGCACCAAGCTTAGGCTTGCAAATTGATCGACAACTCGATTTTTGGTTGCTTTGGTTTGCAACGATGTTGTTTTTAGCGTTGCCAATTATCTATTTAGAAATTGGATTGGCGAAACGAGCTCAAACATCAGCGCTGAACGCATTATCAAAATTGACCCGTGAAGCCGATGCGCACCAACGTTGGAGAGTGGTTGGTTGGCTTGCTGTTATTTTTATTCCATTCTTAGCGGGCGGTATATTACTTAATACTTCTAATGCTGTAGCACAACAAAATGATTTTGGTATTGGTTCAAATATTTTGATGGGTATCGCAGCATTCATTGCATTTGGTTTATCATTTCTTCAACGTTCTGTATTGGTTGTACTTACTGCGATTGCAACGATTGCAAGTTTAATCGCGGCTCAGGTTTTTGGTGTCCAAGTCAATGATTGGCAGCTGACTCCTGTTGAGTTTAAAGAGTGGGGTAATGCAACTATTCTCGCTTTAGTAGCTTCAGGTCTCGGGCTTGGATTATATTGGCAGACAAATCTCAATCAAGAGAAACAAGATGCTGCAACGCCAAAAACTTTACCGATTTGGCTAGCGCAACTGGTGGCTGTGGCTGGATTTGGATATTTTGCAATTAGTGCTGCAATTCCAGCATATATCGTTTTAATCGCGACAATATTTGCAGTAGCTTTACTCCTGCAACTTGGGAAGGAACAACTCGCACATCGTGGATTAGCACAAGCGGTGCAATATTTTTTATTGCTTGCACCACTTTTAATTTGGGTATTCCCTGCAGCCGATCTATTTTTAACTCCGATTTTAATGCTTTGGGGATTAAGCATTTGTTTAATCTATGCAATTTTCGTGGGTTGGATCATGAAAATTAGTCATTTACGTAAAGCGCTGAATTTTAGTAATGAAGCTTTTTATAATATCTGGCGTGTGGCTGTACGTATTGTGACACCTTTAGCAATTGTGGCTGCAATGATTTCTTACTTAGGTCAATGGTTACCATGATCCAAAATGCAAAAGTTTGGGTTGCTTATGCTGCTGTAGACCAGCAGTTTCACATTGAACTTGAATTTGTGGAAGGCATGTCTGTTGCGGATGCTATTACACAAAGTGGTATCGCGTCGTGTACGCAGTTGCCAGACGAGTATGCTGTTGGAATTTTTGGGACGAAAGTACAAGATCAATCGCATGTTCTGCAAGCAGGTGATCGGGTGGAAATCTATCGGGCATTAACGATTAATCCAAAAGATATTCGCCGTAAGCGAGCGGCAGCGAATCCAGTTGGGCGCTATTGTCGTGGCAATCGCTTTAAACAATTGAAATGATATGAAAAACCCCTCTTTGAGGGGTTTTCTTTTATGTCTAATTCTTTATAGTGGTGGCGCGTTCAAAATCGCATCTTTCGAACCTGGTAAACCAGGTTGAGTTTCTGGGATAGTTTCTAAACCTTCGATTTTATTCACGACGCCAGAACCATCGAAATATACTTTTAGATGCTGACCTTGAGTTGCAGGAATATTTGCTTTTTTAGCATATGTACCTGGGGTATAATTGTAGATGTAATCCCAACGTAAAGGATTCAAAGGATCTGAAATGGTTGGGCTACCAAGTAAAAAACGAACTTGTTGGTAAGTCATCCCGACTTGAATTTTTGAAGCTTGCGCTTGGGTTAATGGTGTTCCTTGAGGAATATCAACTTTGTATACACCAAAGACAGAACAACCACCCAGTAAAGAAGCGACGAATAACGTCAGCATGATTTTTTGCATTTTGCTACACTATCCCAAATTAATTATGATGCAATTGATCCAAGGATAGATCATACTGCATCTCAACTCTGTTGCATATTCCAACTTAAAATTTGTTGAGAGACCTTTTTATATGCCTATTTCAAATCAAGATTTACGCAAAGCTGGACTTAAAGTTACCCTTCCACGAATCAAGATTTTGGAATTATTAGAAAATTCAAGACAGCATCATTTGAGCGCGGAAGATATCTATAAGACCTTACTTGAGCAGGGCGAAGATGTCGGTCTAGCAACTGTATATCGTGTGTTAACTCAGTTTGAAGCTGCTGGTATTATCCAACGTCATCATTTCGAGAATAATCACTCTGTATTCGAAATCATGCAAGATGATCACCACGATCATATGGTCTGCCAGAACTGCAACAAAGTTGTTGAATTCCACAATGATTTGATTGAACAAGAACAACATAATGTTGCTGAACAACTTGGTTTTGTTTTAACAGGTCACTCTTTGAATTTATATGGTTATTGCGATGCGCCTGAATGCCAAGAAGCATACCGTAAAAAATAAATCTTGATTGCATTAAAAAAGGAGCAATGATTGCTCCTTTTTTATTCACTATTAATTAATCATCTTGACCATCAAAAGTGAGGCGGGGGCCAGAATTCAACAGATAGTTTGGATCTTCTTCAGAGAGTTTGATTTGTAAGCGTAAATCGTTGGCAGAGTCAGCATGACGTAATGCTTCGTCATAAGTGATTTTCTTAGCTTTATATAAGTCAAATAGCGCTTGATCAAACGTCTGCATTCCAATTTCACGGGAACGCTTCATGACTTCCTTAATTTCATGAACTTCGCCTTTACGCACTAAGTCTGAAATCAGTGGAGAATTGATTAAGATTTCAATTGCGGGATGACGTGATTTTTTATCAGGAGTCGCAATTAACTGTTGTGCAATGATTGCCTTCAAATTAAGTGAGAGGTCCATAAACAGTTGGCTGTGACGATCTGTCTCAAAGAAATGAATAATACGATCTAAGGCTTGGTTGGCATTATTTGCATGTAAAGTCGCAAATACTAAATGACCTGTTTCAGCAAAACTAATCGCATAGTTCATGGTTTCACGTGAGCGGATCTCACCAATAAGAATAACATCAGGTGCTTGACGGAGTGTGTTTTTCAGTGCAATTTCAAAGGAGTCTGTATCAATGCCAACTTCACGTTGAGTAATGATACAGCCTTGATGTTGATGAATAAATTCGATTGGGTCTTCAATGGTAATGATATGACCTTTAGAATTTTGATTACGATGACCGATCATTGCTGCAAGCGAAGTCGATTTACCTGTACCAGTAGCACCTACAAATAAGATGATCCCGCGCTTAGTCATTGCTAAATCTTTAAGTACGGGCGGTAGTTTCAGCTCATCAATACTTGGAATGACAGTTTCAATCCGACGTAAGACCATGCCAGGTTGATCACGTTGCTGAAAAGCACTGACACGAAAACGTGCAGTTTTATCACGATTGGCAATAGCAAAATTACATTCGTGTGTTGCAGCAAATTCAATTCGTTGTCTTTCACTCATAATCGAGTGAATCAATTGCCCTATGATTTCACCAGTGAGTTTTGTTTTAACTACAGGCACAATTTCACCATTAATTTTCATTGATGGTTCAATATCTGCACTGATAAATAAATCTGAAGCCTTGCGCGCAATCATCATGTCGAGCAGGTCATTAAAATCCATTTTGATTCCCCTAAATCAAATGACGTTCACTTTTTTATAAAAATGATTCTGGTTGTTTAGCCGCAGTACGTGCAACTTGCGGGGTAATAATGCCTTTCGCGACAAGATTTTTGAGACTTTGATCGAGAGTGGTCATGCCATAATTTGCACCGGTTTGTATTGCAGAATACATTTGTGCAACTTTGTTCTCACGGATGAGATTTCGAATCGCTGGAATTCCAATCATAATTTCGTGAGCAGCTACCCGACCGCCACCTGTTTTCTTCAAAAGTGTTTGAGAGATGACGGCTTGAAGCGATTCAGAAAGCATGGCACGAACCATGTCTTTCTCATCGGCAGGAAACACGTCGATAATACGGTCAATTGTTTTTGCGGCAGATGTGGTATGCAGTGTTCCAAACACCAAGTGACCAGTTTCCGCAGCAGTGAGTGCAAGTCGAATGGTTTCGAGGTCACGCATTTCACCGACGAGAATAATATCTGGATCTTCACGCAGTGCAGAGCGTAGCGCTTCATTAAAACCATGTGTGTCACGATGCACTTCTCGCTGGTTAATCAAACACTTTTTGGATTGGTGCACAAATTCAATTGGATCTTCGACGGTTAAAATATGGTCGTAACGGTTGTCGTTAATGTAATCCATCATCGCCGCAAGCGTAGTCGATTTACCTGAACCCGTTGGTCCTGTGACCAAAACAATTCCTCGTGGATAGGCGCAAATGTCTTTGAAAATTTGCCCCATGCCCAAGTCTTCCATAGAAATCACTTGAGAAGGAATGGTACGGAATACCGCGCCAGCGCCACGATTTTGGTTGAATGCGTTGACACGGAAGCGTGCTACACCAGGTACTTCAAATGAGAAATCGGTTTCTAATTTTTCTTCATAATCGCGACGTTGTTTATCATTCATGATGTCGTAGATTAAGCGGTGTACTTCTTTGTGTTCTAAGGCTGGTAAGTTAATACGACGAACTTCACCATCAACACGAATCATCGGTGGCATTCCTGCAGAAAGGTGCAAGTCAGACGCCCCGTTTTTCACTGAAAATGCCAGTAATTCTGTAATATCCATAAATTCCCCGAACGCATTAAAATCGTAATTATTTTGATAGAATAATAAGGCTTTCCTACAGCTTAACCAACAGTTAGCGTGCAAGAAAGTAAAAAAAGATGAATTAACTGAGATAGCTATACATGATGAGTCTAGAGCAAGCGAGAAATAGTGTCATTCAACAAATTGAACAAGCCTGTGAAGTTGCTCAACGACAATCTAACGAGGTTAAACTCCTTGCTGTTTCCAAAACGCATCCAGCGGATATTTTGAGAGAAATGTATCAGACTGGTCAACGAGCATTTGGTGAGAATTACCTGCAAGAAGCATTAGATAAAATCAAAGCGCTGAATGATTTAGACATCGAATGGCATTTTATTGGTCATGTACAACGCAATAAAACCAAACAGTTGGCTGAACAATTTGCATGGGTGCATGGGGTTGATCGCTTTATTATCGCAGAGCGACTCTCTAATCAACGCACAATCGAACAGGAGCCTATCAATATTTGTCTTCAAGTGAATATTGATGCTCAAGAAAGCAAAGATGGTTGTGCAGTTTCAGAGGTCGAAGATCTGGTTGCTCAAATGAGCATATTACCTCGACTTCGATTACGAGGATTAATGGTCATTCCAGCACCTGGCAATGTAGATGCACTCTATGATGCCAAGACACTTTTTGATCAGATGAAAGAGCATCATGCACATCCTTCTGATTGGGATACCTTGAGTATGGGAATGTCGGGTGATTTACAAGATGCGATTAGCGCTGGATCGACTATGGTTCGCATAGGGACGGCCTTATTTGGGGCGCGAGATTACTCAAAATGATTGGATTCAGTCTGCACTGAACTTTCGGGTTCAGTCGCTGTCATTGTAAATACAACTTTTTATGTATAAAAATAAACCAATATATTTCACATAATCATAAAACAGGGAAGAATTGGATGAGTTCGTATTATCAGCTTTTAGAACGAAAAGTGTGTGATGATGGATCAGTACTGGCTAAGTATAAGTCGACTATACATGCTCAAGGTGCATGGAATGCGCACGAACAGCATATGGCGCCCGCAACAGGGATTATTTGTGCAGAGTTGGATCACTTTTCTGCTCGGTCTGACCTACGGATTGGACGTATAAGTTTAGATATTTTGGGCCTGATACCCGCTGGGGAGTTTCAAATTGAAACTCGAATTATTCGACCTGGAAAAACCATTGAATTGATCGAGTCGACCATGTCTGCACATGGTAAAAGCTGTATTCAGGCACGTACTTGGCGAATGATGATGAGTGATACTCAGGCAGTCGCAGGATTAGAAGATCAAAAAGTTGCTGATCCTGACGAGGGGATCTTATGGGAAGAAATTAGAAACTGGCCTGGAGGCTATATTCAATCACTTGAGGCACGCCGTTTAGATCGACGGGCAGGCAAGGGCATTGTATGGCTAACCAATCCTTATGACATGGTTGAAGGACAAATACATTCAGACTTTGTGAAGTTGATGGGAATGGTCGATACAGCGAATGGAATTGTCACACGACAAGGTTGGCCGTTTAACTATACTTTTCCAAATTTAGATTTACAGATACATCTCTATCGTATGCCAATAGGTAAGTGGCTAGGTCTGGAAACAGTGCAACAATATGGTGATGACGGTATCGGGTTAACTTCATCTATTCTTCATGATCTGAACGGACCTTTTGGACGAGCTGAGCAAATTTTAACTTTAAGAAAACTGGCTTAGATTAAAGCCGTCATTTGACGGCTTCAACTTTTTATCATTAATCATTAACCGACAATATTAATGGTACTGGCACCTGCACCTACAGGTTTGACCTGAATCTGTACTGGAATGCGTTCATGCATTTCCTGTACATGCGAGATCAACACCACTTTACGTCCCTGACTTTGTAAATGATCTAAGGCATTCATCACCATATGTAGTGATGCAGGATCGAGCGTGCCAAAGCCTTCATCAATAAACAGTGATTCAAGTTTCATTGAACCTGATGCCATGTTAGCAATCGCTAAAGCAAGGGCTAAAGACACTAAGAAAGTTTCACCACCTGATAAGGACAACACAGGTCGAACTTCGCTGTTCATATCTAGGTCAATAATGGCCAAACTTAAACTGTCAGGAATACGATGCAACTGATAACGTGGCGCAAGCGGCTGTAATTGCTGATTGGCATATTCCACCAAAATATCTAAATGATGCTCTTGAGCAATCTTTTTAAACTTGGTGCCTTCCTTATGCCCAATCAAATCGTAGATACGTCCCCAACGATATTCTTCCGCCTTGATTTGTTCTATTTGGCTTTGATACTTAGCATAGTTGGCTTGATTGGCAGCATTCATACGTAACTGAGTTTCTGTATCGGTGAGTGCTTCTTGTTGAGCGAGCTTTTCCGTTTGCAAGTTCGCAAGTCGCTGCTCGAGCATGCTGAGATCATGTTCAGGCTGATGTTTTAAATGGGCTTGATAACGTTCTTCTAAAACTTGCCAAGCGGTTTTGGCATTCTCTAAAAGTTGTCGCTGCGTATTTAACTCATGGCGTATTTGTTGATGTTGGGCTAAATCAATGCTTAACCATGTTGTGATTTGATCTGTGGTCACGGTCGGATGGCTCAGTTGCCATTGCTGAATAGCCTGTTGTACTTGCTGTAATGCCTGTTCAATATGATGTAAATCACTGAGCAACTGCTGCTGTTGTAAATTGGCTGCATTCAGCTGTTGTTCAGCATGTGCAGTTTTACTGCGTTGTGCATGAACCTCATTGGCATGGGCGACAGCAGTTTCCTCTAAATGTTTTTGCCAATCCGCAGCATAACGGTAGCTTTGACCGGCATAGTCTTGGGTCAGTTCCGCAAGTTTCGAGCGTAACATTTTGCCTTGCTCAATCAGTTGTTCAATCTGGTGAGTCAGGTGTTGTTCGTGCTTTTGCGCTGCTTCAAAGCGCAGCGTCATTTTTTCAAGTTCCTGCTGTGCTTGCAGCAGTGATGTCTCTACCTGTTTTTGCATGGTGAGCAATGCAACACGTTGCTGTAGCTGCTGTTGTAATTCAGCAACCCAATGTATTGGCATGTCTTGCTGATAGCGAGCAGGCAGTAACTGCACAATGGGTTGAATACCTTGATCAAGTTGCACACGACGTTGAATATTCAATTGTAATTGCTGTTGTTGCTGTTGCTCCTTACGCCATTGCTCAAGCAATTGACCAAGTTGTTGTTCTTGTGCCTGTTGTTGTTCGATATGCGATTGCAGTGTTTCGATCTGCTGCATTATGCGCTGCTGTAACTGAATCGGGTCTGCCGTGTCGAGATCTAAACCCAGTTGTTGTAATGCTGCTTGAATATGCACGATCTGTTGCTGAGTCGACTGCGTCAGCTGTTGCACACGTTGTTGTTGTTGTTCAAGTAAGGTCTGTACTTTGGATTGCTCAATCTGGGCTTGCTGTACCTCACGATTGAACTGTTCCAGTTGTTGACGAGCCTCCTGTAATTGCTGCTCGTGTAGTTGCAATAAACCTTGTTCTAAGCGTTGCTGACTTTGTAAAAACGGATGTTCATGGCTCCCACAGACCATACACGGTTGATTGGCTTTGAGCTGTTCACGTAAATGCTGCACGTTTTCGCTATGCAATAGACGCTGTGCCTCCAAGATGCTTTGTAGCTGGGTATAGGCGGCTTCTTGTGTGGCTTTTTCGCTCAAGCGTTTTTCAAGGGTCTGTTGAATAATCTGCAGTTGCTTTTGTTGTTCAGCGATTGAGCCTGTCAGAGTTTGTATTTCACTGACATGGTTGATGACTTGCTCAAGCTGCTGCTGTTGATGTTGCAGTCGTAATACCGTGCTTTGGTGCTGTTCACGCTGTTGTTGGATGTTTTTCAGCGATTGTGTCAAAGCGTCAAGACTTTCATGTTGAGCCACATAGCTTTGCAGACGTTGTACAACGGTTTGCTGTTGTTGTTCTAAAGTTGCGAAGGATTGTTGTAATAGTTCTGGCTCTTGTTGATGAAGCAACTGATATTGCTCTACATAGTGTTGTAGCGCCTGCAAAGTACTTTGTGGTTCTTGGTCAAAGCATTGTAAAAATTGGCTTTGGGTTAACTCAAAGTTGATTTGTTGCTGTTTATTTTGCCAAGCCAATACGCTGGTCTGTTGTTGTTCCACAGCATGTTTTGACTGTTCTAATTCATTGAGAACAAGCTGATCTTTATCTGCACTGAGTTTTTTATACTGTTCAGAAATACTGTGAATGTCATGATCCAACTTTAAGCCTTGTTCAAGATGAGGCTTAATATCCAAACGTTGCTGCTCAAATTGCGCTTGGGCATGTTCATAGGCCTTTAAGCGCTGTTGTTCAGTAGTAGCTTGTTGTTGTAAAGAGACAAACTCAGCTTGAAAGGCCAGTTGTTTTTGTTGCACCTCAAGTTTTTGTGGTTCTAAACGTGCACGCTGTACATATTGTTCACGAATGGCTTGAAATGCATCAAGCTGTTGTAGCAATTGTTGTTGTGCTGCGGATTTATTTACGGCATCAAGCTGAACTTCATAAATCTCTTTTTTGCCATGGACTTCAGCATACAATTGATCACGCTCAAGATACCATTTACGTTCATTTTCAAGCAGCTTTTCTGATTGTGCCAAATGTACGAGTTGTTGTTTTAACTGCTGATGTTGTTGATTTAAGGCTGCAAGTTGTTCTTCACTCAGAATATCAATATGACCGAGTTGCTTTTCTAAATCAGTACGTTGCTGTTTAATTTCACTAAATTTATCAGCGGCTTTTTTACTGACTTCACTAAAAATTTGCGAATTGGTTAAATATTCGAGTAAGTCTGCACGTTCATGGTCTTTGGCTTTTAAAAATGCACCGACTTCAGACTGTGCTAACAGGACTGCACGGGTAAATTGCTCAAAACTGAGACCAATCAGCTTTTCAATCAGTGGCGTCACTTCCGAGATTTTTTGCGTTAAGGTCGCGCCATCATCTAAACATTGAACAAAGCGCTCGACTTTTAAATTGCCATCAACTTTTTTACGCGCACGGCTAATGTCCCACCGCGCCAAATAGCGTTTACCATCAAGGGCAAGAAATTCAAGTTCAGCAAAACCAGCGGTGGTACCACGACGCAGAATATTCTTCGAATCTTTAATTGAAATGTCTTTACCGCCTACATCTTTCATGCTGCCAGCTGCGCCACGTAAACGTGGGATTTCATCGTACAAAGCTAAACACATGGCATCGAGCAGCGTCGATTTTCCTGCACCTGTTTTACCAGTAATGGCAATCAGACCTGCTTGAGCCAATGGCGCTTGTTCAAAATGGATATGTTGTTCACCGGCTAAAGAGGCCAAGTTGTTTAAACTGAGTCGAATAATTTTCATGACCTGTCCTTAGTGCGCTTTTTGATCCAAATCGTGTTGTGCCGCTTCAAGCAAAGTTAAGAAATCACGCTTCACCGATTCATCCTGCTCATAGCCCATTTTTTCCCACAAGCTTAAAAATAATTTTTCAGGGGTGGGGGGCGCTAAATCGACTTTGTGACTTTCATCGTTTTGCTCCGTTACTTTTTGATAAATTCGAGCTATACGCAGTAAACGATAACGATTTGGTGGCAGTGCCAGTTCAATCTGCTGACGTAAGTCTACAGGCGGTGGGGCATCGGTCGTATATTCAATCTCTAGAAAATGTCGTGCATTGAGATTGTCAATTTCGCCTTTTGGCAGGGCATGTACCGTAGTGATTAATTCAGACAAGGGTTCACGAATTCGAATCAAATCCACGGTACGTGGAATAACGTGCGCTTGATATTGAAAATGATTTTGTTCATCAGCTTCGGGGTCAATGGTGACTTCAACCACTTGATGTTTATAGTTGCGTTCACTAAAAGACAGTGGAATAGGTGAGCCACTGTAGCGAATATGTTCCTCTCCAACTTTTTGCGGTTTATGCAAATGACCGAGTGCCACATAATCAATCACATCATCAAATAATGCAGTGGATAAAGCCTCTTCGTTACCAATCACAATCGGACGTTCGGAATCTGAGGTTTCACCGCCTTGCATATGGGCATGTGACATCAAAATTAAGGCTTGATTGGGTTGTTTACGCGCTTTAGCTTCCGCAATAAGTTGTTGGTGTAAATAGGCAATCGCATTTTGGCTGTTGGTGGTATTTTCATTTAAGCCTGTAATTTCGGCACTGCGTAAATAAGGCAGGGTTAAGCACCAAGCAACGATATTTTTATCAGCATCATAAATAGGTACCAACAAACGATCGAGATCAAATTCACCATCCTGTTTGCCAATAATACCGACCGCTTTGGCATTGAATTTCGCTAGAAAAGGTTCAACCTGTTCAATGCGGTAACCGGAATCATGATTACCTGCGATCATTAAGGTTTGCATATGCGGGGCAATGGCATGGGCATCGGTGAGAAACTGGTATAACTGTTTTTGAGCAGATGATGCAGGATTGACCACATCAAAAATATCACCGGCAATCAGCAGGGCATTCGGTTGTTTTTGTTGAATTTGCGCAAGTAGCCAATTTAAAAATTGTGTGTGTTCATAGTCACGATCATGATTGTGAAAAAATTGCCCCAAATGCCAATCTGAAGTATGAAAAAAACGCACTGCCATTACCGAACCCCAAAACATCTCAATTGTCATCTTATCCAATATCGGACTTTAAAACATCGAAATTTTTAACATCTCTATAAGACAGCTTTTAATCGCTATTTTTTATTCGATTTACTCTTTTTTCGTCTTTTTCTCTTGTTTCTATTTTTGATTCTCGAGTTGATCGAGATTTGCTTATGAGAAGAGGATGCATGCAGTTTAGCTGCTGTTAACGATTGATCTACTTTATGATGAAAAAAAGATTGGATGACTAAGGGTACCAATAGAATGCTTAGCCAAATACTCATATTGATGGGAATTATTTGATAGATATAATTTAAAGAATAGACTGAAACCGTAAAAATGAGTGCAAACCAAGCTTCTGTTTTAGAAATTTGATCTTCTGAAAAACGTTTGATATGGATCAGCGTATTTTGTTTGACATCTGAAAAATAAGAACGCGTGTATTTATTGGGAAAATAGCTGAGAAGCAGCATTAAGTTTTGAAAAAGATATAAAGACGATAAACCGAGTAAAAAATATTGAAATAATAAAATTAAACGCTCAACCCAACGATGCTCAGATGTAATATCGCCCTGTGAATAAAGTTCTATAATTTGATCAATAGACAAAATTAAAATTGAACAACAAGTAAAGAAACTCAGTAGAAAACGGCTTAAATGATGATGCTTAATTTCAAAAAAGGCATGTACAATCGAATAGAGTAAAAATATTAACAAGATTATTGTGATGAATGTCGATAATACTGTATCAACACCAAGCATCTGTTTTTCGAAAAACCAATAGCAAATTCCAAGTGCGAATAAAAAACTAAGCCCTTCACCAAAAGGTGTGGTTAAACTCTGATGATGCTCTACAGAAAAAATCATTAAGTAAGCACCAAGATAGAAATAGACCCAAATTATTAATGGATTCGAGCTAGAACTCTGTATAGAAATAAATGAAAGTGCACTCAGAAATAGACTTAAAATTGAATAAATTAAGATTTTTTCTTTATTTTTAATGATTTGATAACTTTGATAAAAAACACCACAGAGTAAACTGATGATTGTAAGCGGTATGTGAAATTGATGATTAAGAAAAGCTTTAAGAAAAACAGTGCAATAGCAAATTAATACGATACCGATAAGAAAGCGAGTGAAGGGATAATTCAATACATCCCAAAAGTCTGATTTAAAATTTAGACGTTTTTTTAGACTAATTTTATGTTTAATTTTTTCTTTATACATTGCGACTAGGATTTATTCTGATTGTTATCTCATCTTTATGGATAAAAGTATATTTAGAAAATTTATTAAGTTCAAAAATAAAGCCGACGATTCGAGTGATGTGAAATCGTCGGCCAAAATACTTCAGTCATTCAAATTTAGGCTGCTAAACTAAATTTTTCTGCAAGAAGCATGATTTATAGGTCTCATTGGGGTATAAGGTCACCGTGTATCATTGCGGATGCCGGTGCAATGACTACGCGGTTGCTACTGACCTTGTACCTTATATAACGCATAAGGTTGTGATTCGGTTGACAAGAAAATTAAAAATATTTGATTTATTTTCGGTTATGCTTTGTGACAGGAATTTATTGCGTCTGAGAGTTATGGTTTCTTTAAGAAAATATTTTTTATGGTTCTTTTTACTTTGCTTAGGATTAACGCTGGTTGCAGGTATTTTGGCAGCGTTATTGCCTTCGGCAATTGCAGGAATAGTCACTGCACTTCCATATTTAATTGCGATGATTGTTGTTTTATATAAATTTATTGATCAACAACAACGTGCACCTTCGGATAAAGAACGTAAAAAATTCACATTAGGTTTTACGTTGATCTTTTGGGGCTATAACTTTCTTGGTGTTTTTTTAAGTATTTTATTTTTTTCGAGAAAAGACCCTGAAATTTGGCAGAACTTTTTACTCTATGTCCAAAATTCCAGTTTCTTAAGTCTCAGTGTAATTATGATTTTGATGCTAGCGATACCATTATATTTAATTACCTTTTGGTTTTATGGTCCACAAGCGAAGCGCATGGCGAATAAATTGGTGGTAAATAAGTAATCATGAATTGAGCTCAAAGGCATCTTTCACCATGATTGAGAGATCAGATCATAAGAGTATTGCTATGTATCATCCTTGCGTTTTGGTTACTGGTGCAACAGGTTTTATTGGGTCTTATTTGGTTGCATATTTGCTAGATCAAGATTATCAAGTGATTGGTTTAAGCCGACAGTCCAATCCAAAAATGAAGCATCCACGTTTGACATGGGTTCAATCTTTCGATGATATCCAACACGCTCAAATTGATTATGTTATTAACTTAGCGGGTGAAAGTATTGGTGATGGTCGCTGGACACAAAGGCGAAAACAAAAACTCATCGACAGTCGGGTGAAGACGACCGATGCATTATTTCATTATCTGCTGACCCATCAGCAACATCCCAAGCGAATTATTTCTGGTTCTGCTGTGGGGTATTATGGTATTGAACCTGATCAAGAATGGTCAGAAAAAAACAATGAGCAGGGATCATCTCAACCGATCTTTATGTCCGAACTTTGCCAAGAGTGGGAGAGGTCGGCTCTCCAACACAAAAATCAGTTTGATATTAAGGTCATTCGTTTAGGCGTGGTGTTTGGGCATGGCGGAGGAATTTTACAACAATTACTCTTACCGATTCGATTTAATCTGGTAGGTAAAATTGGTTCAGGTCAGCAGCCCTTAGCATGGATTCATATTCAGGACGTGATTAAGGCGATTGAATTTCTGATGTTGAATGACACTCCAAACGAAGTTTTTAATTTCGTTGCTCCTGAACAAACGAATCAGGTGTATTTTGTTCGCACCGCAGCAAAAATTTTAAACAAGAAACCGCTTTTAAGTCTGCCTGATTCATTGTTTAAAATCATGTTAGGTGAGCAGTCTCAATTGGTTTTAAATGGACAATACGTTATACCAGAAGCACTTATTCAAGCAGGTTATACATTTCAGTATCCAGAACTCAAAATGGCGTTGGAGCAACTACTTCCATCACATTAAACTTGAAACTTCAAAGATGGGTCATAGGGGCTAGGATCAACGAGGGTGGTCTGATTCAGCATGAGTTGTCGTAGTAACTGCGCTGCAGCTGGCCCCATGCATAAACCATTTCTAAAATGACCAAAATTCGCCCATAAGTTTTTCATTTCAGGCATTAAACCGATATATGGAATTCCATCAGGTGAGCTAGGTCTCAAGCCTGCCCATTGTTGCACAATCGGGAAATTTTTAAGTTCAGGTATGAGTTGAATGCATGCTTGGTAAATGGATTGTTGTGTTTTCAAATTTGGGCGATGTTCAAAACCTAATTCCGCCATACTGGAACCACAGACGATATGGCCATCTCGACGTGGAATCATATACATGACCTTGTACATACACATCGTGGGTAGCCAGTTTTCAGGGGTTTTGAATAGGATCATCTGCCCCTGAACAGGTTGAACAGGGATATTGAAATCGAGTTGTGATGCCCAATGTGCCGACCAAGCTCCAGTAGCGATAACATACTGATCAGCTTTAATTTGATGTTGATCATGCAGAACAATGGATTGCACTTGCTGATTTTGAATCAGTAATTTTTCTACCCACTTATGCTCGATAATCTTTACTTTTGAATGTGATTTAAGATAAGTCAGAATAGACTTTAAAAGACGAGGATTACGAACATTAGACAATTGTGGAAAATGCAAAGCCTGCTTGAAAGTATTAGAAACTCGTGGATTCAGATTTCTTAATTGAGTCTCGTCGAGTAAATCGCAATGCTGCATTGGCTCGTTATATTGCGCCTTATAACTGAGTCCAATCTCAAAATCATCTTCATCAAAAATTAACATGCCTGAATCGTGAATTTCGAAATCAATGCCACTCAATGGTTGAATTTTTTGATTCCAAGATTGATATAACGATTTACCATGTTGTGCCAATTGATTGACTGCTTTGGGATAACGCCAAGGATACATAGGTGACAAAATACCACCACCTGCCCAAGATGCAGCTTTAGCTGCTTGTTTTTGATCAATGAGGGTAATTTCACAACCTTGTTCGATTAATTCAAGCGCTGTTAGTAAGCCGCTAATTCCACATCCAATGATGGCAACGTGCATTTTTATCCACCTTCAAAATGACGGGGTGTATTAGACCATATTCAAGCTCTAATCGTGCAAATAATCTCAATGATGTAAAGAGATCGATGAGATGTAAGATGTTAAATGAGTGAGTTAAAAGTTGGGTCTCGAATACAATGATGATGATTGTAGTAGAAAAAAAGCGCTTTATGTAAAAGCGCTTTTGATTCAATAGTGTATTACAGATCTTTAAGCATTTTTGCAGCATCTTCAGCAAAATAGGTCCAAATTCCATCTGCACCAGCACGACGACAGCTCATCAATGATTCTAAAATCACACTTTCAGAAAGCCAGCCGTTTTGGATTGCTGCTGCCAACATGGCATATTCACCACTCACTTGATAAACAAATGTTGGAATGCCAAATGTGTCTTTAACTTCACGTACAATATCTAGATATGGCATCCCTGGTTTTACGATCACCATGTCTGCACCTTCTTGAATATCTAGTGCAATTTCGTGAAGAGCTTCAGCTCGGTTTCCTACATCCATTTGGTAGTTATACTTATTACCACCTTTTAAATTAGATGCTGAACCCACTGCATCACGGAAAGGACCATAGAAGCTTGATGCATATTTGGCAGAATAAGCCATGATATTGGTATAAATATGACCATTTGCTTCAAATGCTTGACGAATCGCAGCAATACGACCATCCATCATATCACTCGGTGCGAAAACATCGGCTCCTGCTTCTGCATGGCTTAAACCTTGTTTAATCAGACACTCAACAGTTTCATCATTCAGGACATAACCTGTTTCATCGATGATGCCATCCTGACCGTGTGTTGTATAAGGGTCTAAAGCGCCATCAGTGATGAGTACCATTTCTGGTAATTCTTTTTTTAGAAGACGGACAGTGCTTTGAACTAAACCATCATCTCTCCATGCTGCTTCAGCAGTTAAACTTTTGTCTTCTTGTGGGGTAACTGGGAATAAAGCTAATTTAGATACACCTAATTCTAAAAGTTTTTCAGCTTTGTTTAACAACAAATCAGCTGAAAGACGGTGAATATTTGGCATACTAGGTATTTCTTGGGTTTGATTTTGACCTGGTAGAACAAATACCGGATAAATGAGATGTTCAGCAGAAAGATGTGTTTCTCTCACCATCGCTCTGAGTTTGTCATTTTTTCGAATACGGCGCATGCGTGTTGCAGGAAAAGCAGGGCGATTAAACGTATAAGTCATCACAATCTCGATGTTTGGTATTTTACTTGGGTCTAATTGTAGCCCCCTTAAGGCGGTTTTTGGGAAAATGCTGATGGTTTTTTCTCATGATGTTAATTTGAGTTTTGTATGAACGATTCCCAAAAAAAATGGATGGGTAACCTCCATTTAGGTGCTAAACCAGATCTTGAAGTGGTATTAAATCAACTCACTCAAGTATTTAATACCTCTCCTTATTTCGCTTACAACGAAATGAAAATGCGTGTCGTAGAAGGTGAAATCCAAGGTTATATTGAGATGAAACCTAATCTCATTGGTAATATTTCTTTCCAAATTTTGCATGGCGGTGTAGCGGCAACATTACTCGATAGTATTGGCGGGATTGTTGCAATGGGCGAGCTTTACAAGCGTGCAGAGCCTGATATGCTGCCTGAAACTTTAAAGAAAGTTTCACGTTTAGCAACAGTGGATATGCGAGTGGATTATTTATCACCAGGGCGCGGAAAGTATTTTATTGCCACTGCTGAAGTCCTACGCATGGGTCGTAAAGGTTGTACGATGCGCATGAATATGGTGAATGATGAAGGTAAAGCAATTGCAACAGGTATTGCTTCATACGCATATTGAAAAATCTATGTATCTCTTATAAAAAAACCGCCCTTGTAGGCGGTTTTTTATACTAAACATCTGATCTTGAACGTTTTAACGCACTATTCCATTGATGTAAATGAAATTGACGTTGATCTTCAGACATTGTTGGCTCAAAGGCTTTTTCCAATTTCCATGATGCCGCAATATCAGACGGATTTTTAAATACACCTGCAGTTAAACCTGCCATTGCCGCAGCTCCCCAAGCCGTTGACTCCAAAAGTTGCGGTCTTAACACAGGAACATTCAGTAAGTCGGCTTGAAATTGCATTAGCATATCATTTTGACTCGCACCACCATCTACACGTAATTCTTTTAAAGGGTTTCGAATATCAGATTGCATGGCATTCAAAACGTCAGCGACTTGAAATGCGATTGATTCGAGAGCTGCTCGCGCAATATGTGCTTTATTTGTCCCTCTAGACATACCGCATAATAATGCGCGGGCATCCGTATCCCAATGAGGTGCTCCTAAGCCTGTAAAGGCAGGAACAAGTACGACACCATCGGTACTGTTAACTTGACACGCCAATTGTTCAACTTCTTGGCTACTTTGAATAATTCCAAGTCCATCACGTAACCATTGTACAATTGCACCAGCCATAAAAACACTACCTTCAAGCGCATACGAGGTGTGTTCTTCGCATTGCCAAGCTAAAGTGGAGAGGAGTTGATTTTGACTCAGTTGAATTTGATCACCTGTATTGAATAACATAAAGCAGCCAGTACCATAGGTGTTTTTAGCTGAGCCTACGTCAAAACATGATTGACCAAATAACGCTGATTGTTGATCACCTAGAATCCCTGTAATTGGAATTTCTGCACCTAATAGACCTTTGGCTGTATTGGCAATATGGCAATCAGAGGCTACGATTTTGGGTAGTATTGCTTTTGGGATGTTAAATAGTGCGAGTAACTCGTCGTCCCATTGCTGAGTATGCAAATTCATTAACATGGTTCTTGAAGCATTAGAGACTTCAATTACATGTTCAGCACCTTGAGTGAGATTCCAAACTAACCAACTATCAATGGTGCCAAAAGCCACTTCGCCTTGTTCCGCACGAGCTCTTAAACCATTAATATTTTCAAGTAACCACACTAATTTTCCAGCACTGAAATAAGGATCAATGCGGAGTCCTGTGGTGAAATTTATCTTGGTTTGTAAGTCTTGTTGAATGAGGGAATTACACCAATCACTCGCTCTGCGATCTTGCCAAATAATCGCAGGGGCTAGAGGTTCACCAGTTTTTTTATCCCAAATCACTGTCGTTTCGCGTTGATTGGTTAGGCCTAAAGCTTTGATATCTTTAGGCAGTAATCGCGCATCAGCAATTGCTTGCTGTACCACTGCGATTTGTGAGCTCCAAATCTCTTGTGCATTTTGCTCTACCCAGCCTGACTTTGGGGTTCGTATTTTAGTTTCTCTTTGAGCTGTTGCATGAACGTTTCCATGTTCATCAAAAATGATCGCACGACTTGACGTCGTCCCTTGATCCAGTGCAAGTAAATAACTCATAAAATATGCAATTTTGAACTTGAAAAAAGGGATTTTATCTCAATTATTGAAATAAGCGCATGTGTATGTGTAATTGTTGTGAAATTAGAGGTCGTATTTTCAAACTTTTATGCTATGATTGCGTTGTACTTTGGGGATGTTCCTGGCTTCGACGCTGGTGATGAAACTCATAGATGCATGCCGAGAGCGCATTTTCTCTCGTAAATAAAATTTGCATTTTAAATAGTCGCAAACGACGAATCTTACGCTCTAGCTGCCTAAGGGCAGCTTGTCCGCATCTCTGAATACTTGTGGTTAGAGATCCCGACTGAAGCGCACGCACACAAGTCCGTATAACATCAAGCCTTGGGGTGTTGTACTAAACTTAAAGGATCGCTCTCTTAACCCTGTTCGTCGGGTCTTTGAGGGTTAAAACAATAGACGATATCTAAGCATGTAGTAATCTCGAGTGTAGTGCTTGCGGACGCGGGTTCGACTCCCGCCATCTCCACCAAAATTCTTGTTATAAATCAGCCACTTTTTTAAGTGGCTTTTTTATTGCTACATATTTGCCACATTTTCACTCCAGGTGATTTTGATTTCGAAGTTTTTAAGCTGCACTTGCCACGCTGAGTTTCGTAATTTCTTGCCAGTTCTATATTCATGCAACCATTTAAAATAGCGTTTGATCAGCATGTGTAAGCTATGCCTAAGTTGATCAGAGACAAACATTGGATTTAGACATCCATGAGCAACATCATCACATAAGTATGTCTCGCATTGTATGCAGGGCGATGACGTATAGAACACGATTTCATTGCTTCTACAAGACGCTCTCTCGGTGGTTTTTCATTAAATAATGATTCCTTCATCTTGGGACATAGCATTACATAATCTGTTTGGTAGCCTTGATCCTTTTTAAATTGAAGCAAAGCTTTTAAAGCCAAAGTCAAGCGTTCATTCAAATAGGCCTCACGAGAAGTATGTGTTTTGGTCACTTTCTTTTCTAAACCACGTACATGACTTTTGTTAACTTTGAATGTGCCATTGAACCAGTCAATAACACTTTTTCTGAGCGCAATCATTTCTGAAGGTCTACAGCCTGTCCAAAAAGCAAATTCAAAATACTAGCGACAAAATTTATCCTCATCATGTAAGCTTTTGTCGAGCCAAGCTAGTAAGGCTTCCATCTCCTTACGTGTGAAGGGGGCAGGTATTTCTGCCTGAACCTTACGATTCTTAATTGTATACATAGGATTTGGAGAAATCAGATTATGCTTAACAGCCAATTTAAATACCCCGCTTAGCGTAGTTGCACAGTTATTAAATGTTTTCGCTGTTTGAAAATCACGATCGATGATAGATCTGTTTCATAAATCACAAAACGATCTATCTCTTGCTGATTATTTGTACCGAAAAATTTAAAAATCCATACATAATTTGCGGACTAAAATCATCAACTGAAAGAAACTTTTTGATACACATTTCAAGCGATACACAGGCATCTTATAGTCAACCATTGATTTAATGGTTGAACTACTAAAAATGCTTGTGCCTGCTAAAGGTAGACTATCCAAGTTAAGTGAAGAAAATCAGGCTTTACTCCGTCTGAGCTATTGGCGTGTCAGAGCCTACTGCTTCACAAATCTTCCACGATGTAGATGATTGCCTGATCAAGTCCAATCTATTTAATTTACCCGAGAGTCTGCCTGAAGGCGAAGGTATCGACTGGAACGTGGTGATCGTAGATGCCACAGAAACTCCAACACAAAGACCTAAAAAACAGAAGAAAAGCTATAGTGGCAAGAAGAAGGCACATACATTTAAAGTTCAAGCCATTATCTATTATAGAACACAGCAATTTCTGAGTTTATGCACGAGTCGTGGTGCTGTACATGATTTCGAGCTTTTCAAACGCAACTTGAATCCGATTCCTAAAGGTGCTTTTATTCATGCAGATGAAGGCTATCATGGAATCTATGCAATGTATCCAAATAGCTCATTGCCTCTAAAAGCAAAGAGATGCTGCAAACTAGATCCCGAGCTAAAAGTTTACAATTGAGAAATCAATAAAAGAAGAATTGGGATTGAACATGTATTCGGCAGTTTGAAAGCCTTCAAAGTCCTTGCGGCGCGATATCGTAATCGAGTCAAAAGACTAGGTTTAAGATTCAATTAAATTGCTGGAATCTATAACATGGAACTGCATAAAAATGAATTATGAAAGAATTCTATTGTTGAATGTCTTTATCTAAAAAATTATATACCAATTTATCAAAGATAGATGTTTTAAATACAACTCAGAGCTTTGCTGTATTCAAAACAGATTCAAAAGAAATCTCAAGTTTTTATGAAAATTAACTACATACCCCACCAGTAATCGGCTGATTCCTATTTTCTAAGTGCTTGACTGAACTTGCAATACTGATTGAAAGTTGATCAATGGCTTTTTGCGAAACAGTGACTAAAGTGTTTAAGTCTTTATTTTTTTGTGGAATTTCTTCATAAAAACTCATCCGACAACTGAGTTGATGACGTTGAGGTAATGTTTGAGCGTTTTTGGGTATGGATAAGGGGCGATTAGGATCATCATATCTTAAAGTCCAAGTCGCATTCATGAGCATAAAGCGTTGCTGATTTGATTTTTCGATGAAATCAAAGTTAGAAAAATCTAAGGCAATTCGATAAGCTGCTTGTCCACCAGTCATACCACTATTATAACGATCCACTGCACCTAATGTTTGCTGTAAACGCGCAGAAACAGCATCTCTCAATTCAGCCGATAAAGTAGATGTCCAACGATCATCGAACAATACTTTAGCCTGCCCATTTTCTTGTTGAATTACCAATGGAATTCGGTTTAAACGATCGGATAATCCAACAGGAAGCACCTCAATCATCCTCACTTTTAGATTTGACGAAGATGATGTTAGCGTTTGAGTGCTCAATGAATAGAACTTAGGCGTAGGGGATGAAGAGCACCCACTGACGATGAGTGCAAACAAACCAACACTCAAGCTTGAAAGGACTTTTAGGTAGCAGCGTTGCTGAGATTTCAATAATTTATTCTCTGTCATCTTTCTTCGGCTCCGCTGTTTTTCCACGAATCAATGACTCAGGATTTTGTTCTATTTGATCTGCCATTAACTGCAATGAAGCTGCGGCACGGGTAATTTGTTGTAAAGCACGACGTAGATCTTGTTGTAATGGTGCATCACTTGCCAAGATGGTTTCAGAAGACTGAACTGTTTTACGAACATCATCCAAAGTGGCTTGTAAATTAGGCGCAACTTTGCCATCCAGTTGATCGACCAAACTTTTTGAAGATCGTATAGTTTTATCTAAGTTTGCCAAGGTTTGACGAACGTCCTGACCAATTTCAACCAATGGAAATTTAGATACATTATCGGCGATTTGGGACACTTGTGCTTGAAGGCCTTTTAATTCTGTAGGAGTTGTTGGAACTTCAACTACACCATCATTTCGACGGATTGCAGTGGCATATTTAGCTTTAGGGAAAAGATCAAAGCTAATGTAGTTTTGACCTGTAAGTAAATTGCCAGTCCGCATTTGAGCTCGCCAACCACGCTCAACAAATTGTTTGAATACTGTACCTTGCGGGTCCAACTCATGACCACCAGCAATACGTGAAGGATAAACTTCAGCATCAACACGCATTCGAATTTGCGAGTGATTATTGTAGAACTCAGTGTTGATTTTTTTCACAGTACCGACTTCGACACCCATGAAATCAATTGGAGCTCCTACTGATAAACCTCGCAATGACTCATTGAAATACATTACGATCCGTCTTGGATTAAGATCAGGCTCTTTAAGCGCAAGCTTTTCAGAGTCAAATAATTCAAATTTCATTTTATTCGGAGCAGGAGCTGCATCAGAATTTTCAGGATAACCAAATGCGATCCCTCCCGAAATGATGCTTGCCAAAGATTGTGTGTTTAAACTAAAGCCCGAAGCATTCAAATTGACATCTACACCACTGGCTTGCCAGAAACGCGCATCTGTGGTGACAAATTTGTCATAAGGTGACTTAATGAAAGTTTGAAGTTCAACGCTTTTTCCATCATCAGCCAGTTGGTAAGAGGTTACTTGTCCAACGTTGATTCTTCGATAATAAATAGGTGAGCCGAAATCGAGCGAACCTAAATCTTGTGCCTTTAAGAAAAAGATTTTTCCAGGAACATCGGAAGTCACGACGGGTGGAGTTTCTAGCCCTTTAAATGAAGTGGTTTTGACATCTGATTTACCGCCATCTACTTCAATATATGCGCCAGAAAGTAAAGTATCGATACCTGAAACCCCACTTGCACCAATACGTGGTCTCACTACCCAAAAACGTGAATCTTCCGTAGCAAAATTACTGGCATCTTTCCGAAGTTCAATTTTAGCAATGATATGAGACCGATCTTCCGAAAGGTCAATTTCACGCACTAGACCTACATTAACTTGACGATAACGAACTGTAGTTTTGCCAGCTTCAATGCCTTCTGCAGTCCTAAAAGAAACCTCAATAACAGGACCAGTATTCAAATACGCCTTGAGAGCTAATGAAAATGCAATGAGTAATGCCACAATTGGAATAATCCAAATGAGAGAAGGTTTCCATTTGCTACGTTTCTTATCAGGTACACCGACCTGACTCAGAACTTGTTCATCATGAGGATGACCATTACTCGATTGGTTTTCTGACATAGTTATTGATCTTATTAAATCGTAATGTGGTTGTTGTTTGTACGCTTCATCATATGAAGATCAAGCAAGAAGTGAAAGGGTTTTATGTAAATCTCAATGTTCTGTAGCGTCATTTTTTTTTTCATGCTGACTCAGAATTGAAACGTAATAGTTGTCCCAAATGATTCTAGGATCAAAACTCAGTGAGGCTAACATGGTCAAAACCACAACTGCACCAAAAGCGACTGCACCTGTGCCTGCTAAAATAGTTGCCAATGATTGAATTTGGATTAGTGCTGCTAGCATGGCGACAACGAAAACATCAATCATTGACCAACGGCCAATAAACTCCACGACTCTATACATGATCGAGCAATGCTTCGGTGAGAGGTGAATTTTTTTTGAGGCTTGTAAATGTACAGCACTGAGCAGGAGAGCAAGGATGACCAATTTCAGTAGTGGAATAAATATACTGGCAATAAAAATAACGGACGAAACGAAATAGTCACCACTTTTCCAGAAATAGATGACTCCACTCATAATAGTGTCTTGTTGACGACCAAGAATAGATTCTGTAATCGTCATCGGTAAAACATTAGCTGGTATATAAAGAATACTTGCTGCAATTAAATAAGCTAGAGTTCGTTCTAAACTTCGGGTTTTACGGGTATGTAATGGGCTATCACAACGAGTACAGCGGGATTTTCGTGCTTGTTCCATGGCAGACAAGGACGTCATGCGGTTGAGTGTTCCACAGCAATGACAAAGTGTGAGCTCAAGATCAATTGCACGCGGTGCAAGCGTTTCTAATGAGACAGATTTCTGCATAGGGTGTGGCGAATGCTTCATCTGATCGGGTTGATTCGTATGAGTGGAAGTAATGGTCATGAGATTTGATTTCCATCAATTACGCTCCATAGATCCTTGATTTTGATTGATACTAAATAGACCAACAAAACACTTAAAATGGCAAATGCCCATAAGGCAATTCCAGGAATCACAACCACCATCCCCACTAATTTCACCAAGGTGACCAAAACGCCAATCAGAAAGACTTCAACCATTCCCCAAGCTCTCAGTTGAAATAGTGACCGTAATGCGAGTTTAAGTGATGCATACTGTTGGGTTGCAATAACATTTTTATTGAACATTGCCATCAAAAGAATATATCCCATCAGAAGTAAGTAGGCCAAAGGGACAACAAAAGTGGTCATCAGAATAAGAAAGCCTACAAAAGCACGATCAGCCTCGAACATTGCCCAAGCCGCACCCAATAATGTGGTTTCTGAATAAATGCCTTGGAGTTCAACTTTGACAATTGAAAAACTATTGGCAATCGCAAAGATAATTAATGCAGTACAGACTAAGGCCAACAGTGTGTTAAATTTTGGAATTTTACGATAGAGCTCGGAACCGCAAGCCGAACAATAGGCACGTTCATTCTTATATAAATCGGATTTACGAAAGAGCGTATCGCACTCTTCACAAGCAACATAATTTTGATTGATTTGCACCATTCTTAAATCAGGGTCGCGTTTAGAATCCGATACAGTTTCTACATTCGTTTCAGACATCGTTGTCTCAACTTTTTCATCAATATTCTTGGTTTTTTTATTTCTCCCTATAGTTTATATCGAGATTCAATAGGTTTGCCTATGATTATTTTGTTGAATCGAGATACATACCTTTTTGGTTTGGCTTATCAGTGTGTAGTCATGTAACTCAACGAGGGTATAAAAGGGGTTGAAGTGCTCATTGATCAGCATTTGTGTAGTCAAAATGAGGGTGAGTTAAGTTTATATGATGAAATTAAATTAATATTAAATTCAATGATTCAGCGTGAAATTCAAGATACAGCGTGTGCTTCACATAAACTTCATATATCAAGAACTACACTTTATTTAAATCATAAAGATCGATTGCTTAGTTTGGGATGACTGTATGTTGAAAAGCCTCATGCAATGGCTGGATAGTTGGTCCGTAAGCGTACCACATGATGCATTGACCTCTGAGAGTAAACAGATTCAATGGCTCAGAATAATTCCTTTTATCCTACTGCATCTTGCTTGTCTGGCAGTGTTTTGGGTCGGATTTTCTTGGTTTGCTTTTGCATTTATGTTGTTTTTTTATTTTATTCGCATGTTCGCAATCACGGCTTTTTTTCATCGTTATTTGTCACACAAAACTTTTCAGACTTCGAGATGGCTGCAATTTATCTTTATTTTAATTGGCACAATGAGTGCGCAGCGTGGACCATTATGGTGGGCAGCACATCATCGATATCATCATCGTTATACAGATACTCCTCAAGACCCACATTCATCAACGCATGGATTTTGGTATAGCCATGTTGGTTGGTTTTTAAATGAATATAATTTTTCAACGCGTAAAAGTGTCATTAAAGATTGGCTGAAGTTTCCGGAGCTGATTTGGTTAGATCGTTTTAGTTTGATGATCGTCTTAATAACGGCTATCGGAATTTATGGTCTTGGGGAATGGGCTGCTTGGATGTGGCCGCATTGGGGAACCAGTGGTTTACAGTTATTGGTATGGGGAGGCGCAATTTCAACTGTTCTGCTTATTCATGCCACATTGTGCATTAACTCACTGGCTCACCATTATGGAAGCCGAGATTTTGAGACGAATGATCATAGTCGCAACAACTTATTTTTATCTCTAATTACACTTGGTGAAGGCTGGCACAACAATCATCATTTTTATGCAGGAAGTACGCGCCAAGGGTTCTATTGGTGGCAGATCGATGTGACCTATTACATCTTAAAATTTATGTCATGGTTCGGCTTGGTTTGGGGAATGAAACCCATACCAGCTCGAGTCTATGAAGCAAGTAAAATTACGCGTTCGAAAAAGGCAAAACTCCAACATTCTCAAGTTCAGTCAAAGGAATCAAGATGAAAATTGCAATTATTGGATCGGGTATTTCAGGACTTTATGCAGCTTGGAAGTTGAGTAAGTTGCATGAGGTGACCGTATTTGAAAAGAATAATTATTTTGGGGGACATACTGATACTCATCAATTAAAGATCGATGGTGAGCAAGTTGCAGTGGATAGCGGATTCATTGTTTTTAATGAACACAACTATCCTTTATTTTGTGAGATGTTGAAGGAGCTTGGTGTACAAGCTCAAAGCAGCGATATGGGGTTTTCAGTTAATAATCAGGTCACAGGATTGCAATATAACCCTTCCAAGAAATTCTCATTATTGTTCAAACCACAGAATTTTTTAAAGACCCGCTTTAGAGCGATGCTGTCAGATTTATTCAGATTTTATGCAGCAAATAAAGATCTTGATGTGGATGAGACCGACCCGCATTACACTATTGAGCAATATCTTAACGAGCATGGATACTCGGATGCGTTTAGGCAAGAGCATCTCTATCCGATGTGCGGTGCATTATGGTCATGCCCAGTGGAGCAAGCAGGTCAGATTCCATATAAATTTGTAGTCAGTTTTTTTCAACATCATCGTATGTTGCAACTCAAAGATCGACCACAATGGTTAACCGTAAAAGGCGGGTCTTCTAAATATATCCGTGCAATTCAAACTCAAGCAAAGCATATTCAGTTTAAAAAAGTAGAAGTGAAGTCAGTTAAGCGCTCAGCAAATGACGTGAGTATTGAAACGGGGGAGGGAGTTGAACGGTTTGATTGGGTAGTATTTGCAAGTCATGCAGATGACACATTGAAGTTGCTCGCTGAACCAACGTTTAAAGAATCAGAAATATTAGAAAAATTTCAGTATCAAGACAATCATATGGTGTTGCATTCAGATACCAGCATTATGCCAAAATCAAAACGTCAGTGGGCAAGTTGGCATGTGCATGTCACACCGAATAGAGCGGGTCAAGTCACTCCATTTCAGCAAAGTAGTGTCCATTATGGATTTAGTTATTGGATGAATCAGCTACAAAATTTGAAATGTGAAACTCAGATTTTTGCGACATTAAATCCGAATTTTGATTTAGATCCAAACAAAGTCTGGGTTCAGCGTCACTATCGTCATCCTGTATTTAATGCGGAATCCATTGCAGCTCAGTCAAGATGGTCTGAAATAAACGGTTTAAATCGGACCTATTTTTGTGGTGCTTATTGGGGATGGGGCTTCCATGAAGATGGTGCAAGAAGTGCGTCATGGGTGGTTGAAGCCTTATTAAATTCATCGAATCAAGCCGCTTAGGAGTACTTATGCAGCTGTATCCACTTGCAATTGCAGTTGCTGACATTCGTCATCGCCGTTACTTGCCTAAGCCTTATGCTTTTCAGAGTCAGCTGACGTATTTGTGGTTTGATCCAGAACAGCTCAAACACTTCGCGCAAACTTCGATACTTTGGTCAACGAAAAAATGGAACTTTCTGAGCCTAGATTCTGATGACTTCTTGGCAAACTATCAAGGCACGATTCGAGAGAAGGCTCTGCATGTGTTGGAAGAGCATACTTTAGAAGAGCCTACGGAGCTCGCTGAAATTCGGGTGTTGGCTTTGCCGCGCACGCTTGGCTTCAGATTTAATTCGGTGGTTTTTTATTTTCTATTTAATGCCCAGCAAAAATTACAGTTCATTCTCAGTGAAATCACCAATACACCCTGGTTAGAAAGACAGGTATATGTTCACGATTGTCGCACCGGGGGGGAGCAGCATTCCGAATATACGAGCTTCCACTTCCAGTTTGACAAAGCTTTTCACGTGTCACCCTTCATGCCAATGGATCTGAAGTATCAATGGACGTTTAGTTTGGCTGAAAAACAAAATTATGTGCTTATGCAATTGTTTAAAGAGGAAAAATTACAATTCGATGCATCAATGCGTTTTGAGTTAACTCCCATCACACTTCCTTCACAACTTCATCGCTATGCTGTTTTTAAACTATTTGAGCCGATCAAGATGGTTGCAGGTATTTATTATCATGCCTTTAAGCTTTGGATAAATAGAGTTCCATTTTATCGGCATCCCAATAAAACGAAGGATAAGCTGTGATATGAAATCATTGTTAATGGGAGAGCAATCTTCACTACCGTTGGTATTACGTCATTTACTGAAATTAAAACACGGCCAAATTCATTTTAAAGGGATTTGGGAGGGTTCAGTCGGTGAGGTGAGTGATCTAGACGCAGTGATTGAGGTCCATGATGCAAAGTTGATGGATCTACTTTTTCGTCAGGGGGTTCTTGGTGCAGCTGAAGGTTTCATTCAAGGATATTGGACGACACCAGATTTAGTGAAGATTGTGCGAATTCTTGCGAGAAATCGCGATATTTTAGATCGTATGAACCAAAGTGCCTTAGCAAAGGCGAGTCAACTCTTGCTCAAAACTTGGTATGCATCGCGTAAAAACTCATTGGAAGGTAGTCGCAAAAATATTGCTGAGCATTATGATTTAAGTAATGACTTTTTTAAGTTATTTCTTGATCCGAGCATGATGTACTCCAGCGCGGTATTCAAAGATCAATCTATGACTTTGGAACAAGCATCCGATTATAAAAAAGAAATCATATGCCAAAAATTGAAACTTCAACCGATGGATCATTTGGTTGAAATTGGCAGTGGATGGGGTGGTTTTGCGATCTATGCTGCGCAAAACTATGGTTGTAAAGTGACTACTATTACCATTTCTCAAGCTCAATATGACGAAGCTAAAGCTAGAATTGACGCTGCGGGTCTGTCTCATCGTGTTGAAGTTAAATTAAAAGATTATCGTTTACTTGAAGGTAAATTCGATAAATTGGTTTCAATTGAAATGATTGAAGCCGTTGGTGCTCAATATCTATCGACATATTTTGAAAAGTGTAGACAGCTGTTAAAACCTAATGGTTTGGCGCTTATTCAAGCCATCACCATTGAAGATGCGCGATATGAAAAGGCATTGAGTACGGTCGATTACATCAAAAGATACATTTTCCCAGGTAGTTTTATTCCTTGTATCAGCGTGATGACCAACGTTGCATCAGAACAAAAATTACGTCTAAAGCATCTTGAAGATATTGGTTTAAGTTATGCACAAACGATTCACTGCTGGCGTGAACGTTTTCTACAACAGCGTGAGCAAGTTTTAGCACTGGGCTTTGATGAAAACTTTATTCGCATGTGGGATTTTTATTTATGTTATTGCGAAGGAGGTTTTCTCGAAGGCGTCATTAGTGATGTGCATTTATTGTTTGAAGCAAGTCCATACTAAATCAGTGAGAGGACATCTCGATGTTGCTCAATTTATTTGTGATGAATGTTTTCCTGATGCTTTGTGCATGGATTTGGGTGACATTTAATCATCGTGCAGGTTTGGTCGATGTCATTTGGAGCTTTGGAATAGCTTTAAATGTCCTCATCGCAGCAAATGTAATGAATGAAGCCCCTACATCTGTTCGCATTTTTCTAGCGATCGCCAGTAGTCTTTGGTTTCTCCGTTTAGCATGGCATTTATTCAGAAGATATATCCGAGAAGATGCTGAGGACACGCGTTATGCCAATATGCGCCGTGCGATGGGAGACTTTCAACATTTAGGTTTTCTTCTCTTTTTTCTATTTCAGGCTGGGTTGATCTCCTTATTCTCATATCCAATGATCAAATTGCTCAGTATACCTGCGATGCAGTGGAGTAACTCGACAGAACTGCTGCTGCTGATTTCAGGATTAATCATGCTGGTTGCATTTATTGGTGAGGCACTCGCAGATCATCAGTTGTATCAATTTAAATTGAACCCGAATAATCGTGGCAAAACGATGGATCAAGGGTTATGGAAATATTCACGCCATCCGAATTACTTTTTTGAATGGATACATTGGTTTGCTTATCCAATCTTAGGTATAGCGGCGGGAACGCCTTGGTTGTGGATCTATCCGGTGTTGATGTGGCTCTTTTTGTACTACATCACGGGTATTCCATTTAGTGAACAGCAAGCGCTCAAAAATCGTGGTGCAAACTACAAGATGTACCAACAAAAAACATCAATGTTTCTTCCTTGGCCACCGAAAAAGTAGGTAATTACATGGATTCAATCGTTCAACAATCGTTAAAACTCATTGAAAGTGGCAAAGTTCCAGATCAAGTTATTCGTCTTGGTATCCAAGCACTTTGCAAAAAACGTCTTGAGCAAGAAGGTCGTTTTGACCCTGTATTCGCTTCACAGCGTTATATGGATGTATTAAGAGACTTGAAAAAAAGTGAAATCGCGATTGATACAGACAAGGCAAATGAACAACATTATGAATTGCCTACAGCATTCTTTCAGGCCGTGTTGGGCAAGCGTTTAAAGTACAGTGCCAGTTTATTCCATGATGCTAAAACCAGTTTAGATCAAGCTGAGGAAAATGCCCTGCAGGTCTACTGTGAACGTGCGCAATTACAAGATGGTCAGGACATCTTAGAAATAGGCTGTGGTTGGGGATCACTCAGTTTGTATATGGCAGAGCATTATCCAAATGCCAACATTACGGTAGTATCAAACTCCAATACTCAACGTCTTCACATTCAACAACAAGCCAAAGAAAAGCAATTTAACAATTTGACAGTCATCACCTGTGATGTAAATCAACTCGAGTTGGAGCAAAACTCTTTTGATCGTGTTGTATCCGTTGAAATGTTTGAGCATGTTCGAAACTATCAGCGATTATTTGCCAATATTAGCCAATGGCTCAAAGCAGATGGTTTATTGTGGTGTCATATTTTCTGCCATCGATTTATTCACTATCCATTTGAAGTTAAAAATGATTATGACTGGATGTCTAAATATTTTTTTACAGGCGGTTTAATGCCTGCTGTTTCGACTTTCCTGCACTTTCAGGATCATTTACAGTTAGAAAACCAATGGCAATGGTCTGGACAACAGTATGAACATACAGCCAATGCATGGTTAAATAATATGGACCAAAAAAAGGACTTACTTAAACCACTATTTAAGCAAACTTATGGTCAAGATGCGGAAATCTGGTGGCAACGTTGGAGAATCTTTTTCATGGCTTGTGCAGAACTGTTTGGTTATGACAAAGGTCGTGAGTGGGTGATTGGCCATTATTTGTTTAAGAAGCGAGCTGTTTGAAGTTCAAACTAAGCTTAGCGATAAGGTGAAGAGGGTACATGTCCATGATGAGGCTATTTAGGGATAAACGCGATCATCCTTTGGGTGAGGTGTTTAACCGCTATTATTGGCTACAAATTGGTCTTATTGCCTTGTCTATTGTGATTGGGATTGGTTGCAGTGCTTGGGTCATTAAAGGAACATTGCTGACCACAGCGCTCGAACAGGAGATGGAGCATTACTGGCAGCGTATGGAGCGTAATCCAGAAGCTGCTTTACCCGACACTAAAAATTTATATGGATATCGTTGGTCCGATGACGAGTTAGCCCCCTCTGAATTTCGTAATTTAAAACTCCAATCGGGTGTACATCGACACTATATCGATGGTAAAGACCGGATGACGGTTTATGGGACACGCAATGGTGAACACGTTTTTTTAGTGTTTGGTGAAAGTAATGTTAATAAGCTTATTTGGCTGTTTGGTTTAGCGCCACTCATGGTCAGCTTATTTTTGCTATACAGTGTGCTGTGGTGGTGGAATCGCCGTGCACGCCGCTATTTTTCGCCCATCACACGCTTAGCCAATGCACTCGAACATATCGATTGGGAACATCAGAATAATCGAGCATCACCATTTAAAGAAATTAAAACAGATTCTAATTTGGAGGCTGAATATCTCAAGCAAGCACTTGAAAAATATCATCAAGTTCTAAGCGAATTCATTCAGCGTGAAAGAGAGTTTACTGGCGATGTTAGTCATGAACTTCGAACACCGCTCACAATATTGAAGGGCAATGTACAACTTTGTCAGGCCCGTTATGGTGATAACAAATCCTTTACTCGATTGCAAAACACAATTGAAGATATGCAGTTATTGGTCGATACACTTTTGGCCATTGCTCGAAATACCACAAGCAATTTACAAAGTGAAAAAACACGCTTATCAGAACTGCTTCAAGATGTTGTGAGCGACTTGAATAGTGTCAGTTTGGCTAAAGGAATGAGTATCGATTTAAACATCGAAGTTGATGAGGTCAAACGTCATTTATATCCATCGATGACGAAAATGGTATTCAGCAATATTTTAAGAAATGCATTGAATTACTCTCAAGGTACAAGCATTAATGTTATTCTCGAAAAAAATAAAGTGTTGGTCGCAGATAATGGGATCGGGATTGATTTACCGAATAACTCTAAAGTGCAAGAATTAACGAATCAGCAGCTGCAACTCGATATCAAAGGTCATGGTATCGGGCTACAACTGGTTCAAAAATTATGTAAACAACTTGGCTGGAGAGTAGAGTTATTTGATCGTGAATACTATTTGATGACTCATCCAAAAGTTGACTTGTCACTCAGTTCAGGACTGATTGTGGTCGTTTACTTGAATGATCAGCCTCCAAAATAGTGTATTTGGGGGAATTTGATCTGAAGTGTGAATTCAGTAGTAACTAGTTTTATTCAACTGCGATCTTTAGACCTACCCCTGAAACGGTGTGTATTAATTTTTGTTCAAAGGGCTTATCGACCATTTTTCTTAAATTATAGATATGGCTTCTGAGCGCATCGCTTTCTGGTTCTTCATCCCCCCATAACTCAAGCATGATCTCCTGTTTAGTGAGCACTTTAGGTGAGTTTCGCATGAGTAATTTTAAAAGTTTGAATTGAATAGGTGGCAGTTCGATCATTTGACCTGCACGTGTGATTTGCTGTAAAGCAGGGTCTAATGTGAGATCGTGAATTTTAATTTGGCTGTTAGATACTTCTCCTAATGAGCGTTTGATCAGTGCACGAACACGATAAACCAATTCATTAAAATCAAATGGTTTCACTAAATAATCATCTGTACCAGCTCGGAAACCTTTTAATTTATCATCCAAAGTATCACGAGCAGTCAGCATCAGTACTGGGAGGTCGAGTCCCTGTTCGTTGCGAAGCCATTCACACAGGTCATAACCTGTACCGTCAGGTAAATTAATATCTAACAGTAGAATATGATAAGGATGTTGTTTAAGCAGTTGACGTGCCACATCCAAATTACGCGCATGATCAACCACAAAATTATGCTCTTCTAAAAATTCACATAATGTTGAAGCAAGTTCGTAATGATCTTCGACCATTAAAATAAAATGTTTAGTCATGGCGACACGATTAGTCCAATAATTGCTTTTTTAAAGTATCACTAAATGGAGATGAACCCAGCCAAATATTAAAATAATCATTGGCATTCATGTATTGAATTTTACCCAAAATTTTTTGATTTAGACTTAAGGTTAAAGTCTGGGTCGTATGGTTATAGCTTAGACTGTAAATATCACCAGACCGAACGGGTTGGTACAATTGTGTGATCTGGTCAAGCTGTTTCAACGTATTGGCTTGTTTGATATTTCGTTTGAGAAAGTGCGTTGCAGCCTTTTTAAAAGCCCATTCTGGAATATTTTGAGTATAAGCAAAGTCCATGCGAATATCTTGATTCTTCCAAGTGCTTTGACAATTTTGAGCGAAATAAGTTGCTTTACCGACATTTTTTTGTCTGACTTTGAGGTCTCCTTGACCACACTCACGCACACTTTGTGCATGCGCGAGTGGTAAGAAGAATAGACTCAAAGCAGAGAGGGCCATTATTGCGATTTTTTGAAAGGTAATAACCATGCGTATAACCCTCCAGCATATGGTAGTGAGCGAAATAAGCCATCAGCTGGGTCCCAAAAGTCTTGCTGGAACACAATTTTGTCTTGCTCATTGAGTTTTATTTCACTAATTCCATGTGATTCCATGCTTCGAGTCGTGCCGAAGATTTTAAAATCATATGCCATACGCCAATGCACATAGGCTGAGTCGTCAAAATGTGATGTGTTTAGCAATTTGACTGAAACATTACTGACACGGTTATTCATACCTTTGAAATGTTCGACTAGATTTTCACGCTTACTAAATTGTGAAAGTGTGTCATTGATATATAAACTGTCAGCATACAGATTGCTTGCTCGGTAAGTGAATTCAGGTGTACCTAAAGTATTGAATGCACTGGTAAAACGAACTCCTATATCTTGAGCTTTGGCAGGCGTCATGGTGATGCCTTGAACTGTCGATCTTGCTTGAGCATAATCATCAGAGTAACTTGGGATGCTTGCACAGCCTGATAAAAAGAGTAGAGGAAGGCTCAATGTCGCAGCCACAATTTTTTTGACGTGTTTCATGATCTCAATCCACTAATTTATTCTTATTTTTAATCTACTGGCAATCTTGTGAAACGGATGTGAAATTAAAATATGAGCTGTGATCAATGAAAGGTATTTGTGTTAAAGGGAGTTCCGTTGAACTCCCTTTAACTTTGTTTTATTTAAATTTCCAAGTGTAATCAATGTTGACACGCATTTCGTCATCCGACTTAAATGCCATACCTACTGGTGGGATATCGTTACGGTAGCGACTATAACGTGTACGAATATTTAAACCTTCGAGTTTACCCGTTGGAACACGATAGCTGAGCTCGAAATCAAGAGCATCTTGTTCAAACGTCTGATTGTCGGTGTTACGAATTTCAATATCATCGCCTTTACTATAACGAGTCATAAACTTTAGACCTTTCAATGAAGTGTCTTTAAAGTCATAGTCATAGCGTGCGTGATAGACTTTTTCATTAATGTTGGTGAAATCAGCACTCATACTATCTAAGAACACTGCTGGCTCTGAACCCGCTAAGGTCGGAAGAGCTGTATCACCAAAAGACTGCATATAGCCCAAACTGAAAGTATGATTGTTACGGTTAAGCCCAAAAATACCGCTCAAATGTTGATTTTCAATATGTCCTGCACGAGCTTGACCTGAGTCTTCACTCACAAACAGGCGTACATCCCCTAATAAATGCCCAATACCTATATCATGTTTGCTTTTTGCACCAATGAAATTTTGGTGATAAACATCATGAAGGTTGGCATGAAAGAGTTGCGCACTAATTTGATCGTTAAATTTATATTCAGCACCAAGCATGTGTAAGCCAGATGATTCGGCAGCAGTCTTAAATCGCTTATTAGGATTGCCAACTTTAATTTTTTCATAATCTGTTGAATCACGTTGATTCACACGATCCACATACAGGGCATGAATTTTCAAATTATCTACTTCATTGATTTGAAGATGTGTACCTCGATAATTTTGCTGGAATAAGCGAGCTGGTGATGAGAACAAAACAGGGAACATTGGTGCGAGCGTACCCCCATGTAAAGTCGATTTTCCCACTTTCGCTTTTACCGTCCAGCGAATTTCTCCATACTGATCAGCTTTACCTGATGGACTGCTTGGTAGTAATCCCGAAGCTGCATAATCGTCGGCATCACTGCCTAAAAGATTAAAACCGGCCAGTGCCATAATGTCTAAACCTAGTCCTACGGTACCTGGTGTATAGCCTGAATTAGCTTTAAAGATAAAACCTTGAGCCCAGTCTTTCTGAGCTTTACCTGATTCATCTTGTGTATATGAGCGATCAAAATAAAAATTGCGAGCTGTTAGATTGACTGATGAATCATCTATAAATGAATTTGCTTGCGTTGTTGATAGAAATCCAGACGCAATTACCCCTAAAAAGATTGAAGAAAATCTCATTATTGTCCCTATATGAAAAGTGGAGCTAGACGTCTTGTCTAGCTCTAAAGTATTAAAAAAATGATTATGCAGATGTTGGTTGTTGGAAATGCAATTGTGCAGTTTCTTTATTTTTGAGTTTTGAAATGCTTAATACCATGATAATGGCTGCAACGAATGCCAATGCATAATAACCGTAAAGTACAAGTGATGAGATACCACTGTCGAGGAAAGCACCTGCTACCAGTGGAGACAAAATACCGCCTACACGACCAAAACCAATCGCATAACCTACACCAGTCGCACGAACATCAGCATCATAGATTGCAGGAGACATCGCATATAGACCTGCGACACATCCGTTTGACATCATGCCAAGGAATAAAGCAAGAATGAATGCGATCATGAGTGAACCAGTGCTGTTCACAAATAACCAGATCAAGATTGCAGTTAAGGCAAGGAAAGCCGCTTGAACATAGTAAATACGGATACGTGAACTAATCAGACCTAACAGCGCAGCACCAAACATACCGCCAGCACTAATCAGGACACCTGCTGTTACACCTTGTTCAGTGGTCATCCCATTTGCAGACAAGATTTTTGGTGTCCAACTCATGACGAAGTAGAAACCAAACATAACGAAGAAGAAGCTAAACCAGATACAAATCGTTTGAAGCGCCAATTTAGGGCTGAACAAACGTGCCAAACCACTCTTTGCTTGTTCGCTGGTCATAGTAACCGTAGGAAGTTGCTGTAATGGGGTAATATTGATTTTCTTTGCTAAAACATTAATACGTTCTAGAGCATTTTTTGGCTGTTTAACCAAAAGGTAATCAAGTGATTCTGGTAAGGTGAAATAAGACACGACCAACATGAATAAAGTCGCTAGACCACCTGTTAAGAAGACTGCACGCCATCCGAAATTGCTGATAAGTGCAATAGCAATAATCCCACCAACGGTTGCACCAATCGCGTAACCTGTACATTGTAAGCTGACTGCGAGACTTCTCCAACGCAGAGATGCGTACTCACTTGCAATAACATTACTACTTGCGAGAATACCGCCGATGCCTAAACCAGTCACAAAACGCATCATGCCAAGTTGCATTGCAGTCTGAGCAAATGATGCTGCAACCATACTTACTCCAGAGATAAGTAGGCAAAGTAAGATGAGTGGGCGGCGACCGATTTTGTCAGCCCAAGGTGCAAGAAATAGTGAGCCAGCACCCATACCAAATAAGCCAGCACTTAATAGTGCACCAAGTTCAGCGCCAGTCAGTCCCCACTCGGCAGAAACAGATGCAGCAGTAAAGGCCATGACAAGAACGTCAAAGCCATCAATAACATTTAATAAAATACAGATACCGATAACAAACCACTGAAACCCATTCATGGTCTTGTTATTCATTTCCTCACGCGGGTTCTGAACCATTTACTTTCTCCATGGAATAAGACCTCATTGAAAAGCACTACGTGTGGCATGTGATTACATGTCATAAACGTAGGCAGACTTCAGAAGTCATCCTAGTAATGTTTAAGGTGTTCATCGCAGTCAGAACCCGTCCATATTCTGGTATTGATGAAATAATCAACACGTCTGCAATGTGCATGAATTTAGCATTATTGGATCCAAATTCAAGCAAAAAAATATTAACTTAGATATATTTTAGATTAAATGGATCCATATTTGCGAAGAAGTACTTGAAAAATATACTAAAGTACTAGGGATTAAAAAAATGAACGCCTCAGTTAAAGAAAGGAAAAAAATCTTAAAAGTTCATTCGAATCTTCCGAATTTTATAAAATAGCGCGCAAATCATGAGCTACTTGTTTAAGCTGGGGCAAAATATTTTGGATTAAATATGTTTCTGTAATTCTGTGGCTGGATCCGATACAGTTGAGTGCGGCTACAGTATCACCTTGCATGTTGAGAATAGGGACAGCTAAAGCAATAATTCCCAATTCATGTTCTTCTGTAGAAATGCAATAGTCTTGTTTTTGAACAGTTGCAATGGTGTTTATAAACTTTTGATGATCTATGATGGTAAAAGGCGTTAATCTCTTGAGTGGATATTGTGCAAGCCATTGATTAAGTTCATCATGGCTCAATCTTGAGAGTAGTATTTTACCTGTTGAGGTGGCGTAGGCTGGAAGGCGATTCCCTAGATGAATACCCAACGGACTCATTTTAGATGATTCGTTCTGTTGAGGAACACTTTTCGCAACAGGTACTACTTCATGTTCATCGAGTACCGTGACTGAATAGCTCAGTGCAGTTTTAATACTGAGTAAATTCAGCATAGGTTGAGCGACTTTTGGCAAATATGCAGAGCTTAGATAAGCACTTGAAAAGCGTAAAACTTTGTAGGTGAGCCAATAAAAATGTTCATCTGTGTCTAAATAACCTAAAAATTTTAAAGTTCTTAAATATCGACGTGCTGCGCTGCGACTCAATCCTGTACGTTCAGCAATTTGGGTGACATTTAATTTTTGACGTTCAACACCAAAGCACTCTAATAGATTCAAACCTTTAGCAAGGCCTGCAATATAATCATCATATTGAATTACTTCTTTATTTTTAGCATTTGAAATCAATTCATTGCGCATGATATTGCTCTGATTTACACCCTTTAATTCTGATATCTTGTCCGATGATCGGTCATTTGTCACTAAATTCGGTCGTATTTAGGGCTAAAGTCTAGTACCTCAGTTGGAATTTCATTAGGTTTTACAAAAGGAAAAAAATTGAGGGTGTTTGCAATATGGAAATTTTAAAAACGAAAGTCGCGATTATTGGTTCAGGTCCAGCAGGTTTATTACTCGGTCAACTGCTATATAAAGCGGGTATTGATCATATTTTAATTGAACAGCGTAGTGCTGAATATGTTGCCAGTCGTATCCGTGCTGGGATTTTAGAGCAAGTTTCAGTAGATTTATTGACTGAAGCTGGTGTAGATCAGCAACTCCGTGAAAAAGGGTTACCTCATCAGGGTATTGAAATTCTAACCAATGGTGAAAAGCACCGTGTTGATTTAACGCAGTTGACGGGTGGTAAACAAGTTACGGTATATGGCCAAACTGAAGTCACCAAAGATTTAATGCAGGCTCGCACAGTGGCTCAACTCACTTCATTCTATGAATCAGCTAACGTTCAAGTACATGATTTCTACGGTCAACCAAGTGTTACTTTTGAGCATAATGGTCAGCAAGTTAAAGTTGAATGTGATTTTATCGCAGGTTGTGATGGGTACCATGGTGTGTGCCGTGCCAGTGTGCCAGAAGACAAAATTAAAACTTTTGAGAAAGTCTATCCATTTGGCTGGTTAGGGGTATTGGCAGATGTACCTCCTGTTGCGGATGAACTAATTTATGTGCAATCTGATCGTGGATTTGCATTATGCAGTATGCGTTCTAACACGAGAAGTCGCTATTATCTACAAGTACCGTTAACGGATAAAGTTGAAAACTGGTCAGATGAGCAATTTTGGGAAGAGTTAAAAAATCGTCTAGATCCTGAAAGCCGTGAAAAGCTCGTGACTGGTCCATCAATTGAGAAGAGTATTGCGCCATTACGTAGTTTTGTCACTGAACCAATGCGTTTTGGTAAAATGTTCTTGGCGGGTGATGCTGCTCATATTGTACCGCCAACAGGAGCTAAAGGTTTAAACCTCGCTGCATCTGATATTGCGTATCTTTCTCAAGCTCTCATTGAATATTATCAAACGGGTTCTGAGCAGGGGATTGAGCAGTATTCTGAAAATTGCTTAAAACGTGTATGGAAAGCAGAGCGTTTCTCTTGGTGGATGACTCATTTATTACATCGTTTTGAGGCAGAAACCGAATTCGAGCATAAAATCAAACAAGCTGAATTAAGTTATATTCTTGGTTCAGAAGCAGGGCAAACTACGCTTGCTGAAAACTATGTTGGACTACCACTCCAAAAAGCGAGTTAATCCTCGAAGTCAAGCTTAATCCATTGGCTAATTTTTAGCACACACCAAATTGCTCCACAATTTGGTGTGTTTTTTTATTAAACAAATTGTCTAAATTCAATCGAGGTTTGCTGTAATAAGGGCAGAATATACTGAATTAAATATTCCTTACTGGTTTTACCTGTCGGTGACACAATGTTCAATGCTGCGACAACATCAGCACGATGATTGTGAATAGGTACAGCCAAAGCATGTACGCCTAACTCATGTTCTTCAGCTGAGTAACAATATTCATCAGCTCTAACTTCTGCTAATAATTTTATAAATTTCTCATTATCGGTATACGTATATTTGGTGAGTGCTTTGAGTGGATATTTTTCCAACCATTCTTGTTGTGCTTCCTTGGATAAATAACTTAATAAAATTTTCCCTGCAGATGTCGCATGAGCGGGTAGTCGGTTACCTAAATGTAATCCATAAGGATTAACACGATCAGTCTGTTGATGCGCTGCACTACGTGCAATCGTAATAGCTTCGTAGCCATCTAATACCATCACGGAATAAATGAGAGAGGTTTGCTGAGTAAGTAAATTCAACAATGGCTGAGCAATTTTAGGCAGATGTGCACCACTTAAATATGCACCTGAAAATTTTAAAATTTTAGGTGTTAAATAATAGTAATGACCATCAAACTCTAAATAACCTAAATATTCTAAAGTCATTAAATGTCGTCTTGCAGCGGCTCGAGTCAACCCTGTTTTTTCTGCAGCCATGGTCACATTTAAACGGTGACGGTCATTTGCAAAACAATCCAAGATAGCAAGTCCTTTGCTGATACCTGCAATAAAGTCTTCATGACGAATCCACTTTTTATTATCTGGATTTTGAAGTTGTCTGTTCCTTGAGTCTGATTCTGTAGACACAGCATTTTCCTTGCTATTTTAAAAATTGAATTATTGATGCTGATTTAGAATCTTGAGCAATATACTCAAGATATTGTTCGATCATCGAACAAAAAATCTGTAAATCGTACAAAAACCTTTTTTCAACGTAGCTCAAGCTTTTTAATTTATCAAGAATGGAGTGACGGAATCCAAGCGATTTAGTTGCATATTTCAATCTCCGTCCAGATTGAAATTGCGCTAATCGTGGATTCCCCAAATATTAAAATATGTTGTACAGAGGGAGTTGTTGGATGATCGATAAATCGTCACAGTCTTTAGTTGAAGCTTTATCCCAAATTAAAGACGGTTCAACCATTATGATTGGTGGGTTTGGTACTGCAGGTCAGCCTGCTGAACTCATCGATGGCTTAATTGAACTCGGTATTAAAGACTTAGTGATCGTCAACAACAACGCAGGTAATGGTGATTACGGCTTGGCTAAACTGTTACAAGCAGGCGCTGTACGTAAAATCATCTGTTCTTTTCCTCGTCAGTCTGACTCTTATGTCTTCGATGAACTCTACCGTGCAGGCAAAATCGAGTTAGAACTTGTACCGCAAGGCAACTTGGCTTGCCGTATTCAAGCGGCGGGTATGGGCTTAGGTCCAATCTACACACCTACAGGTTTTGGTACTTTGCTTGCTGAAGGCAAACCAACCATGAATTATGAAGGTAAAGACTACGTTTTAGAAAATCCAATCAAAGCTGACTTTGCGTTAATTAAAGCGCATA
>NZ_JBWYIZ010000013.1:0-68475 GCF_056779995.1 Acinetobacter sp. ANC_7504 | reverse complement strand
TTATTTCAAACCAAATCAACCACTCGTTAAACCAGACTTAAAAAAATCCGCATAATTCAATTCAACTCACTACTAAGTGATTGAATATTAAAAAGGCGCATGTTGCGCCTTTTTTTATGTCATAACTTATTACGTTTTTGACTATTCTGTTCACATATAATTCACGAAAAAACTTTATACTCTAAACACTTAGCCAAAATTAATATTTTTTCTTTGACTTTACAGTCACACAGAATATGGCTATAAAACTTGTACCAAGCAATAACTTATTGCACGATGTAATAGAACAAAATAGGTGTCGTAGATGACACGACATTTTTTATTAGGATTATAAATCTGGTTTAACCAGTATTGAGGAACCCGATATGCCACAATACAAAGCGCCCTTACGTGATATGCAATTCGTTTTGCATGAATTATTAAATGCTGAAGAACACTTTTCAAAACTCCCTGCATTCCAAGAAAACGTAAGCCGTGAGTTGGTTGATCAATATTTAGAAGCTGCTGCAGATTTCTGTGAAAACGAATTATCTCCACTCAACCAAGTAGGTGACCGCGAAGGTTGTACTTGGAATGATGGTGTAGTTACTACTCCAACAGGCTTCAAAGAAGCATATAAAAAATATGTAGAATTAGGATTCCCATCTTTAGCTGCTGAAGAACAATATGGTGGTCAAGGTTTACCAAACTCTTTAGGCATTATCATTTCTGAAATGATCGGCTCTTCGAACTGGGCATGGGGTATGTACCCAGGTCTATCTCATGGTGCAGTTCGTACAATTGAGCACCATGGTACGGAAGAGCAAAAAAATACTTACTTACCAAAACTGATTTCAGGTGAGTGGACAGGTACCATGTGTTTAACAGAATCTCATGCGGGTTCTGACCTTGGTATTATCCGCACAAAAGCTGAACCTAATGCAGATGGTAGTTTTGCAATTTCAGGTGAGAAAATCTTTATTTCCGCTGGTGAGCATGACATGGCGGACAACATTGTTCACATCGTTCTTGCGCGTTTACCAGGTGCTCCTAAGGGAACAAAAGGGATCTCATTATTCATCGTACCTAAGTTTAACTTAACTGCTGATGGTGAAGTTGGCGAGCGCAACGCTGTTCGTTGTGGTTCGATTGAACATAAAATGGGTATCCATGGTAACGCAACATGTGTGATCAATTTTGATCGTGCAACAGGTTACTTGATTGGCCCTGAAAACCGCGGTCTGAATGCAATGTTCACCTTCATGAACACTGCACGTATTGGTACAGCTGTACAAGGTTTGTCTGCTGCTGAATCATCTTTCCAAGGTGCTTTGGCATATGCGAAAGATCGTTTAGCAATGCGTTCACTTTCTGGTCCTAAAGCACCTGAAAAAGAAGCAGATCCAATTATTGTGCATCCAGCAGTTCGCAACTTAATCTTAACGCAAAAAGCATTTGCTGAAGGTGGTCGAGCTCTAGTGTACTATCTTGCTCACTATGCTGATATCGTTGAGAAAGGCGCGACTGAAGAAGAACGTAAATTTGCAGATAATATTCTGTCATTATTAACGCCAATTGCTAAAGCATTCTTAACTGAAGTTGGTTATGAAGCTGCAAACAAAGGCGTACAAGTATTTGGTGGTCACGGCTTCATTTCAGAGCATGGTATGGAGCAAATTGTTCGTGATACACGTATTGCTTGCTTATATGAAGGTACCACTGAAATTCAGGCACTTGATTTGTTAGGTCGTAAAGTACTGCAAACTCAAGGTGCGATGTTGAAAGATTTCACCAAAATCATTCACAAATTCGCTGAAGCAAACAAAGATAATGCAGACTTGAAAGAGTTTGTTGAACCTTTGGCTGCACTCAACAAAGAATGGGGCGATTTAACTATGCAGATCGGTATGCGCGCGATGCAAAACCCTGATGAAGTAGGTGCTGCTGCAGTAGATTACCTATACTTCTCTGGTTATGTAACGCTTGCATTCTTATGGGCTCGCATGGCTCAAGTTGCTCAACAACAACTTGCAGCAGGTTCAACTGAAGTTGACTTCTACAATGCGAAAATCACAACAGCTCGCTTCTACTTCAAGAAGATCCTTCCACGCGTTCGCTCACATGTTGACGTAATTGCAGGTGGATTAGAACCATTAATGACTTTGGATGCTGAACATTTTGCATTCTAATGATCCATATTAAATATGTGTAAAAGAAAAAGGACAGTCATAGATTTGGCCGTCCTTTTTCTTTATAAATAAATTCGAGATATTAACCTTTAGTCGTCTAACAAGTCCTAATATGCTTCGATAGACTGCTAAGAACTAAAGATATTTAAACAAAAAAAAGGTGAACGAAAATGCCAATCTATAATGCGCCTCTTACAGATATGAAGTTCATTTTGAATGATGTATTTCAAGCTGAACAATTTTGGCAATCAAATGAGAATTTAGCTCATATTGATGCTGCGACAGCTGAAGCTATTTTAGAAGAGATGGCTAAATTCGCTCAAAACGTAACCCTTCCCCTAAATCGCACAGGTGATGAAGAAGGCGCAACTTATAATAATGGATCTGTTACCACACCAGCGGGCTTTAAAGAAGCGTTCCAACAATATGCAGAAGGTGGTTGGATTGGCTTAGGTGCTGACGAAGAATGGGGCGGTCAAGGCATGCCAAAAATGCTGACTGTGCTTGCAGATGAAATGCTTTTTGCAACCAACCCATCATTTATGCTTTACCCACTTCTTTCTGTGGGTGCGGGTATGGCATTAAATAGCTATGCTTCTCAAGAACAAAAAGAAACCTATCTTCCTAAAATCTATTCAGGTGAATGGTCAGGTACGATGTGTCTCACAGAGCCTCACGCAGGTACTGATTTAGGCATTATTAAAACTAAGGCTGAACGTAATGAAGATGGTACTTACAACATCACGGGTACGAAAATCTTTATTACTGGTGGTGACCATGACTTAGCTGAAAATATTATTCACCTTGTATTAGCAAAAACGCCTGATGCTCCTGCTGGTTCACGCGGTATTTCTCTGTTCATTGTACCTAAATTCTTAGTGAATGAAGATGGTACCTTGGGTGATCGTAACCCTGTAGGCCCTGGTTCTATTGAACACAAAATGGGGATCAAAGCCTCTGCAACATGTGTCATGAACTTTGACGGTGCAAAAGGCTATTTAGTCGGTAAAGAAAACGAAGGTCTTGCTGCAATGTTCGTGATGATGAACTATGAACGTTTGTCCATGGGTATCCAAGGTTTAGGCGCTTCAGAATTTGCTTATCAAAATGCTGCTCAATACGCCACTGATCGCTTGCAAGGTCGTAGTGCAACAGGTGTGAAATCTCCGAATAAACCTGCTGATAGTATTCTTGTACACGGTGATGTACGTCGTATGCTCTTAAATGCTCGTGCGAACAATGAAGCATCACGTGCATTTGCAGTATATGTAGGTCAACAACTGGATATTACAAAGTTCTCGACGGATCCAGAAGCAGTTGCAAAAGCAAATAATCGTGTTGCTTTGCTCACACCAATCGCAAAAGCATATTTAACAGACACTGCTTTCAATGCGACACTAGATGCCCAAATGGTCTTTGGTGGTCACGGCTATATTCGTGAATGGGGTATGGAACAATGTATCCGTGATCTTCGTATCTCACAAATTTATGAAGGCACGAACGGCGTTCAATCACAAGATTTAATTGGTCGTAAAACGATTAAATGTAATGGACAATTCATCGCAGAATATATCGAAGAAATTCGTGACTTTGCAAATGCATTAGATGCGGACTTAAATTACATCAAAGATGCCACTCTTGATGCTGCAACTGAACTTGAATCGATTACACAAGTTGTTCTTGAACGTGCTGCGGAAAATCCTGATTATGCGAATGCTGCTGCGGTTGATTATTTACATGCGGTAGGCTTACTCAGCTTTACCTATATGTTTGCTAAAATTGCTAAAGCTGCGAGTGAAAAATCAGGTGAGTTCTATGAGAACAAATTATCTTTGGTGAACTACTACATCCAACGCGTTTTACCTGAATTAAATACACGTTTAGCTCGCATCAAAGCTAGCTCTGAAATCGTGATGGGATTTAGCGAAGATTACTTCACAAATCAATCATAAGTTTTATCTTAAAAAAGCCTGATTCTTCAGGCTTTTTTTTACCTGAAATTTGCTTATTTTCAAAGCAACTCATAATAGTCTTCCCTGCTTAGACATAAGATGAGCATGAATTTTGCATCACTCCAATGAAACCATCAGGTTTTTTCAAAGGAGGAGATGTCATGATTAAAAAAGATATTAGCGTAGAAAAAATCGAATCCTTATTAGATCGTTTTGGAAATCTAGCAGTTGAGAGCTTCCACTATATTGCGCTCTTTATTATTGGCTGCATGGTAATTTGGTCTGCAGGACATACCGTGATTGATATTCTTACGGTAAAACAATATGCAACGATTGATGACATTCTGTTGTTATTTATCTATTTAGAGCTAGGTGCGATGGTAGGTATTTATTTTAAGACCAATCATATGCCCGTCAGATTTCTGATCTATATCGCCATCACTGCCCTGACACGTCTGTTAATTTCAGATATTCAACATGACCATAAAGCTGATATTGATTTAGTCATTATTACAGGATCAATTTTAATCCTAGCATTCGCTATATTGGTCGTGCGTTTTGCTTCTTGGAATTTTCCATCAGTGATCAGAGATAAACACCAAGATAAACCTTTACCATTTGGAAAAACACCACGCCCTGAAGATGATGAGTTGGCTTAGATAGAGATGGTTTAGGCAAGTTGGAACAAGCATCTAACGATCATTTGGCATCTGGATATATCGACCATTTTGGTATATCCAATGCATTCCAACTTGTGGTGCAGGAAGACCATAACGACGCCAATCTGAAATCAGCATATACTGACTCATTTCAATAGTACCACCCTGCCCATTTACGAAACTTGACTGCTTGCTAGAATATGTCGTCGTGGTCGGTAAAGACTGTTGATAGATCACTGTAATCCCATTCTGCTGCGGATACGCTGGATAAGGAGGATATGGTCGCTGTAATTGAGGTCTATTCTGAGCAAAACGTGGTTGTTGCAATGGGACTGGCTTACTTAGACGATCTGCATTACCAGTATATATTGGAGTCTGTGTTGGTTTTACAGGTCGAACCTTAGAACCTTGGTAATTACCCCAACTATCTGCAAAAGTATGACTCGTTATTAAAAGAATCACTGAACCCAATAGAGTCTTAACCAATAATGTATTGTTCATCTCTATTACCTCATTCCAAATTTAAGATTACTTTTATTTTCAAAATTCATTCTAAAGCTTAAATATAGATCAATCATGTAGAAATCTTGAACATTATTTAAAATTTTAAATTTAATACTTTAGACCTTTTATTTATCTGCATGAGTCTGTTTGTAAATCTGCTAGACTAACCATTTTTAACTTTGCGAGATTATCCACCGTGCCTGAAATGAGTTTTGATCGCCTGCACCAATTTTTTTGTAAAGTTCCGAGTGTCCAAGAAAACTATATCGATTCTTATGGCACTGATGGTGAACATGCATGGTGGTTTAAATTTCAAATCAATATCGACCATGCCTTAGCTTGGCAAACGGTTCAAGAACTTGGTCATGTATTAAATTACATTTCTAAAAATGAACGCCTACCCACTCAGTTTTTACCAGTGTCTCCTCCACCCTATATGAATGGTGAGGCGAAACAATTCTTATCTTGGGTGATTCAGTGTAATCATCCTGATTTTACGCCAGATGTGGTTTGTGATTGGTTAGAAGCACGTTTACCTCAACCTGTTGAGGATGAGTCTAAGTGGAAAATTAAAACCGATATTAAAGAGCTCGATCAGATTGATGATAAGGAACTCGATAAATTAGTTCCACCGAATCCATAAATGAAAAAATCCCTCTTTCGAGGGATTTTTTTAGAAGGTTGAGAGACCACTCCATTCCATGAATCGATAAATGGCATATTTCATTATTGAATCTTCTGCATATTCTGAGTAATCAACACTCATTTGCTTACCCTCTAAATTCATCCAAGCAGTATCAAAATACTGTACTGCATCTTTAAAAACTTGCTGATTTGAAGAGCCAATAACACGTAAATCAGTTTCTAAATTATAATTTTTCAAATTACGAGCAGTAAAATTAGCCGACCCCAAAATCAGTTCAACCTGATTTGAACTACGCTTAATAATCATTTTTGAATGGCACTGCTCACCTTGTGTATTACACCAGCGTACGTCTATTCCAGCTTTATAGAGCTCTGTCGCGACAGGACGATTTGGAATACCATTTTTAGTACGTCCAAATGCATCTTTGTTCGGGTCTAGTAATACACGAACTTCAACACCGCGTTGGTGAGCTTTAATTAAGGCTTCAATAATTTCTCGCTCTGATAAATAGAACATTGCCAAATCTATTTTTGCATCAGCACCTTGAGCAGATTCAATCAGTTTCAGCAGTTCATCATATATTGCTTTTTCTGTCAGTACTTGCACTTGCGGCAACAGTTTATCTTCTGGCACATCTCCCACAATAACCATTGGAATATTTGCTTTAGAAAATAAAGCCACTGATTGTTCAGTTTTTAAAATATCGACAGCTGTATGCCCTTCGACCACAAGTGCTACATTGGAATGGCGTGAGCTTCCATCATGTGGGTTCATCGAAGTCACTAGTGTTTTCCATCCCTCGGATGTATCCACTACGATGGTTTTACGATGGTTCGCTTTAAAATTAAAAAGATTTAAATAACTTCGAATGGTAATTTTTTCTTCCCCGAAAGGATTATTTAACCAACCTTTCTCAGCATTATTACCTAAACTCTGACAACAAAAATACCAAATGCCCGACCACAGTGGATTCGATGCGCGTAATGGTGATAAATCTGTTTCTATGACATCAATTCCTGCTTGTCTGAGTTGTCGATAGTGCTCTGGGATTATTCCACCATAAACTGAATTTATAGGATCAGTGATTAATTTAATTTCAATATTCGGTGTTAGACGCTTTTTTTGAATGAGTGCTTGGGTCAGTTCTTGTGTTAAGGCGCGATGTTGATTTTGAGACTGACCAGTTTCAGGATTGAACAGAAACATATCTAACACAATTGTGGTTTGCGCTTGCTCAATAAGATTGAGAATTTCATCAAAAATCTGATGCTGCTGTCGCTGACCCGCCGTATCTATATAAGTTTGGTCTGCTAGGAATTTCACATTTGCATGCCGTAATTTACCGGAATAATTAAGCCCTTCTGGTAATGGTTTATAAATATGATATAGCGCTGAGGCTAAATAGCCGATGCTCAGCATACCGAGAATCAGACCAACATAACGTCGGTTTGACCAATTTAATTTTTGGTGAATTCGTTTAAATAGACGCATAACAAAAAACCTAGTCCGATACTTTCAGACTAGGTTTTAATTTACGTTTTTTCAAGCATTAAACTGTTTTTAACACGTTGAATTAAATTAGAACCCGTATTCAACGCCGACGGTAAAATTACGTCCAATTTGTGGAATATTCGATAAAAATGAATTGTGCGAATAAACCTGATCATCCAACAAGTTATTTGCTTTTAAATAAACCCGATAATCGTTGCGATTGTTTAACTGCCCAGCATAAGACACACCAACATTGACCATGTTATAACCTTGGGTTTCTTTTTCAAAGTCAGCAAATTTATCTTGCGTGAATACATGATAATACTCAGCTAAACCAGACCAACCATCAGCAAAATTGGTTTCCACCTTTGTACCAAGTCGTCCAGCAGGAACACGTGGAGCATTTTCCCCCTCTATCTTGCCTCTTACATAATCACCAAACACACTCACCTTGTAAGTATCATTAATTTGATAGCCTAGCTGAGCCTCAGTTCCATAAAAACGTGCCTTATCCTGCGTATATTTAAGTCCACGTAAATTGCCTTGTTGAGCTACAGTTGCACCATAAATATAGTCTTCAAACCAATTGTGATAAACATGAACATGATAATCGAGCTGATCACCTTCATAATGGAGACCCAACTCTAGATTATTTGATGTTTCCTTATCAATATCTGGATTACCTAGCTCATATGTGTTTGTTGCAAAATGAAGACCATCTGCATATAACTCTTGAGCTAGCGGTAAACGTTGTTGATGAGACCCCACTAGAGACAACTTATAATTTGGCGCGAACTCCCAATTAGCTGCAGCTGATCCTGAAACAGCAGTCCCTGAGTAGTTCTTTTGATTGGAATCGACATCAATTTTTTGATGGTCTACACGAGCGCCCAATTCGACATGCACAGGACCAATCTGTTTATGTTCTAGTGCAAATAAACTGTACTTATTGGTTTTTGTATCCGCCATCAGAACATCATGACTATGACCATGATGTTCATGATCGTGATCACTATGATCATGGTCACCATGATCAACTTCATCATGGTCATGTCCCTCAGGCGCATTAAGTTTTATTTTTTGCTGAGATGCTTGTACACCTACAACACCCTCCCAACCTAACAACGGTATATGAACCAACTCTAAACGACCATCATAACCCTTACTTTTAAAGTTACTAATAACTTCATTTTCTTCTAGTTCATCATGCTCGTAATCTGTAAAACTTAAATGAGCTCGCAGCTTTTCAAATCCTTTTAATGGATCATTTAATTCAGTTCGCAAATCATAGCGTTCAGATTTTAAGTCAACCCATGGACCTGCAGCATTTTCGTGTTCATGGTCGTGCGCTGAATTAGGTGGTGGACAATGGAAATGATCTCCATGCAATTCACATCCATGATATTCATGACTATGACCAGGTAATCCATATTTATCTTGTCGATTACTATATGACAGCCCCACAAAACCTCGATCATGGATCCATGAGCCGCCGACATTAACTGTTTGACCTTCTGAGAAGGTATTTTCTACACGTTTAGCACTTTCACGATGAGGCTCTGTCTCACCCTCATGATGATGTTCAGTGAAGTAACCTTTGAAAGGGATATAATCATTGGCTTTATGCTTCGTGCCTTCAACACGAAGTGCAAAATTTTCACCTATAGCGGCCGTTACACCTGCACTTGCAAGTTTTTCATCACTCCCAGAGTTATAGCGGACGCCTACTTGCCCCTCTAGACCATTAGCTGGCATTTGTGTCGGTATTTTTTGATCAGTCACATTGACTAAACCACCCACAGTACCAGCTGAGTAAAGCAATGTTGAAGGTCCTCGGATAACTTCCACTTGCTTCGCCAAAATAGGATCAACCGTTACGGCATGGTCAGGAGAAAGTGTTGATACATCTGCAGTTTCAGAAGCATGCTGTAAAACTTTTACACGCGGTCCATCTTGGCCACGAATCACAGGACGACTTGCACCTGTTCCATACTGATTAGAATAAACACCCAACTCATCGGCTAACGCATCACCTATGGTTGTTGGTCTTTCAGATAATTTTTTTTGATCAATCACATGATCTGCTACAGCGAAGTCAGCAGCTGTTTGAACCAATGGATGTGCGGTAGAAGAAATTGTATCTAATTGAACATTTTTTTGTTTTTGATCAGCATGTGCTGCGGATGCTATCACTGCCAAGACGGAGGCAGTAATGATATTTTTATGAAAGTTCATACGACAAGCTCAAAATTCGAGAATTTACAATTGTTGTTATAATATAACATTTCAACCAAACTTCAATCATATTTCATTCATTTACCCCAAATTAATTACCTTCATATAATTAAACCAATGGGTTACATATCAATGTTAATCTATAAAATTCGGATAGCATTTTTTTGATATATTTCAGCAATGCCCTTTACAATTTCACATGCTGTACTCGCACCAATTTTGCATAAAGCATCGAAAGGAACACTTCCTATTTCTGCTCTAGCAATTGGTTGCATGGTCCCTGACTTATTTCGTCTTTTTACAGACGAACATATCCAAATCTCACATCAATGGAGCGCATTGCTATATCCCAATTTATTGGTGGGAATGGCATTCTGTCTATTGTGGTATGCACTATTACGACCTACTTTTTTTAGATGGGTTGGTATTTACAATCCCTTAAAACTCTCGAACTTTAGATCTGTCTTTCAATTCTTGGTGCTGATCAATATTTCATTAATCTTGGGTATCAGCAGTCATATCCTTTGGGATGGTTTAACTCATGTTGATTACAGAACCTTTGCTTTTCATGACCTATTAGCTAAACAAATCAATATTTTCGGACAACACTACCCCCTCCATCGAATTTTACAGGTCGGTACCTCTATTATTGTTTTGCCCTTTATTTTATGGTTTGCAAAACAGTATTTTTGTACTTACCGTCAATCATTCAGAGTAACCCGTTCTATCACTATTTTTGCTGTGGTATCCGTGCTAATTTCAATATTAGGTGGATTATTTGGATTTATTCATTTCCACTCTAATTACAATACAGCCATTTTAAATGACCTATATGGTTACATTGGCTTCTCAATTAATTATTTCTTTAGAGGCTTTCTATTGACGTTTGCGATTTGTACGCTTGTTTTTCAAATCTTAGATCAATTGGAATTATTCGAAGGATCGTCTTAATTTTAAATTTGCATTAAATAATAGTGCTTTCATAATCTTCTCCTTGTGACTGTAGTCTCAAAGAGGCATAATTCACCCTTTGTATAAAGGCGTTACGCTGTTTACGTATACGCTTTCATTAACCCATATAGTTGGATTTTTAACGCTATGATGCGAACTCATTACTGCGGTTCATTAACCGAAGCTCAAATTGATCAAACCGTTACACTTTGCGGATGGGTACACCGTCGCCGTGACCATGGTGGTGTAATTTTCCTTGATATGCGTGACCGTGATGGTCTAGTTCAAGTGGTTATTGATCCTGATACACCAGAAGCTTTCGAAACAGCTGATAAAGCTCGTTCTGAATTTGTATTAAAAATTACTGGTCGTGTTCGCCGTCGTTATGCTGGTACTGAAAATGCCAACATGGTGAGTGGTCAAATCGAAGTATTAGGTAAAGAAATTGAAGTTCTAGCAGCGTCTGAAACTCCACCATTTCCATTAAATGATGATAATACTAATATTTCAGAAGAAATTCGTTTGAAGTATCGTTTCTTGGACATTCGTCGTCCAGAAATGTTAGAGCGTTTACGTTTCCGCTCTAAATTAACAAACCTTATTCGTAACTATTTCGAAGAAAATGGATTTTTAGACGTTGAAACACCTATTTTGACACGTGCGACTCCTGAGGGTGCGCGTGACTATTTAGTTCCAAGCCGTGTATCAAATGGTAGTTTCTACGCTCTTCCGCAATCACCACAGTTGTTTAAACAATTGTTAATGGTGGGTGGTATTGATCGTTATTACCAAATTGCTAAATGTTTCCGTGACGAAGACTTACGTGCTGACCGTCAGCCTGAATTCACACAAATCGACGTTGAAACATCGTTCATGAGTGACGATGACATTATGGATTTAATGGAACGTTTAACAGTTAAGATGTTTAAAGAACTTCTTAATGTTCAATTTGATAAGTTCCCACGTATGACCTATGCAGATGCAATGCGCGACTATGCGTCTGACAAGCCTGACTTACGTATTCCACTTAAACTCGTTGACGTTGCAGATTTAATGCAAGACGTAGAGTTCAAAGTATTCGCAGGTCCTGCTAAAGACCCTAAAGGTCGTATTGTTGCGCTTCGCGTACCGGGTGCAGGCTCTCTTCCACGTAGCCAAATCGACGAGTACACTAAGTTTGTAGGTATCTACGGTGCAAAAGGTTTGGCGTATATCAAAGTTAACGAACTTGAAAAAGGTATCGAAGGCTTACAATCTCCTATCGTGAAATTCATCGAGCCAATCGTGCTTGATCTATTAAAACGTGTGGGTGCTGAAAATGGCGATATCGTATTCTTCGGTGCAGATAAAGCGAAAGTTGTAAACGATGCAATGGGTGCTTTACGTATCAAAGTCGGTCATGACATGAAGATGGCAACTTGCGAGTGGGCACCACTTTGGGTTGTTGATTTCCCAATGTTTGAAGAAACTGATGATGGTAAATGGACCTCTGTTCACCACCCATTCACATTGCCAAAATCTAGCGTTGAAGAAGTGAAGAATAACCCAGGTGCTGCATTGTCTGTTGCTTACGATATGGTACTTAACGGTACTGAAATCGGTGGTGGTTCGCTTCGTATTCATAACTTAGAAATGCAAAAAGCAATTTTTGAAGCATTAGGTATTGGTGAAGAAGAGGCAGAAGAGAAATTCAGCTTCTTATTGAACGCTTTACGTTATGGTGCACCTCCACACGGTGGTTTAGCATTCGGTTTAGATCGTCTTGTGATGTTAATGACAGGTGGTTCTTCTATTCGTGATGTGATTGCATTCCCGAAAACGAAAACTGCGGAATGTCCTTTAACACAAGCTCCTGCACCAGTTGAATCAACTCAACTTCGTGATCTTGGTATTCGCTTACGTGAAAAACCAAAAGCTGAATCACAAGAATAACGTTTGTTGATCTAAATAAAAACCCTGCAACTGCAGGGTTTTTATTTCATTGAGATAAACGCTCAAAAATGGCATAATCTCAGAAAATATTTAAGAGTTCATTCATATGGCTATGCGTCCTGATGTTCGTCGTCATACAATCATTATTATTGTATTTTGCATCGTGCAATGGGCATTTATGCGTTATATCTTGAATGAACAATTATTTAACCTCACCACTTATCAGCGTATCGTGTTCTTTAGTACGAGTAGTTTTATTGCAGCTTTTGGTTCAATCGCCGCACTTATTTATATGGTGATTAAAGGAAATGCGGATAATAAATAATAGAACACTGTAAATACCCTATTATATTTATTTATGTTTTCTAAGACCTAGCCAATTTTTGTATAGGTAAAAAAATTTAGGGGTTTTCAACATCCACCTTACTTTCCAATGCAACTCATTTGAATTATTTTTAATATAATTCAAATCTTTAGACTTAATTGAGTTGATAAAACGACAATACTTTTTAAAATTCATTTTTATATAATTATTAAATAATCCTAATATTAAATGAATATACACTTGTTTAAAATGACACTTATCACGATTGTCTCTAAACAAATCCACCCCATAAAATAAACTCTCTAAGTGTTTTTCATTAACACTACAATTACTTATACTAGATGGTCTATACCTATAAAAAATTAGTGTTTTATTTAATTCATAAATTTTTATATTTTCATTATATAAAAACGGCACAGCAAGCATATCTTCAAAATAATAACCTTTAGGAAATCTAATGTTTTTTAATAAGTCTTTTTTATAAACCCTCAACCATGCATACCACTTGTTTTTTTTAAAAATTCTCTTTAAGTACTCTTCATTTACATTATTAACTAACTGTATTTGATCAGCTAATACAAGTGGTTTTTGAGTTAAAAATTTGTTTTCCTCGATCGCATTAAAATGTATAAGATCAACATTCTTGTTATGATCAATCACATTAATTATTTCTTCTATATAATCATTTAGGACATAATCATCAGAATCAATAAAAGATACATAATCTCCTTCAGCTAAATCAACACCATTATTACGTGCCATACTTAGCCCTTGATTATCCTGATCAATAATCCTAATATTTTTTTTAAAGGATTGTTTATTTAAAAAATTCTTTAAAATATCAATAGATCTATCTTTTGAACCATCATTAATAAAAATACATTCCACCTCCTTAGTTAATTGACTATAAAGTGATGATATACAGTCTTCAATATAGTCTTCTACACCATAAACAGGAATAATGACAGATAACTTGATTTTTTCTTCAACTTTGTACACTACAATCACCAAGGCTTAAATATTCATCAACAGCCGTTTGAACTTTAAATTTTCGAGATAAACTAGGATTATAGATTTTATCGCATGATGAAATTTCAGACATCTTACTAGCTAACTTATCAATATTACCAACTGGAACTAAAAAATTTTTATCTAAAATTTCACTAGGACCAGATGGACAATCCGTACTTAAAACCGGCGTATTTAAAGCTAATGCTTCTAAAATTGCAATACTAAATCCCTCAAAGTCTGAGGATACGACCATCGCTTGTGCACGTTGAATAAACGGATACGGATTATTTTGAAAGCCGATAAAGTGAACTTTATCCGATACCCCTAGTTCTTGACATAAACGCTGATTGTCAGCCATCAGCTCGCCTGTACCCACCAAGACCAAAGGCAGATCCAGCTGTGCTTGTGCATACGCACGAATCAACACATCATGACGTTTTTGCTGCTTAAATTTACCAACATTGACCAAATAAGGCTGAGGTAGATCAGGAATAAATTCTGATGCAGCGTGTCGAACAGCATCGACATCAATTGGATTGTAGATTGTCTGAACCCTGCTATCAGCACCAAAAATATCTTTAAAATCAGCTTCCACCCCTTTGCTAACCGCTACACAAGGCTTGGCTAAATACACTTTGGCCAACTGCTTTTTAAAGGCCTTAGTCAGACGTTGTCCATACTCCAAACTAGTGGTGTTATGAATTACCAAATGTACATTAGGCAACTGACTACGACTTAAAATAAAATCGACTGGATATAAGTTGGACAGTACCAAATTTGGCTCACCAATCTGTTGACGCACAAAGCGATCAAAGGCTTTGGCAGCGATACTTTGGCGCATAAATTTAGGTATGCCACGAAATTTTTGATAATTAAAGAAGTGTGTCTCTACTCCATCAGGAATAGGTAAATCTATAATATCTTTGAAATAAACAATATGTGCTTCATGTCCTGCATTATTTATACCTTTGGCTAAAGTTAATGCGAAACGTTCAGCACCGTTACCTTGTAAAGTAAAAATAGCAAGTACAACCTTTTTTTTCTTCATAATTCGATATTCAATATTGTTAAAAATGTGCCTTATCAAGACGAATAAATCGCTTTTGCGCTTTAAATATGACTTGCATATAGCGACATCCCATAGCCAACTGACCGATGATCCGTCTCTTTCTAAATACTCTTTTTTCCATAGCAGAAGAATAAATTGGCTTGTGATGTTCTGAACGTCCGATCACTGATTCAAACTGCTCAGCAGGTACAAGACCATAAGCTACCATTTGATCTTCTTGAATAATTGCGGCAGGCTCAGCTTGTAAACTCTTCAATCCATAATGGCTAAAAATAAAACCATCAGCAATTGCAGGTGAGGTTTCTGCTAAACGTTGTAATAACTTCTTTGCGCCCGATGGATAGAGTAAATATCCTGCTGCACCTGTTCGGTCTTGATATAGAGTATATAGCGCAGTTTGTCCAGCGACTAATTGATATTCTGGTTTTTTAGAAATAATTTTTTTACGACTACGTACTTCAAAATTAATTAAATCTATATCTTTAAAATTATAATTTTGTATTTCTTCAAGTAACTGAGGAATATGACATGATAAGACTGCATCATCCTCTAATATCAATGCTGGTTCATTAGTTTTAATAACAGTTTCCCAAGCTTTCTGATGACTCAAAAAACATGCTACCTCCACCTTACGCAAAGGTCTTTGCCAACCAAACCCTAATAATTGATATTGTGAATCATCGATATCATCAACTGATACAGCAGCTAAACGCTGAAAAGATAAACCCAGATCATCAAACTGTTGAGTCTGAAAAGCCAAACGCTCTTTTGAACGCTCAAGATTTATAATCAAGATCTGCATGGATTACCACCAACGTGTTTTTTCACGCGTATGTCTTTTTTTAAAACGCACATAGACAGTATCATTAACGTCTTGATTAATCCGCTCAAAAATTTCAATAACCAATTGACCTAATGGATGATCAGTACATATCTGGTCTAAACGCCAACGCATATTTCTCAATGTATCATCAGTACCCACTGCAAAAGCAGATGTACCATCAAATAGAGCATAACGTTGTGACTGTAAATGATTTAGACACTCTAGATTTTCTTCCATCTGATGATCACATAAATAGCGTTCCGTTTCCTGAAGCTTTAAAGTATTAATAAGAACCACAGCATTCATCAAAATTGCTTTCAGAAGAGAATCTTCATCATGATCAATGAAAGTATCACACGCTGAAATTAACCATCGTATATTTAAGGATTTCAGTAAAAAATCTCGCTCTTTAAGCCATAAAGATTTAAATTTTAGATAGTTATCTGTCGTATCAACATCTCGGCGCATCAATACAATTAGACTAGCATGATAATGATTCAACGCAGGTTGACCTACGAACTCATCTTTGAGCTGCTCTATATGCTGCTTCAAATCTTTCGCTGATCCATGGGTATAGCGTGTTTCATCACCTTCAATCAAGTTTTCTTTCAACGCATTAATATCTATACCTTCAAATTGAGCATAGACCTCATCTGCACCAAAACGACGTTGATGCCGACTAAAGGAGAACCATTGTTCGAATTTACTTTTTTTTCTAACAGGCATTATAAACCACCATTAAAAGGCAACTATTATTGCCAAGCATCCTTAATCCATTGACTTGGCAACACATAGCGGTACCATTTACCACCGCCACCATTCACAGCATCAGGTGGATTAATCTCACCATGGAAAATAATAATTTTAGCACCTTCAGGTTTTACTGGTGGCTTAAAAAACGCCATTGGGATTTTTTGTAAACAGTGATATTTATAACTTTTACACCAGCTATCTGGCCAATAGGTTTGCTTCGCATGTTTATCTACATACCATGACAAATAGGCTTGTTCATTACGGAATTTTTTTCGGATCTCATCAAAGTTCTCACGAAAATATGGTAATAATCCAGGGAAAGCGCCCAATTTAAAACGATATACTGAGCTATTACCTGTGATTCGCCATGGTCGTTTCCAGTCGTGAATAATTAAAAAATCACCTGGATAAGTGAAAAAATCATCCATGTTATCAACGATAACAACATCCAAATCTAAAAATAGCGCGTTTCCCTTTAAGCCATATAAGTCAGGCTCAAAAGTTGAAAGTTTGTTCCAACCACGCTCAGGCGCGCCTTCAGGCAATGCTAACGGTGGAATAGGAAAGCATTTAACATTTGGATCAATTCCTTCTGTACGGTCAGTGAGACAAACCATCTGGAAATCAACAGTCGTGTGTCGTTTCACCATATTGTAAAGACGATTCACATACTCAGAACCATATTTGGTTCCCCACTTCATACACAAAACAATGTTCTGTTCTTGTGCAATCTCTTCTTCTAATAAGACATTGTTTTCATGTATTGACATGCCGTTTTATTCCACCTAATCAATAGCTGCATCATACCACAGAGTTAAAATATTCTTGAACGATAAGAATTCAAACTCGTCAAAATTGAAATCAAATCTTCATTAAATTGTCACGTCTTAGAAACCCTATTTTGTCAAATTAAATTTAATCTGGCTTGAACTAAAATAATGAAAATTACTATTGTCGGCACTGGGTACGTCGGTCTCTCAAATGCGATGATTTTAGCGCAACATCATGAAGTCACCGCCTTAGACATTGATCAAAATAAAGTAAATTTATTGAACAAGAAAATCTCACCTATACAAGACACAGAAATCACTGATTTTCTAAGTAATAAACTATTAAACTTTAAAGCAACAACTAATGCTGTGGATGCATATTTTCAGGCAGACTATATTCTTATTGCGACACCAACTGATTATGACCCTACAACCAATTATTTTGACACTTCAAGTGTTGAATCTGTGATCACTGAGATTTTAAGTATCAATCCATTAGCGACGATCATTATCAAATCGACAGTTCCTGTAGGTTACACCCAACAACTAAAAAGTAAATTTGAAACACAGAATATTATATTTTCACCTGAGTTTCTCAGAGAAGGAAAAGCATTGCTGGATAACTTATATCCTTCAAGAATTATAATGGGTGAAAATTCTGAACGAGCACATCAATTTGCAAACATGCTCATAGAGGGTGCTTATAAAAAAGATTGTCCAGTCTTGTTCACTGACTCCACCGAGGCAGAAGCAATCAAACTTTTTGCAAACACCTATTTAGCTATGCGCGTTGCATTCTTCAATGAACTAGATACTTACGCTCAAATATACCGATTGGACACTCGCCAAATGATCGAGGGTGTTTGTTTAGATCCTCGAATTGGTAAATTTTATAACAATCCATCATTCGGTTACGGCGGATATTGTCTTCCTAAAGATACTAAACAATTACTCGCCAACTACGACCAAGTTCCAAGCAATTTAATTCAAGCCATTGTAGATGCGAATATTACTCGCAAAGATTTTATTGCACAGTCTATTTTGGAGAGATGCCCTAGCGTTGTTGGGATATATCGTTTGGTCATGAAAAGTGGTTCAGACAATTTTCGATCGTCAGCAATACAAGGTGTTATGCGTCGTCTCAAAGCACAAGGAATCAAGATCATTATTTACGAACACACACTTTCAGAGAAAAATTTTCAAAACTCAAAAATCATCAAAACACTGGAAGAATTTAAAAAAAGAGCAGATTTAATTATTAGTAATCGTCATTGCGATAAACTAAATGATGTTGCAGATAAAGTGTATACCAGAGATATTTTTGGTAAAGATGATTAAAAAAGGACTCAATTGAGTCCTTTTTTCAAAGCATTAATTACTTCACATATGTTAACCAGTGAGCATATTTAGGGTCTTTACCTTGTACGGCATCGAAGTATGCTTTTTGGATTTGTGTTGTGATTGGACCACGAACACCCTCACCGATTTGACGATCATCATATTCACGGATTGGCGTTACTTCTGCCGCTGTACCTGTAAAAAATGCCTCATCAGCGATATAGAATTCATCACGTGTGATACGGCGCTCTACAACGTCATATCCAAGGTCTTTCGCAATCGTAATAATGGTTTGACGAGTAATACCATCAAGAGCACCACCAGCGATATCAGGGGTATGAATCACGCCATCACGCACTAAGAATACGTTTTCACCTGAACCTTGACACACATAACCTTGTGGATCAAGCAACATTGCTTCGTCATAACCTGAGTGCGCTACTTCTTGGTGTGCCAAAATAGACAGCGTATAGTTTCCTGATGCTTTCGCCTTACACATCGTCACGTTAGGGTGATGGTGTGTAAAAGAAGAAGTTTTTACACGAATACCCTTCGCCATTGCTTCTTCACCAAGGTAAGCGCCCCAGCTCCACGCAGCAACCACTGCATGAATTGTATTATCCGTCGCTGCAATACCTAGCTTTTCCGAACCAATAAAGATAATTGGACGTAAATAGCAAGAAGCTAATTTATTTTCACGCACCACATCAATTTGAGCTTGTTCTAATGCCGCCTGATCAAACGGAACTTTCATTTGATAAATTTTGGCAGAGTTTAAAAGACGTTTAGTGTGTTCTTTTAAACGGAAAATTGCCGTTCCATTCGGAGTTTCGTAGGCACGGACACCCTCAAACACACCCATACTGTAGTGTAAAGTGTGTGTTAAGACGTGAGTTTTTGCTTCACGCCAATCAACTAATTGTCCATCTTGCCAAATAAAACCATCACGATCAGCCAAATTCATGACCTAAACTCCAAATTTTTATACACAGTCATTTCTATCCAACTACTGATGCAGTTGGATCTATTAATCTTTGCCATAGCTTGCAAACGACCTTACGGGTATCGAGCCAATTCGCAGCACTCACTTGCATGGATTGATTTGCAAGGGCTAAACGATGACTCTCGGCACGTTCACGGAGATAAGCTTGAATCAATGCTGTCGCATCGGCGCTGGATAAGCAGCCAGTTTTTGCGGCATCCTCAAGGATTCGTACATTGTCGGAGTAATGGGCGAGATCAGGATTCGTCCCACTCCATGCTAATACTGCATACTGTGCCATAAATTCGATATCAACGATACCACCTGCATCCTGTTTTAAATGAAAAATTCCATCTTTTTTTTGCTCATTTGATGAGCCTAAATGGTCTTTCATTTTTTGACGCATTTTTAGCACTTCTGCTCTCACCGTTTCTTCATTTCGAGGCAAAGTTAAAATACGACAGCGTAATTCCTCAAACTTTTCTCTTAAGCTTTGCTCACCCGCTATACTACGCGCACGAACAATCGCTTGATGCTCCCAAAGCCATGCATTTTTAAGTTGGTATTGCTCAAAAGCCTTAAGGCTTGTGACGAGAAGCCCAGCTTCTCCTGAAGGACGCAATCGTGTATCAATCTCATACACACGACCATCTAAAGTTTGGGTTGTCATCAGCGACATGAGCTTTTGCCCAACACGCATCGCAAATTCAAAACCACTAATTGGTTTCAAGCCATCTGTATCTGCCTGCTCATCCATATAGTGGATAAAGACTAAATCAAGGTCTGAACCATACCCAAGTTCAATACCGCCTAATTTCCCATACCCAATGACACTGAATGCCATATGATTTTTTGAACAACGCTGACCATCTGCATCTACTGGGTAACCATGTTTTTTTGCTGTAATTTGATATGCTAAATTCAAAGTTGCTTGAACTGAAACCTCAGCAATATCGGTGAGCGCATCAGACACACGCATCAGTGGACTTTCAGCCAATACATCACTTGCTGCTACAGTCAAAACATTCGATTTTTTAAATAAGCGCAATACGCGCATTTGATCTTCCACTTGATCAATTTCAATACGCAGCAGCTGCTGTCTGAGTGAATCCTCCAAATCTTGGCGTTTAGGTAACTCAAAATCCATCGATAAAAACTCATCGAGTAAAACTGGATAATGAGTTAACTCTTCACAAATCCATGGGCTTACAGTCGCCATTTTAACGAGTCGCTGTAATGCTCCTTTACTTTCAATTAACATTACCAAATAGACTGTTCGCCGCATCACAGATTCAACCAGTGGCATCAGCCTTACCAAAGCGACTTGTGGATTATCCGATTCAAGAACAGCTTGAATCAGATGAGGCCAAAACTCTTTTAAACGATTAACTGCTTTAGCGGGTAATTTTTTGATGGCATGTCCATACCAAAATTCACGAACCAAATTTTTAGCAGACTCATCTAAAACTTCATTCAATTGCTGCTCTATTTGGCTAAAGCTTTCAACCAATGGATCTACTTCTTTTTCTTTAATTAAATGCTCAAACTGATAAGTTACTATAGCGCGCTTCTCATTGAGAACATCTAAGAACGCATCCCAACTTTCAAATCCAAGTGTTTCTACGATGCGATTTCTTTGGTCAACCTCAGTAGGCAGTGATTGCGTTTGTTGGTCATTTAAGGCTTGAATAGCATGTTCCACACGACGCAAGAATAAATAAGCATTTTCAAGCTCATCTACCACTTCAGGTTCAAGTAATCCAACAACCCCCAAATGATGTAGACTCACTAAACATTGACGGTCTTGTAGCTCAAGTTTTGAACCACCATAAATCAACTGGAAAACTTGAACGATAAACTCGACTTCACGAATACCACCTGCACCAAGTTTAATATCATCTTCAATATTTCTACGTTGAACTTCACGCTCAATCATCGCTTTCATTTCACGCATCGCTGCAAAAGCAGTGTAGTCCACATAACGGCGGAATACAAAAGGTCGAGTCATTTCCAGAAGCTCATCCCCTTCCTTTCCTCCTGTAACAATACGCGCCTTTATCCATGCATAACGCTCCCACTCACGCCCATGTTGACTGAGATACTTTTCGAGTGCCGCATGACTGATTGCAAGTGCTGAACCATCACCCCATGGTCGTAATCGCATATCCACTCGGAATACAAATCCATCTGCGGTGATATGTTCCAACAAATAAATAATTTTTTGCCCCCAAAGGATGCAAAATTGCTGAACATCAATACATTTACGACCATTGGTTTCACCTTGCTCATCGAAGGCAAATATAAGATCAATATCACTGGATAAATTAAGTTCCTGAGCCCCCAATTTACCCATTGCAATCACGATAAGGTCTTGAAGCTTACCGTTATAGCCGATCGGCTCTCCATGTTTGGCTTGCAATGGACGATAAGCGAAGCTTTTGGCTGCATCAATACTGGCATCGGCAAAGTCTGAAAGCTCACGAGTCAATGTAATAACTGAAATGAGGCGGTTCGCATCCTGCCAAATCCACCGAAACATTAAACGTGCTCGCAAAATTCGAATTTTTTGCATCCATTCTTTTTCATCCTGAATGTCAGCAAGTTCTTTTTGTACAATGTGATAGATTTGTTCAGTACTTAAAAATTTATTAAATTGATCAGATGAATAATCTTGTTCTAATAATGTTTGATGTAAATTATAAACTTGTTCCGCGTATTGACTGGCTCTAAGAGTTTTTTGCAACTGATCAGCATTCATTTGAAAAAAAGCCTGAATAAATCTAAAACTCTTTTATATCAGTCCTTACGCATTTTGTGGACTATTTAGTTCACTTTTTCCAAAGATGTTTGATTACTCGTATTTGGGGTGGCAGGTAACGCTGCATGAGTGTCTGCTTCAGGTAATATGACTTTAAAAGTCGTACCTTGACCTTGTTGAGAACTGACACAAATTTCACCATGATTCAAATCAACAAATCTTTTACATAACACCAAACCTAAACCAGCACCTTTTTCACCAGATGTACCACGAATAGATACCTTCAAATCCGGTTGAAAAAGCTTCTCAATTTGCTGTGATGTCATACCTAAACCTGTATCGCGAATGGCAATTTCGACACCTTGATCGCATTTTGATGCTTCGATATAAACTTTTCCAGTTCCATCCACATGAGTAAACTTCAAAGCATTGGATACCAAGTTTTGAATCACTGATGTGATCATATTAATGTCGGCAAAGACTTTTAACTCTTGCGGCACACTTTCAATTAATTGAATATTTTTTTTCACAGCCAACGTGTTTAAAACATCAAAAACGATTTTTGTCACCTGTTTAAGCTCAAACTGAATAGGGTGATAGACAAATCTCCCGCCTTCAGCCATTGCCCAATTTAATAGGCTTTCCAATAAGTTATAAGTCGATTGAGCGGTATCATGTAGATACTCAGCGATATTCTGTACACTGTCCTCATCCAAACTTTCACGTTCATTGGCCAATACATCAGAAAAACCTAATAAGCCATGAAATGGTGCGCGTAAATCGTGTGCAATGATTTGAAAGAATTTTGTTTTACTGAAATTAAGCGCCGATTGTTGTTCATATAATTCTTTGAGTTCCGCATAATCCGAATGAAGCTCTAATATACGAATTAAGCTCATTGAAAAATCATAAACCAGTTCTAAATTTTGATCATCAAAAGGTTGGTGCTGATTATCAAATAAAATCACTTGACCAATTGAAAAATCATCATTCACTTTTAAATCAATGGCTATAATTCGCTCGTGATCAACTCCGAGTTGATGAATATGTGCTGAAAAAGATGAATAATTAGGATGATCACGACTGATCGAAGTTTGACCCGCGAAATATGGTAATAATTTTGCTTTTTTATTGGCATTAAAAGCTTTAAATCCATTTGGAGAAGAATGCCACACATATGGTTCATCATGAAAAGCTAAGATTGCTGACTCCGCATTTAAAATGCCACGCGCAAATCTTAAAAAACTCTCAAGTTGATTTTTTGGCGTTGATACACCGAGTAAAAGAGACATTTTGCAGGCACTGAGCTGATCAGCTTGATCGACATCTATAAATTCTATTTTCATGTCTACATCCTGCCATGGAGTAAAGGGGAATAATGATCGATTACATTTTATTTTTTCATTTCACAGTAAAGAAATGAAACCTTATTTCATCAAGACTAATACATTCTCAAATATTAAGAAAGTGCATTTTTGAGGACTGAATATCTAGCTAAAGCATGAGTCGTACTTTATAAAACGTAAGCGTCTAGTGAAGATCGATTGAATAAACCATAACTATTTATTATTAAAATAAAATTTACTCAATCCTTATCTTATATTATTCATCAAATCTTCATTTGAAATTTTAAAATTCCTTTATTTATTTAAAACAAATAAAAAGGCCCTCAAGTCTGAATATGCTTGAAGGCCTTTAAGTATTTGGTCCCGAGGGTCGGACTCGAACCGACACGTCATCTCTGACAGCGGATTTTGAGTCCGCCGCGTCTACCAATTTCACCACCTCGGGAAAGGTTGTGTTCGGTATAATATCGTTTTTCTTTTCTTTGTCAATGCAAAACCTGACTCAAGCGCCTATTTTTAAATCAATAGTATGCATTATGCTTTTTTAACCACCAAACTCAACTCGAACTGGGGAAAAAAAGCATATACTAATGCCAAAATTTTTGCTGATTCCATTTTTATATTCTTATGCAACTTTCTGATTTTAACTTTGAACTCCCAGACGAACTTATTGCCCGTTACCCTCTTGAAGAACGAAGTGCTTCTCGCCTGCTTCATCTTAAGGCGGATGGTCAGTATGATGATCACCAATTTACCGATATTTTAGACCTGTTTAATGAAGGTGATCTATTAGTTCTCAATGATACTAAGGTAATGAAAGCTCGCTTGAAAGGTAAGCGTGCTTCAGGTGGTGCGATTGAGGTTCTGGTTGAAAGAATGCTTGATCAATTTATTGCTCATTGCCATATCAAAGCAAGTAACTCACCAAAACCAGGTGCTGAGCTTTTTGTCGGATCAGATGAGGTTAAAGTTACGGTTCAAGGGCGCCATGAAAATCTCTATGTGGTGGAATTTTCCAAACCAATCTTAGATGTATTGGATCAGTATGGTGCATTGCCTATTCCACCTTACTTCAACCGAGAAGCAGAAGATATTGATACTGTACGTTATCAAACCGTATTTAATGATCCTACAAAAATTGCCAGCGTTGCAGCTCCAACGGCGTCTCTACATTTTGATGAACAACTATTAAAAAAACTTGAAGATAAAGGTGTAAACAAGACATTTGTCACCTTACATGTGGGTGCAGGTACCTTCTTACCAGTACGCACCACTGATATCGAAAATCACATCATGCACAGTGAATGGTGCCAAGTCAGCGATGAAGCTATGGCGTTGATTAAGGCGACTAAAGATCGAGGCAATAAAGTGATTGCCGTCGGAACGACTGCAACACGGGCAACTGAAAGTGCGGCTCAAGCCAATGATGGCCAACTGAAGGGCTGGACTGGTGATACTCAGATTTTTATTTATCCTGGTTATGAATTTAAAGTAGTAGATCGCTTAATTACTAACTTCCACCTTCCAGAATCAACATTATTAATGCTTGTCTCAGCCCTGTCCAATCGTGATTATATTTTGAATGCGTATGAACATGCTGTAAAAGAACGCTATCGTTTCTTTAGTTATGGTGACGCAATGTTGATTGACCAAGTAAAAGATTAGGATCTGATCTATGCCGATTGATTCTGTTCAGCAACTGCTTCACCTTCGCACCCGAAAGAACAAGCAAATTATGGCCAGTGTTGATCGGCTTTGGGCTCTTGGACGTTCTGCTCAACATTCTGATGACATCCTGCAAGGATTACATCCATGGGGTTCGAATACCCAACTCTTTTTTCACAATGGCATACCTAAATTTTTAGTTACGCTTGCCATCATATTCATTGTTTTTTCGCTCTTTCCTATTTTTGACACATTAAAATGGATGGCATATAGCTCAGCGGCGATACTTATCCTGATTGCATATATCATTTATGAACCAAATAAACCTATTCATGAAGTGATTTCATTTCTTGAAGAGCGAATGATTGGTTTTAAATTCGGTATAGAAGCTTATTCAACGCCATCACACCTTGGAACAAATAGACATAACACCTTGATCATAAGTCAGCTAAGGCAAAAATTTCCTTTGTTTAACCAAGGCAACCATGCCAATGACATTTTAAAATTTGCCTCTACCACGTGGAAAAACGCTCAAAACCAAGATTTCCCTGTTATGATTTTTCATTACCGATTTATTGATGAAGTCAATCTGCCTGAGCAAAACAAAACACCACAAAAATTAAAAAAAATTGAACGTCATCGTTGGGGCGTATTTGTATTTGATATATCACCACTAGGATTAGCGACGACCAGTAGAAAGAAAGGGTTCACCACACCATATACAGAGCGCTGGGAGAGCAGTGATTTAGAGCTACGTAAAAAAGTTCAGATTTACGGTACAGATCGTTTACAACTCGCAAAGATCATGACGCCATCAACCACACTCAAACTGATTGAATTTTATCGACTGCACCACGGCGACTTAATTTTCCACCCTCATGACCAAATCATGTGCTATTTGGGAGAGCGCGATTTATTTGAAGTCACGCACAAGCTTGAAATCAAAGACATTAAAAATATATCCGCTTTGCGCGGTTATTTAAGAACATTAACCATGCCAAATTATCAACAACTCAAACAGAGCATGCTAAACTTAGTTGCATAATAACGATCATATTAGGTAATGCGTGTGGGCTTATTCATTTTTCTTTCCATCTTTGTTTTGATTATTGTTTGGGGAATATGGGTTCGAAATAATATCGTTCGATATTTCAATGCTTCTCAGCGTGCTTGGTCAGATGTCGCAAATTTTGAACGTCAGAAAATTAAAACATTAGAGCATCTTGAGCAAAATTTATCTCAATACACTGAGTTTGAAAAATCAACACTAGAAAATATCACAGCCTTACGCCAACAAATCCTAAATCTCAATACACAATCATCTGATATAGCTCAGCTTCAGTATATTGAAGCGCTAAGTCAGTCGTTAATGAAAAGTTTAAATGTGGTTGTTGAGAATTATCCAGATCTCAAAGCTGATCAGCTTTACAACCAAATGATGCATGACATTCAAGAGCAAAATGAAAATGTCAGTGCTGCAATTTCAATATTCAATCGAAATGTCGAAGAGTTTAATAACTTGATTCAAGTTTTTCCGAATAACTTAATCAACAGTATCAGCCTCGCAAAGAAACCTATTCGCCCATTTACCGATCATAAAGCGCAACAAAATTTTGATTATCGCCCTAATTTCAAATAAGGATTCCACCTTAAAAAGTGGCAATATTTTAGAGAATCACATTGTTTATCCATTACGATTTATCATATTAGGGTTTAGGGTACAGCAAAAACTGTAAATCTGAGCAAAGAATAAGCAGGTTTCTTCATTGTTTAGCAAGATCATGAATCTCTTGTAATTTTTCATAAACAAAAATCCAAGTCGTTAAGAATAATGTAATTTTTCTAGCATAAACTGCACGAATCTAGGAAAATAGAGCGCTTTATCGCTATCAATCAGCGAACTGTTTTTTCGCCTCGATTTGGACAATTTATGAAGTTTGAAAAATTAGGTCAGTCTGGTCGCGCTCGACGCGGACGCTTAACCTTGGAACATGGTGTCGTTGAAACACCGATGTTTATGCCTGTCGGAACTTACGGTACTGTTAAAGGCATGCTCCCACGTGATATTGAAGAAATTAAATCACAGGTCATTTTAGGAAATACCTTTCATTTATATCTACGCCCTGGTCTAGATGTCATTCGTGAGCACGGTGGTCTACATGGTTTTATGAAATGGAATAAACCAATTTTGACTGACTCTGGTGGCTTCCAAGTATTTAGCTTAGGCGCAATGCGTAGTATCAAAGAAGACGGCGTAACATTCCGCTCTCCAATTGATGGCTCTAAAGTCTTCCTTTCTCCTGAAATTTCGATGGATATTCAACATACATTGAATTCAGATATCGTGATGATTTTTGATGAATGTACACCTTATCCAGCGACTCACGAAGAAGCTCAGAAATCGCTACAACTTTCATTGCGTTGGGCAAAGCGTTGTAAGACTCAACATCATGATGTGTTAAAAAACCGCAATGCCCTGTTTGGTATTATTCAAGGCGGCATGTATGAAGACCTCCGCCAAGAATCACTAAATGGATTAAAAGAAATCGGTTTTGATGGTTACGCGATTGGCGGTCTTTCTGTAGGCGAGCCAAAAGAAGAGATGATCAAAGTCCTTGATTATCTTCCAGAGCAAATGCCTGCGGATAAACCACGTTATTTAATGGGTGTAGGCAAACCAGAAGACATCGTTGAAGCTGTTCGTCGTGGTGTAGACATGTTTGACTGTGTAATGCCAACTCGTAACGCACGTAATGGACATTATTTTGTTACGGACGGTTTAGTGCGTATACGAAATGCGAAATACCGCCATGATCAAAGCCCACTTGATCCGCATTGTGATTGTTACACTTGTACCAACTTTACCCGTTCGTATCTATACCATTTAGAAAAATGTGGTGAGATGCTTGCATCAATGCTTGGCACAATCCATAACCTCCGTTATTACTTGCGTTTAGCAGAAATGATGCGTGATGCATTAGATAACGGAACATTTGATGATTTTGTTCACGATTTTTATGCACGCCGTGGGCTTGAAGTACCACCTTGTCCGCAAGATTAATACATCAGTATTTGCGCTGAGCAAAAAGACAATGTAAATTGCTGAACAAGCCGATTTTTTATCATCTTTTTTGATATTTTTAGTTTAGGAAAATGAAATGAGCCTTTTTATTTCGACTGCACACGCAGCTGGTGAAGCTGCACAACAACCAAGCTTAGTTGCTAACTTATTGATGATTGCAGTATTCATTGCAATTTTCTACTTCTTAATTTGGCGTCCTCAAGCAAAACGTGCGAAAGAACATCGCACTTTGGTTGAGAGCTTAGGCGTTGGCAGCGAAATCGTTTTTGCAGGCGGTTTAATGGGCCGTATTACTAAACTCGAAGGTGATTTCGCTGTGGTTGAATTAAACCGTGGCAACGAAGTTAAAATTCAGCGTGCAAGTGTGATTTCAGTATTACCTGAAGGCACTCTAAATAACCTTTAATTATAAAATAGTCGTGCAGCTGCACGACTTTTTTCATTTTAAGAAGAAAGCGAATGCGTTACCCAGCATGGAAATATTTACTCATTCTAGTTGTACTAGTCGTGAGTACATTATATGCCCTGCCAAGTTTGTATCCTGATGAACCAGCTGTCCAAATTTCTGGTGCAAAAGCTGGTTCTGTCATTGATGACACAGTGATTCAAAAAGCAGAGCAACTATTAAAAAGCAACAATATCCAATCCCACAATAACAGCTTTACTCAAAATGCTGCCCTTCTACGTTTAGACAGTTCTGAAGCCCAATTAAAAGCAAAAGATATCCTACGTGAAGGTCTGGGTGAAAACTATGTTGTTGCATTAAACCTCGCACCAACAACACCTGAATGGTTACAGAAAATCGGTGCACGACCAATGAAACTTGGTCTTGATTTGCGTGGTGGTGTCCACTTCCTCCTTGAGGTGGATATGGACAAAGCGATTGCGCAGCGCATGGAAACATCGGCTGCTGATTTGCGACGCGAATTCCGTGAGAACAAGATCAAATTCAATAGTCTTTCATTAAATAACAATGCGATCACTGTTCAATTTGCTAACAATGAAGATCGTGCAGCAGCGATGGATCAACTTCGTCGTAACGGTAATAAATATACTCAACAAGCACTTGCAACTGAAAATGGTGCCAGTCTTCGTTTAACCTATACAGATACCACAAAGCAAGAAATTCAGTCGTATGCGTTAGATCAAAACTTAACAACACTTCGTAATCGTATTAATGAACTTGGTGTTGCAGAAGCATTGGTTCAAACCCAAGGTAGCAACCGTATTGTGGTTGAATTACCAGGTGTCCAAGACACAGCTGAAGCAAAACGTATCTTAGGTCGTACAGCAAACTTAGAATTCCGTTTGGTGTCTGATCTAAATGATCAATATATTGATCCTTATTCAGGGAAATATAATGGTCAACCCTTACCTCCAGGGACAGAAGTATTCGCCTATGAGTCTTTAGACAGTGGTCGTGAACTTTTACTTAACCGTAATCGTATTCTGACGGGTGAGCGTGTACAAAATGCTTCTTCAGGCTTTGGACAAGATAGTGGTACAGCAGAAGTTAACATTACCCTTGATAATGCAGGTGGTAAGTTAATGTCAGATGCGACTCGTAGCGCTGTTGGTAAGCGTATGGCGGTACTGTTCATTGAGAATAAACAACGTATCAGTTACGTTGAAGATCCTGAAACAGGTGCACAAACTGAAGTACGCACACCATATACTGAATCTGTCGTCATTAATGCAGCAAATATTCAAGCAGTACTGGGTTCACAGTTCCGTATTACTGGTTTAGATTCACCTCAAGAAGCAGCTGAGCTAGCTTTAATGCTTCGTGCAGGTGCGCTCGCTGCGCCAATGTACTTTGTTGAAGAGCGTGTTATCGGTCCAAGCTTAGGTCAAGAAAACATCGATAAGGGTGTACTATCCACTCAAATTGGATTCATCTTGGTCGCAATTTGGATGGTGGTATTCTTCCGCTTATTCGGTGTCATTGCGAACTTCGCTCTAGTATTCAACTTAGCAATGATCTTGACGGTTATGTCTTGGATCGGTGCTTCATTAACGCTGCCAGGTATTGCAGGTATCGTTATTACCATCGGTATGGCGGTGGATGCAAACGTTCTAATTTGCGAGCGAATACGCGAGGAAATCAAATGGGGAGCATCGCCTAAACAGGCGATTGTTGCAGGTTATGATCGAGCTTATAACACCATCTTTGACTCGAACTTAACCACATTCCTTGTTGCATTTATCCTCTTTGCCATTGGTACTGGTCCGATCAAAGGATTTGCCGTGACACTCATGATTGGTATTGTTTGCTCGATGTTTACTGCGATTACAGTAACCCGTGCAATTGTACAGATCATTTACGGTAAAAAACGTAACTTGAAAAAGTTGAGCATTTAGGAGATCTATCATGAATGAAAATACTCAACTCGAATCAAAACAATACGGCCGTCCAGACAACGAACGCGTAATTCCTTTCATGAAGATTGCAAAGCCAGCAGCTTGGCTTTCAATCATCCTGACTATTGCAAGTATCTTCTTTATCGCGACTAAAGGTCTGAATTTAGGATTAGACTTTACTGGCGGTGTTGCAGCTGAATTGAATTATGCCAATCCTGTAAAACCCTCTGAAGTGACGCAAGCATTAAGTGATGCGGGTTTTAATGATGCTGTTGTTCAAACCTTAGGTTCTGAACGAGATTTAATGGTTCGTATGCCCGTACAAGAAGATATTGAAGCGGAAGATCTAACCAAAGCAATTACCACCGCAGTTCAATTAGACAATAATACCGTGACTGTACCCAAGGTAGATGTTGTTGGTGGTCAAGTCGGAAACGAACTTTACATTAAATCAGCAGGTGCTGTGGCTTTGGCTCTGATTATCATGCTGATTTATGTGACGATTCGCTTCGAATTCAAGTTGGCAATGGGTGCAGTTCTATCGCTATTTCACGATATTATCGTGACTCTTGGTATTTTTGCATTGATGCAGTGGCCATTTGACCTAACCGTTTTAGCTGCTCTTCTAGCGATTATTGGTTTCTCATTAAACGATAATATTGTTGTCTCGGATCGTATTCGTGAGAACTTCCGTAAAATTCGTGGGGCAGAACCTCTTGAGATCATCAATATTGCATTGACTGAAACCTTACGTCGTACCATCCACACTTCGATGACGCTATTGCTTGTGGTCGTTGCTATGATGATCATGGGCGGCGATGGTTTGAAATGGTTCTCGATTGCAATGTTTGTCGGTGTTTTTGTCGGAACATATTCTTCGATTTATATCGGTACTGCATTTGCATTGTGGCGTGGTCTGAACCGCCAAGACTTTATTGTTCAAGTAAAACCTGAATTTGAAGAGGAAGAAGAAATTCCTCAATAAACATTCAATACAAAAAGCCCATCAAATGATGGGCTTTTTTAATGTTGAGTGATTTGAATTTGAGGAATTGCAAAACCACGGCAAGAGTATTCACTTCGCCATGCGACTGTCAGCATACAATCCATGATTTCAAAATTCTGATAAGCAAATACCCCTAAGACTGGATGCTCACAAACCCCACCCATGTGTGTGGTATGGGCATTGGTATTCAACTCATTTAAGCTCATACGGATTCCCATCCCATGTGCCTTCAAAATTGCTTCCTTAATGGTCCAGACTTTAAACCAATAGCGAGAATCAAAATCCAATTCTGCCCATATCGCATATTCCAGTGGATGAAATGCATGTTTGGCTAAAGCTTCGAATCGAATTGATCGATTCAGCTCCTCAATATCCACACCCAAATCTCGAATATGATGTGATGTAACTAAAGCATAATAATGTTGACTATGACTATGGTTAAACTCAAAGTTTGAGATTTTTTTCAAAAAAGGTTTTCCATCTTTCGTTTGGCCAATATCCTCATTTATTATTGTTTTATTTAATTTACTTCCTAGTAAGCAGTTACGATATTGGTGAATCATTTTTTTTCTAAGACTGATTTCTTCAGTACGTGTTAGATTTTCAGGAACTTGAAAAAAAGAAGAAATTTTAGAAATATCAATTTGAATATGACGGGTCATAATAACGTTCTCAGTGATTCCATTTATCTTAATTTATTCGCATGATAAAAAAAGCCCAAACTTCACATTTGGGCTTTCTGGACTAAATTTACAATTGATTAACCGCGTTTGAACTTCTTCTCGGCTTTCTTAAACTTCTGTACATAACGACGTTTACGTGCCGCAGTACGCTCGTCAATTTGAGATTTACGACCTTCAAATGGGTTCTCTGAAGTTTTAAATTCAATTTTTACAGGTGTACCCTCTAGTTTATACACTTTACGGAACACGTTTTCTAAGTAACGACGATAGTCAGCTGGGGTTTTATCAACTTTATTACCGTGAATCACAATCGTAGGCGGGTTTTGACCACCGATATGCGCATAACGCATTTTAATTGCACGGCCTTGAACTTTAGGTGGATGATGCGCGTCTGTTGCATCTTTTAAGATCTCAGTGATTTTCGCTGGAGATACTTTCAAACGTGAAGATTCATATGCACGGTGGATTGAAGGATAAAGCTCACCTACACCTGTACCATGCAAAGCAGAAATTAAATGGATTTTTGCCCATGGAATAAAGTCAAAACGACGCTCAACATCCAATTTACATTGTTTGCGATCATATTCTGACATATTGTCCCATTTATTGATCGCAATCACCATCGCACGACCAGCTTCAATCGCATATCCTATCAAATGCAAGTCTTGCTCAACAATACCTTCACGCGCATCAACAACAACAACGACAACGTTGGCATCTTTCATTGCTTGTAAAGTCTTTACGATTGAGAATTTCTCAATCATTTCATCCACTTTACCTTTACGACGAACACCGGCAGTGTCAATGAGCGTATATTTTCGACCATCACGCTCAAATGGGATGTAAATTGAGTCACGTGTAGTACCAGGCTGGTCAAAAGCAACGACACGTTCTTCACCTAACAGGCGATTAACTAATGTTGACTTACCTACGTTCGGACGACCGATAATCGCTAGACGAAGCCCAGTATCTTCATCACGCTGTTCACTTAGGTCATCTTCTGGCACATCTTCAAGCACTTCTTCGAGCATTTGTTGAACACCACGCCCATGGCTTGCAGCCACTTGCATCGGTTCACCCATACCCAACTTAAAAAACTCAACCAATGCTGCCTCTGCATGGACACCATCGACTTTGTTGGCAACTAAAAATACTTTTTTACCGAGTGTACGTAACTCACGCGCAATCTGTTCATCAGAAGCTAGAAGACCTGCACGCGCATCGACAACAAAGATAATCATATCTGCTTCATGAATCGCAGTTTTAGACTGCTCTGCCATGTAAGAGTCGATCCCACCTTCGTTTTCACCGATACCGCCAGTATCTACAACGATAAATGATTTATTTTGATAAACTGCATCACCATATTTACGGTCACGAGTAAGACCGGCAAAGTCTGCAACAAGCGCGTCACGACTTTTGGTAATCTGGTTAAACAGCGTTGATTTTCCGACGTTCGGACGACCAATGAGCGCAATAACGGGTTTCATAGATTAACCTTTAACAAGATCAGCCAACTCAATTGGCCTGAACATCAGAAACTGTGGAAGAAGTTAGACGAATCATCTACTTAAAAATAAAAATGTCGGGGTCTGAAAATTCAACACCCCGAACTTAAAATATGTATTCAGCGACTAGTTTACCATAAGCAGAGAAAAAATTAACGATTCTGCCAAATTGTAAGTGCGCCTGTACGTGTCACTGAGTAAAGCTGATTGTTTACTATACGTAACGAACGTACTTCACCACGCGTTTTTTCACGACCAATAAGTTGACCATTTTTAGGATCTACAAGGTGGAGTACCCCCTCATAATCACCTACCACTAAATACTGACCTAACATTACGGGGTTGCTTAATTGACGGTTAAGCAATTGATCATTAGTCCATAACGGCTGACCCGTCACCAGATCAAACGATACAATTTTACCATCTGTTTGCGTGACGAAGACTTGGCGACCTGCAACTTCAGCACGATTAATACTGCTTGCATCTTCACTCCAAATCACACGTTGCGAAACTAGATCTAGTACAGTGACTTGGCCTTGATAGCTAGTGGTTACAACCAATTGTCCTGCAACGATTGGATCTGCATCCACATCAACTAAACGCTGTATATCAGAACGACCATCGCTGACTGCCACACGTCTTTGCATACGCAAAGTTCCAGTGAGACTATCAATTGCGTACACGTATGCATTTGACGATGCCACTAACACTGTTCGTGGGTCTAAGCGCACAGGTGAAGCTTGACCGCGTAAGCTCAATTGTTCGTTTGGCATACGATAGGTCCACACTTGTTGACCTGTTTTTTCATCCAGACCAAACACCGTACCATCATTTGCAACAACGATCACTCGACCAGTCTGAATAAGCGCCGCACTCAAAATTGCACCACTTAATTGCGCCGTCCAACGGATATCACCCGTTTTTTGATCGAGAGCAAACAGTTGACCTTTCTTGTTGCCGACGATCACTAACCCATTGGCCGCTTCAACACCTGAACTTAAACCAAGCTTTGTAACTTGTTTTTCCCAGACACGCTGCTTACCTTGATATGCAGAAACCTGTCCCTTAGGATCTAAAAAGTATAAAACACCTTGATCATTCGCCATTCTCAAACGCAATGGATCAGCAGCATCAGTCGCTGAAACGTTATGTGAAAAAATAGGTGCTAAGCTCACCGATTGCTGAATTTTAGGCAACGGATTAGGTTTCACCTTTTCTTCTTTCACCGTATTGCTTGTACACGCCATTAGTGCACACGACAATGTCGCTAGAACAAAAGAAATTTTATACTTTCTATCCATTAAGACTCATCCGTTTGTATATCTAAAATTGGGCGCTCAATTTCAGGATCATCTACTAATATGCCAACACTTTCGAGTTTAATTTGTAAGATTTGGCGTTCTTGTTTAGTTGCAATTAAGTTATCCCATGCGCTCTGATAAGCTTTTTTCGCATTTTCAATATCATTCTTAGCAATATAAATATCGCCACGTGCTTCATCTACAGTTGTTTTGAAAGCGGGCAAATTTAACCCAGACAGTGTTTTTAAAGCCTCATCATATTTTTTTTGTGCCAGTTGAGCATCTGCTAAACGAAGCTTAATGATGTGTTGTAAACCTTCATCTTTGATTTGAGCATTTTCAATTTTTTTCAATTCACGTTCAGCTTTAGCATAATTCTCTTGGTCATAAGCCAATTTTGCCATTACAAATTGCGTTTGAACCGCATGAATCGAATCAGGATTTTCTTTTACAATTTTTTCAGCAGTTCCATCCAAAGCAGTCGCTACTTTAGGATCAGTTGTTGCAGCTTTCGCTTCATCAACTAAGAGCTGTACTTTAGCAGTCTGTATTTGATCTTCTGCTACGTTTTTTTTCTTCCAATATTCCCATCCAAAAAAGGCGATCAGGGCAAGAAGAATCAGCGTAATCAACGCCGATCCATATTTCTTAAAAAACGACTTTGCTGTATGCAGTTGTTCTTCGTCAGTCATTGCGCTCATATGATCGCCCTTTCCTTATGTTCTTAAATTTATTTTGAAGATAGTTTATCAATGATGAACGGCACAATGTCATTGACCGCTACTTGTGTCTGCTCTGCTGTAGCCAACTCTTTGACTGAAAGTTGTTGCGCCTCAGCTTCACGCTCACCAAAGATTAAGGCATAAATTGCACCGGACTGATCCGCTTTTTTCATTTGACTTTTCATCGAGCCTTGAGAGCCAACTTTCAGACGTATTGAACTGCTTGCAGCTTCAAGTTGATCTCGAATTTGCTCAGCCAAAACTAAAGCTTTACCTTGCGTCGCAGGATCTGCAAGTAAAAATACTTCACAATCACGTACTGGTGTATTGTCTTCTACTTGTTCTAAAAGAAGCAATAAACGCTCAATACCCATTGCAAAACCAACCGCAGGAACCGATTGATCTGGTTTACCTTTTAACTGACCCACTAAACCATCATAACGACCACCAGCACAAACCGTACCCTGTGAACCGAGATGTGTCGTCGTCCATTCAAATACAGTTTTATTATAGTAATCCAAGCCACGAACTAACTTTTGGTTAATGACAAATGAAATACCTGCATCGGTTAGATATTGCTGTAATTGTTGGAAATGTGCCAGCGTCTCTTCACCCATAAAGTCATGAAGTTTAGGCGCATTTTCTAAAATGCTTTGAGTTTTTGCATCTTTAGAGTCCAAAATACGCAGTGGATTCGTCGTTAAACGACGCTGCGAATCTTCATCTAAATCTGACTTATGTGATTCTAAAAACTCAACCAAGGCTGCGCGATAAGCTGCACGCTCATCTGACTCACCTAAAGTATTGAGCTCTAATTGAACTTTGTCCGCAACACCCATCCGTTTCCACAGACGCGCAGTCATCAAAATCAGTTCAGCATCTTGATCAGGAGTTGCAACACCAAACGTTTCCACACCAAATTGATGGAATTGACGGTAACGACCTTTTTGCGGTTTTTCATAACGGAACATCGGTCCAATATACCAAACACGCGGTGTCGCACCACGAAGCAAATTATGTTCGAGCATAGCACGTACACAACCCGCAGTACCTTCAGGACGTAAGGTCAAAGACTCAGGAGGATTACCTTTATCTAAGAACGTATACATCTCTTTTTCAACAATATCCGTTGCATCACCAATAGAACGCTTGAACAAGTTTGTCTGTTCAACCATCGGCAAACGAATTTGTTGATAGCCATAGGCATCCATCAAACCAGACAGATGCTGTTCAAGACGTCTCCAAGCTGGGGTTTGCGTTGGGAGAATGTCATTAAAACCTTTGATTGCGACGATTGAACTCATGATCTACTCAGAAAAACCTGTGCGAATAATCTCTTTTGATTTAGCTTTTTCAAGCTCGTTAACACGTTGACGAACCATATTTTCGATTTCATCAACCAATTGATTTGTGTCAATTAAATGACTCTTTTCACCATTACGATACACCAGTGAACGTGGACTTGCACCCACTACACCAATATCAGCTTCTTTAGCTTCACCAGGACCGTTGACTTTACACCCGATGACAGAAACATCCATTGGAGTACGTACATCTTCCAAACGCTCTTCAAGCATTTGCATCACTTTGATGACATTGAATTCTTGACGTGAACAACTTGGGCATGCAATAAAGTTAATACCATTTGAACGCAAGCCCAAAGATTTAAGAATATCAAAACCAATTTTGATTTCTTCCTCAGGTTCCGCTGCTAATGAAATTCGCATGGTGTCGCCAATGCCTTCCATTAACAATCCGCCCAGTGCAATTGCCGACTTCACCGAACCAGTACGGTAAATTCCAGCTTCAGTCACCCCTAAATGTAAAGGATTGTCAATTTGTTGTGACAACAAACGATAAGCATCCATCGTCAAAAAGACATTCGATGCTTTCACTGACACTTTAAACTCTTGGAAATCCAAACGATCTAAAATATCAATATGACGCATTGCTGACTCAAGCAAAGCTTGACCTGTTGGCTCACCATATTTCTTTTGAATATCTTTTTCGAGAGAGCCTGCATTGACACCAATTCGCATTGAAATATCGTTGTGACGAGCCGCAGCAACCACTTCGCGAATTTTTGCTTCTGAACCGATATTCCCTGGGTTGATACGCAGACAATCTGCACCCAAATCTGCAACAGCCAAAGCAATTTTATAGTCAAAATGGATATCGGCAACGAGTGGAACTTGCACTTGTTTACGGATTTCTCCAAAAGCAGCAGCGGCTTCCATACTCGGTACAGACACACGCATAATATCTGCGCCAGCATCCACACAACGTTGAATTTGTGCAACTGTTGCAGCTACATCACAAGTTTCAGTATTGGTCATGCTTTGAATACTGATTGGCGCATCGCCACCCACATACACAGAACCTACGCGAATTTTACGTGTTGGTTTGCGTCGAATCGGATTCTCGATCATCGTTTTACCTTTAACCCATTAACGTGATAAACGGAATTCAGCTTTTCCGTTTACGGTATATGGTGACAATGAAATATTTTCATTATTTAAACTTAATGAAACGGCTTGAGCATCATCTAATCGAATTTGGAATGGAGACTGTCCATTCAAACTAATCGCAGTTGATTGGCGTCCAGTTGCTAAAACTTTACCCGTACTGTCCACAATGTGTACTGATGTAGGGCGGCTAAAACTGAGATTCATCGTATCGCCTGATACTGCTTCAGTCGTGCCTGTACCATTGTTTAAGGTCAGAATTTGGACATTGTTGGATTGATTCGTATCAGTGTTTAACGAATCACCTTTAGCAGCCCATTTTTGGATTGCGGAGATTAATAGCCAAGCCACGCCCAAAATAATTAACGCAATCACGATGCGTTTAATCCACTTGCGATTACGTACGCTTTTCGAGCCAGGAAGTTTCCCCATAATTTTAATTGGAGAATTGTTCAAAGCATGATTTGGCAGTAAACCTGTATCATTTTGATAGATTTCATCAAAACGTTGAATCAAAGCAGAGGCATCAACTTTGAGATACTTCGCATACGAACGATAATATCCCTTAATGAAAGTCGCTTCTGGCAACGATTTGTATTCGTCTTGCTCTAACGCTTCAAGCGTTTTTACTGGCATTTTCAAATCACCAGCAACTTTGACCAGATCACGTTGTTGAGAAATACGGATTTGACGCAAATACTCGCCAGGGCGTTGAATATTTCCTAAAGCATTAGGTGCTACGTTTGAACCAGTAGGTTGCTGTGAATTAGGATTTACTTCCATACGGCCTCAGTATTGAACTGTAATTGCAAATAACGTTGAAATTCTTGACTATTTGGAAATAAAGTACGCAACTGATTCACCAGCACATACATTCCCGTTCTATCACCATTGGCACGTGCGATACGTAAACCAATCCAGAGTGCTCGCGCACCTTGATTTTGCTGGCCAACTTTGAGTACAAATTGCTCATATAGCTGACGCGCGGCAATATTATTCTTTTGCAGATAAAATATCTCTGCTAACTCTATCATTGAAACAGTCGAGTCACGATTGACTTGCAGTGCTTGTTTGAACGTTTTTTCAGCATTCGGTATATCCCCTAGAATGAGATAAATCCGTCCAAGGTTTTCTAATGCACGATGACGTTGGTCATATCCAAGCGTTGCGCCTGCAATTGAAAGCTGTTTAACAGCATCATTATATCGTTTCACTTGATACAAATACGTACCATAGTTGTTACGTGCTTGCGCATTTTTAGGATCAATTGAAATAGCACGAGAAAAATAATGATCTGCACGTTGCATGTTGATGTCACTTCCTTCTTGCTGAAGCAACACCCCCATCATCATATTTGCAGTTGAATCGCGCGAATTAACCTCTAATGCCTGATCAAGCACACGTTTGGCAGCATCTAAATTCCCATTCCGAATATATTCAGCCGCCATTTGGGTACGAACTTTCACTGATTTCTCAGGATCCTTTTTGCTCGTATCGCCACTGGTAGTTTGGCATCCAAAGAAAAGCAATCCAGATAAAGCGACTGTCATCGTCATGACTATTTTTTTATACATCGGCTTGCTCAAATGATGCCTCCCTCTTCTTAATCATTCACATCTAAATGATACAACTAGCCTTGTGAACGCATAATTTCATTACGTTCTAGCACTTTTTTCTTCCATTGTTCTGCACGACGAGTACGGTCAGCCACTTGACCTACCAATTGACCACAAGCTGCGTCAATATCATCCCCACGTGTCTGACGAATCGTACACACAAAACCAGCATCAGACAAAGTTTTTTGGAAAGAAATGATGCGATTTCGGCTCGAACGCCCGTATGGTGCATGTGGGAATGGATTAAATGGAATCAAGTTAATTTTACTTGGTAAATTTTTCAACAACTTAATCATCTGCTGTGCATGTTCAGGATGATCGTTGACCCCGTCTAACATGACATACTCAATTGTGACATGCTTACGTGCACTTTCATTACCATCTTTAGTGATGTAACGCTGACACGCTGCAATGAGTTGGTCTAACGGATATTTTTTATTAATTGGTACTAATTCGTTACGTAACTCATCATTGGTTGCATGCAATGAAATTGCAAGAGCAACATCAATGTCTTGAGCCAATTGATCTATCTTCGGCACAACCCCTGACGTTGACAATGTGACACGGCGTTTAGACATTCCATAGGCGAAATCATCAAGCATGATACGCATTGAATTAAGCACAGCGTCATAGTTCAATAATGGTTCGCCCATACCCATCATTACCACGTTGGTCACAGAGCGCTCACGCTCAGCAACTGGCACATCTTCCATATAGGAATAGTTCGCCATCCACAACTGACCAATAATTTCAGCCTGTGTTAAATCGCGTTGGAAACCTTGTTTTCCTGTTGAACAGAACGAACAGTCCAAAGCACAACCGACTTGTGATGAAATACATAAGGTTTTACGCGAACCCGTTTTATCCTCAGCAGGAATCAATACTGTTTCAACCAAAGAACCTGCACCATCACCTACACGAAATACCCACTTACGTGTTCCATCTTTAGAATAGTTTTTAAGCACGACTTCTGGTGCTTTAATTTCACAAATCTTTTCAAGTTTTTCACGTAATTTCCCTGAAATATTAGTCATTTCAGCAAAATCAGTAACGAAGAACTGATGAATCCATTTCATCACCTGACCCGCCCGGAACTTTTTCTCACCCATATCCTCAAAGAATTTTTCCATTTGCGGACGTGACAGGCCAAGTAAATTCACTTTCTGTACAGTATCAGCCTGCTGTACTTGAACAGTAGTGGGCTGTTGTTCATCTAAATTGACGGATGAAGCGACAACTTCAGAATTCATGAGTATTACCTAAACCATAATGTGGGATAAAAGAACATGCTCAATTTTCAAGCAATAAAATCTTTCAGAAATAAAAAAACCAGATAAGCAGTATAGCACTTATCTGGTTTGAATACTGCGAATTAACGAGTACGTGGAGCGATCTCAGTTTGAGCGAAGAAGTAGTTAACTTCACGATCAGCAGATGCTACAGAGTCAGAACCGTGAGCAGCATTTTCGTCGATGCTTACAGCGAAGTCAGCGCGGATTGTACCTGGAGCAGCTTCTTTAGGGTTAGTAGCGCCAAGGATGTCACGGTGAGCAAGAACTGCGTTTTCACCTTCAAGAACTGATACAACAACTGGACCAGAAGTCATGAACGCAACGAGGTCAGCAAAGAAACCACGTTCTTTGTGCTCAGCATAGAAGCCTTCAGCTTCAGCTTGAGTTAAATGTTTCATTTTAGTCGCAACGATTTTAAGACCAGCTTTTTCGAAACGAGCAAAGATGTCACCGATGTGGTTTTTAGCAACTGCATCTGGTTTAACGATAGATAAAGTACGTTCAATAGCCATGATTGGCTCCTTTAGTCAAATTGACATGAAAATTTTGGCGCATTATACCGAATAATGCGCGATTATCTGCTTTTCGCGTGTAAAAAAATGGTTTTTTTCGATCGATGAATTATCGAGCTTCGTCAATCCAAGCCATTTGAATTGCTTCTAACAATCCTTCTGTTGATTTGTTTGGATCATCTTCGAACTCTGGAAGCGCACAAACCCATGCATGAAGATCAGTAAAACGGATCCATTGTGGATCTACATCTGGATGGGCTTCATACAGTTCAATTGCGATATCAAGGGTGTCTGTCCAACGTAAACCCATACTTATTCCTAAATCATCTTTGGTAAATTCATGGCTTAATTTTAGCAAAAAGCAAATCAAGACGTACAATTATATTGCTTTTGTACGCCTTACCATGCAATCAACTTACCCTCACAATATGATATTCAATACTGGAGCAGCCAAGATAATACCACTCGCAACCGTCGCCCCAATTAAGGCACCAACTAAAACATCAGTTGGGTAATGCAATCCCAATACCATGCGCGACAACGCAACCAAAATGGTAAATGGCATCATCATAATCAGCAAGACAGGCTCTACATAACCCAATACAATTGTTGCCATTACTGCATGCAATGTATGACCAGATGGAAAACTAAAATGATCTAGTGGTCTTTCGCCGATATGAATAACTTGGTGAACTTGGTATGGTCGTGGACGTACTGTTTTTGTTTTTAAAATTTTATAAATCAGCGTACCTAACGAAGCAGCAACAACAATATATAAAATTTGAATAGTGTATTGCGGTCCTTGCAGTAGCCACACCAACGCCACCATCATGTACCAAAAAACTCCATCTCCGAGCCGACTAATAATTTTAAATATGAGTGCAATACTTTGTGTATGCGATAGATTATTGAAATAGAGACATCCTCTTAGATCAAGATCGAGTATTTTTATTTTGGTATTTTTAAAATTCATTACACTCTACTCCTATCGTTCAGGCCGTAAGCGTTTTCTGCTGCACGACACGATAAAATGCATGTTCGAGTTGTTGAACTGGATGTTGCCATCCGACTTGTTGTACTTTTTTCATTGCCTTCATCCCCATTGCATGCAAGCGTTTGTTTTGGGGCAGATTAACAATATATTGAACCAAGATTGCAGGCTCACCCAATGGCGCTAACCATGCTGTTTCTGCATCTAAATATTGTTTAGCACAAGCATAATCATAAGCAACCACAGGCAACGCACTCGCCATTGCTTCAAGGACGACATTGCCAAAAGTCTCTACTTGACTGGCAAAAACAAATACATCTGCGCTTGCAAATGATTCAGCAAGATTTGTACCACTTAAGCTTCCAGTAAAGATGATATCGGTATGTTTGCTTTGACGAACCAAACGCGAATAATCGGGTCCATCCCCCACGATGACCAACTTAAATCTGCGCGTTGTTTGTGTTTTAAGTTTTAAATAGGCATCAATTAACACCTGAATTTCCTTTTCAGGTGAAACACGACCAACATAAAGCAGGACAGTTGTATTCTCACAAGCATCCCATTGCCGTCTGAGTTGCACACTTCGAAAAGTAGGTGAAAACTTTTCAACATCCACCCCAGTCTTAATCACTTCAACTTGACATGTAACACCAAAGTTACGTATCGCATCAGCAGAGTCCTGACTTGGTACACAGGTCAATTGCGTATTGTTATGAAACCATTTGAGATAGTGCTGAATCGGCTTGACCATAAATGCAAGATCATAAAAACGACTAAAGTCATGAAAAGCAGAATGAAAACCACTACTCACAGGAATCTTTTTGTTTTTTGAGAGCTGAAGTACCGCTAAACCTAATGGTCCTTCCGTCACGATATGCACCAAATCTGGTTGAAATTCATCAAAAGCTTTAGCCACTTTGCCATACTGTGGCCAGCCAAATTGCATATGGGCATACTTCGGAATGGTTTGACCATTCACCAAACACTCACGGTTCGGTGAAAATTCCGAACATATTTGTTTTTGTGAAGGTCGTACCAATAGAATTTTGTGACCAAGTTTCTGTAGACCTTTGCAAATCTGTAGTAAAGACAATGAAACACCATTCAGTTCTGGCGGCCATGTCTCCGTAACGACAGCTATTTTTAATCTAGATCGCCCCAATTGCTCAAGCACCGATACATCACGATCGGAGTTTTGATTTTTAAATTTTAGCCTCTGGTGATCATATTGCGTTGTCGATCTAGGCAATACAGTGTCCATGATTCCCATCATCACACCTCTTTTGTATTTTTTTCATACTTTTACTTTAGAGATGGATCATTTCATTATGATGATGATTTCATTAAATACTTGTCATAATTAGAATAGATGACTGATTCACCGACTACCCTCAAACACGCGACAAGAATCTACGAATTCAAGATAACTTAGTGAAATAAAGTACGATGCACAGCAAAAAATAACGTTTGCTCAAAATCAATAACAGGTTTCAACCATCCTGTTGCAGCAACTGCAAGATGCGCTTTCTCACCCATTATTTTTAAATCAGGTTGATTCAATGTTGCTGTCATTGCTCGTTCGAACATATCTAGATCACCAAGAGGGATCAGCCATCCCGTTTCATTGTGCACAACATGCAGTTTGGCACATGCATAATCATAAGCCACCACAGGCAAGCCACTTGCCAATGCTTCAAGGGCGACATTTCCAAAGGTTTCAACTTGACTTGGAAAGATAAACACATCTGCACTGGCATATGCACATGCCAAATCATCACCAGTCAAACTTCCCATAAAAATAATATCAGGGTGATGATTCGCAAGAGCTTCAAGCCTTACTCGATCTGGTCCATCTCCGACAATGACCAATTTAGTATAATGATCAAACTCACCTTTCTTTTTCAAAAAAGTCCGAATAATCTGGTCTACTTCTTTTTCAGGTGACAACCGACCAACGGAAATCAGCACTCGTGTATGCTCATTTGCATTCCATTGCTCTCTGAGCAACTCCGATCTTTTATTCGGATTAAATAATTGGGTATCAACACCTCTCCCCACCACCCTTAACTCACCGCTTACTCCCATTTGTTTTAAAGCATGCTGTGTATCTAAACTTGGCACACAAGTCACGTCTGTCTTATTGTGAAACCATGTTAAATATTTTGAGATAGGTTTAACGAGAAAAGGAAACTCAAAGTATCGACTAAACTCTTGAAAGGCAGAGTGAAAACCACTTGAAACAGGAATATTCTGGGACTTAGCTACCATTAGACTCGCAAATCCCAATGGTCCCTCTGTCACAATATGCACAACATCTGGCTGAAATACGTCAACCGCTTTTGAGATTTTTGAAAACTGTGGCCAACCGAACTGTAAGGTAGGATATTTCGGAATCGCCTGAGCATGTACCCAACACTCTGCATCAGGTTTAAACCGTTTACATTTCACTTTGGGTTGAGGACGTATCAACAAAATTTGATGACCTCGCTTCTGCAAACCCAGACATAAATTCATCAGTGAGTTTGCAACACCATTAATCTCTGGTGACCATGTCTCAGTCACAATGGCAATTTTTAATTGAGGATGTCGTTTAGGCTGATCAGCATCAGGAAGAAGAATAAAATCCTCAAATGACGTATTTTTTTTGATGTTCAATAATTCAAAGAATTTTTTTTGTTTTATTACTTGCATGTTTAGGAGTGCCATCATCACACCTTTTATTAATGTTATACCTAAAATTTAAAAGAACATAATTTCAATATGATGATGGTTTCATGACAGCCTTGTCATAAGGCTCATTCAGATTTTCACATTTTTAAGGCTCTTGCTCTTGAACACGATCTACATCACTGCCTAGCTCATTCTCTTGCTCTTGACCAGAGTTAACTGGTGGTTCTTCAATCCGTTTTTCCAAGTTTCCCCCTTGAAGTGCTACAGAGGATTCTGATGATGTCCGATCTTCTAATTGTTTAGTTTCTTGTTCAGCATTAACTGCAACTGGTTTCAAAATGCCTTCAACAATTACATAAACCTGTCCATTAGAAAAATCGATGTGCTGTTTATCACCATGTAACAGTGGAAATCCAACGATTTGCTCGTAATGCTCTGCACGGTTAAATTTTTGTTGAACAGAATCATAAATCCAGTAAATAAAATGACGATCTTGAAGCGTTTTATCCTCTGACAAATCAGAGAGCACTACATCATAGTAACCATCAAAATTCACATCCATATAACCAATACTATTGGGAAACGCTTGAAAGCCTTCAAGTATTTGCAAGCTTTTTTGATTGGCTTTGTCAAACACCTCGATACGTGTCATTAATCGTTTGAAAGGATGGTCAGCTTTAGATATGCCATAGAAATTAAAACTCACATCAGAAATATTTTTTACTTTAAAAGCAGGCTCGAATTTCTTTGTTCGAATCACACCCGCATGATTGACCAATGTAGATTTAAATACATTCGTTTTATAGTTAAGCTGTCCTTTCAACTCTTGAATTGCATTTGAATCATCACTCGGTAGTTCTGCTTTAAAAAAAACTTGATCGCCTTTTTGCTCCCCTTTAAATTGGATAGTGACGTTGTCTTTAAGGTAAGTAAGCGTTGCATTTGGATGAAGCACATCCATATAAAGACTCAAAAAATATTCGTTGTCTGTTGACCTCAATAATCGTTGCATTGATATGCGAACATTATCCAAGACAAGCTCAGCATCACTATTTGGCGTTTTTTGCTCAATATCAGTTGTTTGTTGCGCCCATCCGCAGATTGGCAAGATCACCAATAAGTAACATACAAACGTTATTTTCATTCCCAACCTCAATCCTTGAGTTATTAAGTATTCTTGTTAGATACTAATTATTGTGTTTAGCTAAGCCTCTGTCGACTGCAACTCAATCTACCTGTCATTGAGTTACTTTTTAATGACTATTTTGCAAATCAAACTTCTATTTTTTTATTAGATGAACCATAAATTTGCTATTAAAAACTAAATATCACTTTTCTTTAAATCCCATAATTCATAGTCAACAGTAGCTCTTTTTATTTTGATTCCTCTTAATCTACAATTTCCAACTAATCCACTAAAAGAGTCTCTTGGTGAATTAAACATATTTTCTTGTCTTGAGTTGAATACATCATCACTCCTTTTTAGTCTAGAAAGAGTCTTTTCACCAATATAAATTTCTTTGATGGCTGATGATGGAAAATGAAATAAATATAAAGGTCTTAAGTCATAAATAATACAAGACCATTCCTGCCGACTAAAATCTTTCTCATTTTTATATTCTTTTCCTGCATAGCTTATTAAATCGGCTCTATGTAAATTCTTAACTATTCTTAGTTCCCGCTCATACTGCCAACAAATTTGCTTATGTAAAAAAGCTCTTTTTAATAGATGGCCACAACTTTTATCAAGTGAGTAATAATCATCATTACCAATATTTCGTAAGTCATCTTCAGTCGGAATATAATGACTCTCAGGCTCTTGTTCAAAATATTCCATTTTTCCTTGATGAGCTTTAATGATAAAACCATCATCATTAAAACCGGCTTCATCAACATCAAATCCAATAGCCAATCCAGTATGAGAGACGCCATAATGCGCCCACATAAGTCGGTCTAATGGATTCATTGTAAGACTAAGCGAGGCATATTTTTTTGAAAAATTATTACGAAAACCACTGTTTTGCCCTCCTTTACTGAGAAAACCATCTCTATCTTTAAAACCAAATGCAGTACTTTCAAAAGGATCATTAAAATCATTAAGGTGAGTAAACCCTATCGTATTATTTTCTAAAATTCTTAACCCAGAATCAAAACTCACATATTTATATAAAATCATTTTTTCTTATCCAATAAATCCCCCGCTTTCTCAGGGCTTTATAGCATAAAAATCAGCCAGATAAGAAAATTATTTTTTCTTTTTATCTACGATTTTGTTCGCTTAAATCTAAAGCATGAAAAATAAGGTAAAGCACTGCTTTGCCTTACTTTGAGGTGCACAATTTTAACTAACAATATGAACCATTTTGCAGGACACAAAAAGCCCACTCATTTTGAGTGGGCTTTCGCATTCAAATCAAATGATTCGAGAAATTAGTTTTTCTCTTTATCAACGATTTTGTTTGCTTGAATCCAAGGCATCATCGCACGCAATTTAGCACCAGTTACTTCGATACCGTGAGCAGCGTTTTGACGACGACGAGCAGTCATAGATGGGTAGTTCAACGCACCTTCTTGGATGAACATCTTCGCATATTCACCAGATTGAATACGTTTAAGCGCATTACGCATCGCTTCACGAGACTGTTCATTGATTACTTCAACGCCAGTTACATATTCACCGTACTCAGCATTGTTAGATACAGAGTAGTTCATGTCCGCGATACCGCCTTCGAACATTAAGTCAACGATCAATTTAAGTTCGTGTAGACATTCGAAGTAAGCCATTTCTGGCGCATAACCAGCTTCAACAAGAGTTTCGAAGCCCATTTTAACCAATTCAACAGCACCACCACAAAGAACTGCTTGCTCACCGAAAAGGTCAGTTTCAGTTTCTTCACGGAAAGAAGTTTCGATAATACCTGTACGACCGCCACCAACACCTGAAGCGTAAGAAAGCGCAAGGTTACGTGCATTACCAGAAGCATCTTGGTGAATCGCGATAAGATCAGGAACACCTGAACCACGTTGGTATTCAGAACGTACAGTGTGACCAGGTGCTTTTGGAGCAACCATGATTACGTCTAAGTCAGCACGTGGAACAACTTGGTTATAAAGAACAGAGAAACCATGAGCAAATGCAAGAGTAGCACCTTGCTTGATGTTTGGCTCAATTACATCACGGTAAAGTTGAGCTTGGAATTCATCTGGAGTCAAGATCATTACTACGTCAGCTTGAGCTACAGCAGCAGGAACTTCAGCAACTTTAAGACCAGAATTTTCAGCTTTTTTCCAAGAAGCAGAACCAGCACGTAAACCAACAGTTACGTCAACGCCAGAATCTTTAAGGTTAAGCGCGTGAGCGTGACCTTGTGAACCGTAACCAATGATTGCTACTTTCTTAGATTGGATGATAGATAAGTCGCAGTCTTTATCATAAAAAATTTGCATTGCTGTCTCCGCTAAAATGCTTTGGCTTCCGTTTGATTAGCGAATGTTAATGTGGTTCGCCAACCCCCTCCTCTCGGAGGAGGGAAGAATTTGTTAATAAAAAATTAGATTGTTAAAACTTTTTCGCCACGTGCGATACCAGACACACCTGAACGTACAACTTCAAGAATGGTATTCTCTGCCAAAGCATCAATAAAACCATCAATTTTCTCAGTTGTACCCGCGATTTGAATCGTGTAAGTCGTTGGTGTTACATCCACGATTTGTCCGCGGAAGATATCTGCTGTGCGTTTAATTTCAGCACGCGCAGAACCCAAAGCTTTTACTTTGATTAACATCAATTCACGTTCAATGTGTGAACCTTCAGAAAGGTCAACCACTTTAACCACTTCAACAAGTTTGTTGAGTTGTTTTGTGATTTGCTCAATCTTGTGATCATCACCATAAGTCGTCAATGTCAAACGAGACATTGTTGGGTCTTCTGTTGGCGCAACGTTCAAAGTTTCAATGTTATAACCACGTTGTGAGAACAAACCCACTAAACGTGAAAGCGCGCCAGATTCGTTCTCAATGAGAACAGAGATGATATGTCTCATGCTGTGCGCTCCCCTTTAGATAACCACATATCTGTCATAGATTGACCCGCGATTAACATCGGATAAACATGCTCAGTACGGTCAACCATCACGTTGATGAATACACATTTATCATTAATCGCCATTGCTTCTGCAAGCTTCGATTCAAGCTCATCCGCATGATCAATTTGAATACCTACATGTCCGTAAGCTTCCATCAACTTCGCAAAGTCAGGCAATGACTCAACATATGAACTTGAGTGACGACCTTCATAATTCATATCTTGCCATTGTTTCACCATACCTAAAGCACGGTTGTTTAAGCACAAGATTTTAACATTTAGTCCATATTGCTTACATGTTGAGAGCTCTTGGATACACATCTGAATGGATGCTTCACCTGTAATACAAACAACTTGTTGGTCAGGGAATGCAAGCTTAGCCGCCATCGCATATGGAAGACCAACACCCATCGTGCCTAAGCCACCTGAGTTAATCCATTGACGTGGACGTGTGTATTTGTAATACAACGCACCAAACATCTGATGTTGACCAACGTCAGAAGTGATGATTGCTTGGCTGTTCGTTACTTTATCTAAAGCTTGAACAACTTGTTGAGGTTTCATCGTACCGTCAGTTGGTTTTTCATATTTCAAACCATGAACCTGACGCCACTCATTGATTTGTTTCCACCAATCCGCAATAGCTTCAGGGTTCGGCTTAGAAATATTCAGCTGTTTTAATTGCGCTAACATTTCTTGAAGAACTGGCTCTACCGCACCCACGATTGGGATATGCGCCATGATTGTTTTTGAAATCGTCGCAGGATCGATATCAATGTGAATCACTTTCGCATTTGGACAGAATTTTGCAGGATTATTGGTTACACGGTCATCGAAACGCGCACCAACACATAGAATCACATCAGCGTGACCCATGGTCATGTTCGCTTCATATGTCCCATGCATACCCAACATACCAATAAATTGAGGATCATTACCAGGGAATGCACCTAGCCCCATCAATGTATTGGTTACTGGATAACCCAATAGATGTGCTAATTCAGTCAATAAATGTGATGCATTGCCTTGAACAACACCACCGCCCGTATAAATAATAGGACGTTTAGCATTGATCAATTCATCAATAGCTTTGCGGATCTGACCAGTATGACCACGGTGTGGCGGCTGGTAAGAGCGCATTTTTACTTTTTCAGGGTATTCGTATGCAAATTTTTCAGCAGGGTTTGTTGCATCTTTTGGAATATCAACAACCACAGGACCTGGACGACCTGATGACGCGATATAGAAAGCTTTTTTAATAACCGCTGGAATTTCACTCGCATGACGCACTTGGAAACTGTGTTTCACGATTGGACGAGAAATACCCACCATATCCGTTTCTTGGAATGCATCTTCACCAATCAAATGGCTTGCAACCTGACCAGACAAAATCACCATTGGGATTGAGTCCATGTAAGCTGTCGCAATTGGTGTCACAGTGTTAGTCGCACCTGGACCCGAAGTCACCAGTACAACACCTGTCTTACCTGTTACGCGCGAGTATGCATCTGCCATATGACCAGCAGCTTGCTCATGACGCACGAGGTAATGATTAATTTTGTCTTGTTTGAATAGCGCGTCGTAAATGTGTAAAACTGCGCCGCCTGGATATCCAAAAACATGTTCAACGCCTTCGTCCGCCAATGCGCGAACAAGCATTTCACCACCAGATAAAAGTTCCAACGTATTCACCCTAATCTTATTTCCACGACGGTTATGGGAGACATAAGTCGTGTTTCATTCATTCGTTTGTATGCACTGTTATAGCACACATATTTCATCGTTTTTGCTGCAATAATAAAATTTTTCGATCACAACCGTTTGAGTTGCGACTGCATATTCAACATGTTGGGATAAACATATTTCTGCTATTTCATTGTCTCGGCTTAGAGACAACGTTATTGCAAGCTATGATATTTATTCGAAGGGTGATCGAACAAAACATATAAAACTAGAGCAGCATTTTTAGTTTTTTCACGACCAAAGTCAAGGTTTGCCGAAACCTTTTTATTGTTTATTTACCAACCGATTATTTTTCAAACGATAACTTTTGGTTGGATGATTTATAAAAAAAATTTCAAACACTTATTTTTAATATTTATATAAAACAATTTATACGCAAAATGATTTTTTTGATTAAAATAAAACCAATTAATCTTCATCAGTATCCTGCAAAATGCTGCGATATAAACGTGTAAAAGAACTCACTCCCCTCATATTTCTTTATAGGTGAAGTCATGAATTCACTAGCATCATCTTTAAAACTTTCTTGTTTAGCATCAACGGTTGTTTTCGTTTCTATTTATTCATCTATGGTGCAGGCAAAAGAATATTACAAATGGGTCGATCAAAATGGTTCAACCCACTACACCACTACCCCGCCACCAAAATCAGCAAAAAAGAAAGGTAAAGTTGAAACGTATGGTTGGAAAGCACCAACAACCTCAGTCAATACCAATACAAACCCGAGCGAAGCTCCTCAAACCTCACAGACTCAAACGATACCAACGCAACAGCACACAAACGGTGCTTCAAATACTGAGTCACAAAACACAAATGCTGCTCCATTAAGCGAAACTCAAGTTTCAAATGAGTGAAATTGTCTTTTTGATCTTAATTTAAGTTTTGCATCCATTTTCAGTCTGTAAAATTCACTTTTAGGTGCGTTTTGCGCTATGCTGTGCGCTAAATTTTTTAACCGTTCTCTTGTATTACGTATATGACTACTCACATTGACTCTGAATACCAAGCCAGTGCGATTGAGCCCCAAGTTCAACAGGACTGGGAATCTCGCAAAGCCTTTAAAGTTGCCGACACTGTAGAAGGTCCACGTCGATATATCCTCTCGATGTTCCCTTACCCAAGTGGCAAACTGCATATGGGTCATGTACGTAACTACACGATTGGTGATGTGATCAGCCGCTTCCACCGTTTAAAAGGTGAAACTGTATTACAACCTATGGGTTGGGATGCGTTTGGTTTACCTGCTGAAAATGCTGCGATTGCACACCAAGTTGCACCTGCAAAATGGACCTTTGAAAATATCGATTACATGCGTAATCAGCTTAAAAAATTAGGTCTTGCGGTTGATTGGGATCGTGAATTTGCAACGTGTACACCAGAATATTATCGCTGGGAACAATGGTTATTCGTTCAGCTTTATAAAAAAGGCTTAATCTACCGTAAGCTTTCAACGGTAAATTGGGACCCTGTAGACCAAACTGTACTTGCAAATGAACAAGTAGAAAATGGTCGTGGTTGGCGTTCAGGTGCCTTGGTTGAAAAACGTGATATTCCAATGTACTACTTCCGCATCACTGACTATGCGCAAGAATTACTTGACGATTTAGACACACTCAAAGACGGTTGGCCACAACAAGTCCTTACGATGCAACGTAACTGGATTGGTCGCTCACAGGGTATGGAAATTACCTTCCCTTCAGCAAATCCTGAAATTTATGCAGATGGCTTAACAGTCTTTACCACGCGTGCCGATACCTTAATGGGCGTGACGTATGTTGCTGTTGCAGCAGAACACCCTATGGCGCTTAAAGCTGCTGAAACTAACCCTGAATTGGCTGCATTTATCGAAGAATGCCGTATGGGTTCAGTGGCAGAAGCAGATCTTGCCACTGCTGAGAAGAAAGGCATGGCAACAGGTCTTTCTGTGAAGCACCCTGTCACAGGCGAAGAAGTTCCTGTTTGGATCGCAAACTATGTATTGATGTCATACGGTTCAGGTGCGGTGATGGCGGTTCCATCACACGATGAACGTGACTTCGAATTTGCCAATAAGTATGGCTTAACTATTAAGCAAGTCATTGATGCCAAAGGCGCTGATGATGCTGAATTCTCTGCGACAGAATGGCAAGAATGGTACGGCTCAAAAGAAGGTAAATTGGTCAATTCAGGCGAATTTGACGGTTTAGACTTCCAAGGTGCATTTGATGCATTCTTAGCAAAATTAGAACCACAAGGTCTTGCGAATGTAAAAGTTCAATTCCGTTTACGTGACTGGGGTGTTTCTCGTCAGCGTTATTGGGGTTGTCCAATTCCAATGATTAACTGCCCAACTTGTGGTCAAGTGCCAGTACCTGAAGATCAACTTCCTGTTGTACTTCCAACTGACGTTGTACCAGATGGTTCAGGTAACCCTCTCAACAAGATGCCTGAATTCTATGAAACGAAATGTCCAAGCTGTAACGGCGACGCACGTCGTGAAACAGATACACTTGATACATTCGTAGAATCATCTTGGTACTATGCGCGATATGCATCTCCTGACTTTACTGGTGGTATGGTTAAACCTGAAGCGGGTCAAACTTGGCTTCCTGTAAACCAATACATCGGTGGTGTTGAACACGCGATTCTGCATTTGTTATATGCACGTTTCTTCCACAAATTGATGCGTGATGAAGGTGTAGTACAAGGTAACGAACCATTCACCAACTTGTTAACGCAAGGTATGGTACTTGCTGATACCTATTACCGTGAATCTGAATCAGGTAAGAAAACGTGGTTCAATCCTGCTGACATCGAGTTAGAGAAAGACGAAAAAGGTCGTATCACTTCTGCGAAATATAAAGAAGATGGTCAAGACGTTATCGTTGGCGGTCAAGAAAAAATGTCGAAATCGAAAAATAACGGTATCGACCCACAAGCGATTATTGACCAATACGGCGCAGATACTGCACGTGTATTCATGATGTTTGCTGCACCACCTGATCAATCACTTGAATGGTCTGATGCAGGTGTGGAAGGTGCTAACCGTTTCTTAAAACGTGTATGGCGCTTGGCAACTGGTTTCCTTGAACAAGGTAATACTGCATCAGAGATTGATAAAGCTGCGCTTTCAACTGCTGCGCAAGACTTACGTCGTAAGACTCACGAAACCATCCAAAAAGTGGGTGATGACATTGAACGTCGTCATGCATTTAATACTGCGATTGCAGCGATGATGGAACTTCTGAATGCAAACAATAAGTTTGAAGCGAAAGATGATAACGATGTTGCTGTAGCACGTGAGTCTATTACAACGCTTCTAACTTTACTTGCTCCATTTGCACCGCATTTAAGTGAAACGTTATTGGCGCAGTTTGGTATCGAGTTAAATGCAACATTATTCCCTCAAGTGGATGAATCTGCATTAACACGTAATACACAAACCATTGTGGTTCAAGTGAACGGTAAGCTTCGTGGCAAACTTGAAGTGCCTGTCGATGCATCGAAAGATGACATTCTGGCGCAAGCAAAAGCATTGCCTGAAGTACAACAATTCTTAACAGGTCCAACCAAGAAAGAAATCGTTGTTCCGAATAAATTAGTGAATTTGGTGGTTTAAGAACCTTAAAGCCTCCCTGAGTAAGATATAAAGCACAGCTTTAGATCAAAGCGCAAGAAAGGGAGGTTTGGAGGGATTTAATCTCCCTTGCGAAGCATTGCTTCTCACCTCTTTTAAAAGGAGGGGAATATAAGGATTTCACAATTCCCAAACAAAGCCCGTTGCCAGTCAACGGGCTTTGCACATACAATCAGAATATTCAAAATTTATCCTGCGTCTCAGGAAATACACAGAGGATCTACAATGCATTTGAGCAAACGTTTAGCTATTGCTGTTCTAACTTTAGGCTTAAGCGCAACTATGGTCGGCTGTGGATTTCATCTAAAAGGGACCAATCCAACTTCAACGCCACTGGCTTATACAAAGCTTGAATTAGCACTCCCTGCCAATACTTCTGATTTAGAGCGTAAACTCAGTGTTTATCTCACTGCTGCAGGTGTGCAACTAAGTAACTCTAACGATGCATATGTATTGCGTATCATTGACTATAAGCCAATTCGCCATGAGCTCAACGGCAAACTCATTGAAGTTCTACTCAGACTTTCTGTGACTTTCCAAATCGAAGATCGTCAAGGTAACTTGGTGACAAAACCTCGAACTTTAACTGCGACACGTACATATCAATATAATGTTGCAACCGTGAACACAGATGATCAACAAAATAAATATCTCAGTGAAATCTTAATTGACGATGTCGCTCAACAGATCTCTCGTCAAATTGCTGCAAACCGTCTGCCAAAAGCAGAAGCAAATGTACTGTTACCTGTGCAACAAACTTTTGAACCTACTGCCTCTGAAAATCCGTAACTCAGAATGAAGTTAGATTATCTACAAGCATTAAAACGTGTAAATGAAGCACGTGGTGCATGGGTATTACATGGTCAAGAACCTTTACTTGAGCAAAATCTTTTAGATGCTTTCCGTCAAAGTTGGATCATCAATCACGTGGAAAGAGAACGCTATGACATCCAAAGCGTTGCTGATTGGAAAAATGTATTTAATGCACTCAACAGCCTTTCTCTTTTTTCACAAAATCTCGCAGTAGAGGTCCATGGTAACATTAAGCCAGATGCCAATGCGTTAAAGTTACTCAAGCATTATATCCAGCATAATGAACACAACTTGTTGTTGATCATTATGCCTAAGCAAGATAGCAGTAGCTTAAAGTCGGCGTTTTTTCAAACGATTGAAGCCAATGGCGTCTTGGTTCCTCTTACAGCAACTTATGTGCAAGATCGTCAGCGTATACTCAGCATAGAAGCTGATAAAATTGGGATTCAACTGAGCCAAGATGCATGGCAATGGCTCGAAGTCCACCACGAACATAATTTATTGGCTGCTAAAAACAGCTTAATGCGTCTGGCAGACACGTTCCCCGATGTACAGCATCTTGAAATGCAACATTTGCTCGAATGCTTACAAGATCAATCACGCTATACCACTTTTGACTTAAGCGATGCATTAATTTCAGGCAACCTAAGTCAAGCGATCAAAATATACCAATATTTAGTCGAAGCTGGCGAACCACACAGTTTAGTATTATGGACGGTAAGCAAAGAAATGCGCTTACTGATGCAACTTTTTGAGCAACCACAAAATGCATTACAACTCGGCATCTGGAAAACCAAAGTCAGTCTTTATCAACAAGCCTTGAGACGTCTTAATCCCAAGCAATTTCTCACATGGCCACAATTGCTATTAAGAATCGATGCTGCCATCAAAGGCAAAAATAATGAAAATCCAGAACACCTCATGCAACAAGCCATTGCTGAATTATGTGGAAAAACCTTGTTTGCTTAGTTAACGAGCAAGGTCTATTTATAACTATAAAAATGATTATTGATTTTATTTAAGAAAAATACACTTTTTATCCTTATTTCATCATTATAATTCTTTTAATTTCCGTCATTTTTCAATATCGCCATGCAAAAAATAAAACCAACGAAATTGATTATCATCGCGATCATTACGATTGCAGCTATCGCTCTAGCTTGGTATTTCTTTAAACCTAAAGATGAGCAACCTCAGTTGATTACCGCTGAAGTGACACGTGGTGATATTGAAAACTCTGTCCTTGCAACAGGTGTATTAGAAGCGACCAAAATGGTTAGCGTTGGTGCACAGGTTTCAGGTCAGGTGAAAAAAATGTATGTACAACTGGGTGATCAAGTCAAACAAGGTCAACTGATTGCTCAAATCGATTCCGTTCGTCAGGAAAATGATCTAAAAACAGCTGAAGCCAGCATTAAAAATCAGTTGGCTCAATTGGCAGTCAAACAAGCAAATCTGACTAAAGTTGAGGCGGAATATAATCGCCAAAAAGCCATGTATGCCCAAGATGCAACTTCTCGTGCCGAATATGAGTCCGCATTAGCAAGTTATAAAACTGCTCAAGCCGATATCGTCGCGATGAATGCTCAAATCGAGCAATCTCGTTTATCACTGGCTACGACTAAAGAAGATTTAGGCTATACCCGTATCGTTGCTCCGATGGATGGCACAATTGTGGCAATTGTGACTGAAGAAGGTCAAACAGTGAACGCGAATCAAAGCGCGCCAACCATCGTGAAATTAGCAAAACTTGACACCATGACGGTTAAGGCTGAAATTTCTGAAGCAGATGTTATGCGTGTTGAGGAAGGTCAAACTGTTTATTTCACTACTTTAGGTAATAGCGAGAAAAAGCATTACGCAACACTGCGTCAAGTTGAACCTGCACCTAACTCAATCAATACAGAAACCAACAACTCAAATTCATCTTCATCAAGTACAGCTGTGTATTACAACGCTCTATTCGATGTTCCTAATGAAGATGGAAAATTGCGTATTGATATGACTGCACAAGTTTATATCGTGTTAGATGAAGTAAAGAATGCACTGACTATTCCATCTTCTGCTGTTCAAAGCTCTAATCGTCCTGCTCGCCAGCGTGGTGCAAATGCGGGTTCAAATGCCCAAGAACGTAATGAACAAGCTCGTGGTGAAGGGCGTGCCGAACGTTCATCAGCTGATCGTCCTAAGCGTTTAGAATTAACCGCTGAGGAAAAGGCATTAGTCGATCAAGGTAAAGCTTCCATGGCTATGGTACGCGTACTTCAATCAGATGGCACAGCCAAACCGACCCCTGTTCTTATCGGTCTAAATAACCGTGCAACAGCGCAAGTTTTACGCGGTTTAAAATTAGGCGATAAGGTGGTGATCGCTGATGGCTCTGACTCATCAAATGACTCAGCTAAACGTGGCGCACGTGGTGGCGCTGGTCCAATGAGAATGTAATTATGAGTCAGACCAGAACACCTCTACTCGAGGTCAAAAACCTGACCCGTGAATTCCCTGCTGGTGAATCTACTGTGCAAATTCTAAAAGGGGTAAATCTTGAGATTTATCCTGGAGAATTGGTTGCCATTGTAGGTCAGTCAGGCTCAGGAAAATCAACACTGATGAACATCTTAGGATGTTTAGATAAACCGACCAATGGTAGCTACAAGGTTAAGGGCCGCGAAACACGTGAGCTAGAACCTGATGAACTTGCTCAATTACGCCGTGAATATTTCGGATTCATCTTCCAGCGCTACCATTTACTTGGTGACTTAAATGCAGCTGGTAATGTCGAAGTCCCTGCGATCTATGCCGGCGCTGATGCTTCTGAACGCCATGATCGTGCGGTTCAACTTTTGTCCGATTTAGGTCTAGGTGAAAAAACCCAAAACCGCCCAAGTCAACTTTCAGGTGGTCAGCAACAGCGTGTTTCGATTGCTCGCGCGTTGATGAATGGCGGTGATGTTATTCTCGCCGATGAGCCTACAGGTGCATTAGATAAAAAAAGCGGTATTGAAGTGATGCGTATTTTACGCGAACTGAATGCCAAAGGTCATACCATCATTCTCGTTACTCATGATCACAATGTTGCCAAAAATGCGACTCGTATTATTGAGATTTCAGACGGTAATATTATTTCAGATGAACCCAATGTTCCTGAGATTGATGATGGCTTTGAACGTGAAGGATTGATTCGTGCTGAGCAAAAGAAAACATCGTCTTGGCGTTCAGCTTTAGACCGTTTAGGTGAAGCTTTCCGCATGGCGCTTCTGGCCATGAATGCTCATCGAATGCGTACTTTTTTGACTATGCTCGGAATCATTATCGGGATCGCATCTGTCGTTTCGGTTGTCGCACTTGGTAATGGATCACAAAAACAAATTTTAGAAAATATTAGTAGTTTGGGGACCAATACCATTACGGTCTACCAAGGACGTGGTTTTGGTGATAACTCCCGATCTTCTCAGGCCAAGACCTTAATCCCTGCTGATGCTGATGCATTAGCGGAACAGCCTTACGTAGATGGTGTAAGTCCTTCAGTCAATAGTTCTGTCACGGGAAGATATAAAGATGTAGAGGCATCCACGACAGTCAATGGCGTGAGTGAAGACTTTTTCTATGTGCGTGGTTTAACGTTTAAATCAGGTCAACCATTTGACAAACATAGTGTTACTGAACAAGCCCAAGATGTTGTGATTGATACCAATACCCAAAAGACATTCTTTAGCGATGGTACGGATCCTATTGGTCAAGTAATTCTATTGGGCAGTGTACCTAGTCGTATTATTGGTATCGTAGATGCTCAACAAGGTGCAATGGGTAATTCAGATAGTCTTAATGTCTATCTCCCTTACTCAACCGTCATGAGTCGAATGCTTGGACAGTCGAATGTGAGAAGCATCATCGTTCGTGTAAAAGATGAATATTCAAGCACAGCTGCTGAAAATGCAATCTTGAATTTATTAGTTCAACGTCATGGTACTCAAGATGTCTTCACACAAAATGCGGACAGTATTCGTGAAACCATCCAGCAAACTACCGCTACAATGACTTTACTCATTTCTGCGATTGCTGTGATTTCTTTGGTCGTTGGTGGTATCGGTGTCATGAACATTATGTTGGTGTCTGTCACTGAACGAACGCAAGAAATTGGTGTACGAATGGCCGTGGGTGCTCGACAAAGCGATATTTTGCAACAATTCCTGATTGAAGCCGTATTGGTCTGTATTTTAGGCGGTATCCTTGGGGTGTTGTTGTCACTGGGAATTGGTCAGCTGATTACACACTTTGCTGGTGGCACGTTCCAAATGGCGTATTCAACCACATCAATAATAGCCGCATTCGTTTGTTCAAGTTTAATCGGGATCGTATTCGGTTTTATCCCAGCACGAAATGCTGCTCGTTTAAATCCTGTCGATGCACTGTCAAGAGAATAATAGGGTACAACTATGCGTAATCAACTTCATAAACTGTTCATGACCTTAGCATTGACAGGCTCTTTAGTCGGTTGTGCGGCTGTAGTGAAAACGCCTTATCAAGCTCCTGCAGTCGATATTCCACAGGGCTTTCAAAACAGCCAACAACACAGCCAAAATATCCACCAACAGGCTTTTCATGATCAATGGTGGACATTATTTGGTGATGCACAGCTCAACCAATTGGTTGAACAAGTGATTGCCCGTAATACTGATTTAGCTGTTGCTGGGATTAATTTGCAACAAGCACGCCTTCAAGCCAAGCAATCTGAAAGTCAGCAAGGTGTGCGTATTGGCAATGCAGGTGCATCGGTCGGTCATCGTTTTAGTTTAGATGGTGATGGTGATTCTTCAAATGGTATTTCACTGAACTATCCTGGCTTAAGCTATGAGCTGGATTTATTCGGTAAATTGGCCAATCAAACTGAAGCATCTCGATGGGAAGCGCTTGCGACTGAGCAAGATTTACAAGCCACTGCACAAAGCCTGATTGCAACAACTGCACAATTGTATTGGCAATTGGGATATCTTAATGAACGCCTATCTGTGGCTCAACAAAATTTGGCGAGTACGCAGAAAACTTATGAATTAGTGCAAACACAGTATCGAGCTGGGGCGGTATCAGGTCTTGATTTAACGTCAGCTGAACAAGCTGTTCAAAGTCAAAAAGCTACGTTAAGCCAGATCGAACAGCAAAAAGTTGAAACTCGAACTGCTCTTGCGGTATTGCTCAATCAACCTGTGCAACAGTTGAATATCTCGGAGCCACAGCGCTTACCACTTTCTGCCCTACCGCAAATTCAATCAGGCTTACCAGCTGAGCTTTTATCGCGCCGTCCTGATTTGCAAGCAGCCGAGTTACGTTTACGCAAAGCACTTGCCAATAAAGATGCCAATAAAGCAAGTTATTACCCTTCGATTAATTTAACAGGTAGTATAACTACTGGAGGCTCAAGCACTTCGCTGAGTAATGTGCTGTCTAATCCTGCTGCAATATTGGGTGCGGGTCTTACACTACCTTTCTTGCAATGGAATGATATGAAACGTGATTTGCGTGTTAACGAATTGGATTATGAAAAGTCAATTATTCAATACCGTCAGACCTTATACAAAGCTTTTGCCGATGTTGAAAATGCGTTATCTGCACGCAATGAAATAGACAAACAAGTCGCTTTACAAGAACGTAATGTTCAGCTTGCTGAGAAAACGGAACAACTCACGCAAGTGCGTTATAAGAATGGTGCGATTGCGCTGAAGAATTTGATAGATGCCCAGCGTACTACTCGTGAAGCACGTTTGAGTTTGGTTCAAGCCAAACAGACTCAGTACAATGCTTATGTGACATTATTACAGGCTTTGGGTGGAAGTCCGATTAAACAGTTACCTTAAATAAAAAAAGCCCTTTCGGGCTTTTTTTACAATTTCATTATTTTCAAACTATCCATATGAGAAAATAAAAGATGATTGATATGGTCTAATTATTTTTCTAACTCTTCCAGCGCTAATTTAGCTTCTTTTACGCCATTGAAATTTGCAAGTTTAAACCAATGTTTCGCTTTTTCTTCATCATTGAAATGACTTAAATAAATGTATCCTAGATTATATTGAGCCATACCATAATTCTCATTAGCCAACTCTTCATATATTTTTTGTGCTTGGGAAATATCTTGATGCTTCAAATAATAATTACCTAAATTAAATTTGGCACGTTGATGACCTTGTCTAGCTGCTTCCATATACAAACCAATACCTTTTTCTTCATCCTCTTCCACCCCATCACCCTGATAATACATCGTTCCTAGAGCAAATTGAGCCTCCGAGAATCCTTTTTGCGTTGATTCCTCAAAATATTTTAAAGCTTGGGTATTGTCTTGCTTTACATATTTTCCTTCCTTATAAATTACTCATAAATTATACAATGCTGCTGGCTCCCCAGATTTTGCTGCTTTTTGCAGCCAAAAAAAAGCTTGTTCATAGTCTACAGTTGTACCAACACCATCATAGTACATTTGTGCCAAATCAATTTGAGCTTTAGTATGTCCTCTCTGAGCAGCTTTTTTTAAAATTTCAAATGCTTTCTTATAGTCTTTATTCTTACCATTAATACCTAAATAATAATTCTCGCCCTCTAAATATAAATCTTCAGTTTTCATTGATTCAATAGTACTTTGAGTTGTAGACTTTGAACTATTTTCACAAGCTAATAACCCCCAAATAACTATACTTAAAATGAGGAAAAAATAGGATTTCATATTTCCACTTCTACTTATGAGATCTTAAAATCAATGAATTTATAGAATTTAATAGAGATTAAATAAGTGTTCTAAGTAATCTATAAAATACTTATAAACCCACTAAATACTCATACAACTTAACGCTTTAATTCTTCGTATTGTTTTTTTAAGTGCGCTGCTTTAGCTGGATTATATTTCAAGCTTGCTTCATCACCATAAATTTCAGAAAGTAATTCATAAGCGCCTTCATCACCTTGTTTAAAAGCAACTTTTGCATATTTTATTGCTTCATCTAGATTTTGATTTACACCATTACCAGTATAATATTTTAGTGCAACATTATAATTCGCAAATACCTGTCCATTATCTGCAGCCTTTTTAAACCATAAAAAAGATTTTTTAGGGTCTTTATCCACCCCGTCACCGCTTTCGTAGGCTAACCCAACATTATTCTGAGAGTCTAAATCACCTTGCTCTGCAGCTTTTAACGCCCATTCAAATGAAGCAGCTAAATCCTTGTTAACACCATCAACATTATATAATAGACCTGAAACTAACACTTGAGACTGTAACAAGCCTTTTTCCGCAGATTGTAGAAAATAATGATATGCTTTCTTTTTATCCAGCTCAACCCCGAGCCCCTTATAGTAAGCTACTCCAACGTTGTGTAATCCAGCTGCCTCACCTTTATCAGCTAGTTTCATAAACCATTGCGTAGAAGCTTTATCATTTCTTCATACAACTTCATTTCCCTCTCTAAGCAATAAACCCAATTGCAACATAGCATCTGTGGATCCTAGTTCTGCTGCCATGTTATAAAGTTCATAAGCTTTCTTTAAATTTTCCTTGCCACCATTAGATGCGTAGGTCGTTGCTAATTTAAAATCTCAGAAGAATTTTCTAATTTTATAAGCGTATTGATATCCTGACTCTCATTTTCTGCAGTTTTCTTTGCATTAGAGTCATTATTACAACCAATTATTAGAGTGCTTAAAATTAAAAATAAAAAAGATTTTTCATTTTTTCTCAAAATAGTCGTTTGGATATGGATTATTTTCCTTAAATGCATCTTGATACTCAATGACCCAAGACTTTGTCATATGTTCATTTTTATCAACAAAAGAATTTTTAGTTAAATTAATCTCATCTATATTATTTACACCCAATAATTCTAATATTTTTTCAGTAAGATACCCTTTTCCTTCTTCGGCTTTGTACATTGGTAAACTCACAAAAAAATATATAAGAGCAATACATATAACTATAGTAATTATATTATAAATAAACCCTTCACTTAAAAAAAATACTACAAAAAAAGTAACAATAAAAAAGCAAAGATTTATTAAACTATATTTTTTTTTCAATTGTTTAATAGTTTCACCCGTGCCAACAGGGATATACATTTTATTATCTTTTGGGTCAATTAAAACTAAAGCGACATTATCCTGTACTAAACATATCAATTTAGCCCCTTCATTGAAGTAAATATCTTCAAAAACACCTTGATATTTTTCTCCATTCAACTCAAAACTACACTCTTTAACATCCCATTGACTATTTGCAACTAAAACAGCTTGTGAGGCTAATGTAGCACTTCCAACAGCCGCTCCAAGGGCAGCAGAAATAGTTGCTTGTTTACCACTATTTTTTATAAAATCATATTTTGTTTTACTAACAAAAAGTTTATTAATTTGACCTTCAATAATTCTCATTTAAAATTATCCTAAATTAGAATGTATAGCTTCTTCAAATGCCTTACTTTCCGCTATAACATCTTTAAATAAAGTTTCTGAGTTATTTTCTGTTTCACGAAAAGCGCACTGCTTACACCACTTCTCCAAAGAATTATCAAAAAAGAATCTTCTAATAAAAATTTCAGCAACAGTAACCCCTAAACCTAATAGGTTAAACTTTCCAACAGCTGATAATGCGAATTGAAATAATCTACCACGAGCTATTTTTTCTGAGAAATTTTTTAATGAGTTCGATACTACATATTTACTTATTACTTTTAGAGAATAACTAAAAGCAATATATGTACCAGCCAATGTTGTAGCTAACCCTGATAAAACTTTAATTGCTAAAATAACTCTAAACACTAAAATATTTTCTTTAGAGTAAGATTTTGCATCTAACCAAGCTCCCATTGCTCCACCTATTGTGGCAAAAATTGCACCTGCTGCTTTTAGACCACCTGTGACATTCCACCGACTGTCTTGAAACCAAGAACCTGTCATATCTAAGGAGGCTCCTAACAAGCTCATCGTTGCTGCATTATATTGAGAAACAAATTCAAAATCTTTTTTACCTTCCTCATTTGCTTTTTCTCTTTGCAACATAAAGTTAAGGAACTCAAAAAACGTAACAATTGCTGCCACACGATTTGAACTTGAATTTGCTCTAGATGTGACATCATCAATTGCTTCTTGTAACCTGTAATCAAACCATTTTTTTGCTGTCGTTTGACCTTTAGAACTTATATTAGCATCGCGACTAGCTTTCCAAATTTTATAATCAATTCCATAAAAATAAGAATTCATACCAAATTTATCTGCTAGAGCGCCTGTCTTCGCTCTTAAAATAAATAACCAACGTGCAAACTCTGTTGGATATTTTCCACTAATCCCAACTTTCGGAGTTCGATCGATGACATATTTCATTGACTCAGATAACCAATGAAAAGCAAAACCCGTCGTAGTTTTTTGCAGTGACGGCATTGAATCTTGTAACTGTTTATTATTGACCCAATTATCCCATGCGGCATCAGCTGCAGTAAACGCCCCCACCAACCCTTTACCTATAGAAAGTGAGTTTTCCCAGTCAGACAATTTTCCTTCATTCATTGCCGTATCAAATTTATTTTCGATATCTTTTATATTGAAACAATATGCTTTTAGATATAAATTTTCTTGATCAATTTTATCTTTGACTAACCACTTAGTTAAAAAATCATAGCTAACTCTATTTCCACTCATTCCTTTCATCAAGTCACTAACAAGAACATGATAGTAAAATCCAAACGGCACCAATATTTTCGTATCAAATACATAGAGAGCATCCCTAAGTGACTTTGAACCTAACCATGCAATATGATCATTTGCATAACTAGATGCTATAGCTTCATAACTTTCAGATTTATTAGTGAATTCTTCTTTAAAGTTATTATAAGCTGGAAGATCTAGCAATTTACTGTATTTGTTATTCCACTGATCTGTCCCTTTCTGAATACCTAAGCCAGTATAATAATTGTCAAACTTCTCTTTGTTTTGCGCCCAAATCTTTTCTTTTTCTTTAATCTTATTTTTTAAATACTCAACTTTTACATAATTTCCATTTTTTTGTGCTTGAGCTAACTCTTGTTCGAGCAAAGCTACACCTGAATCATTTATTTTATCCATTGATTCTGATGCTTTTAACTTTACACTGACAAAGTTTCTTTGAAGGGCTTGCTCTAAACCATCGATTGTTGTCATGGTATAAAGCTTATGTTCATTAGTTATTTTAGTTTTAGGATCTTTATAATCCAAAAATGTTTTAATACTTTTAAAAGATAACTCATTTCTAGAATTATTTAAATCTCTTGTAATACCTATAGCATCGTATAAACCTATACATGTAAAAGCATTTTTATAAGTATTAAATAACTCTTTCATTTTTTTAATTCGAGCTTCGCCTAAACTAGAAAGGTTATAAATTGATTTATCTATATTAGCAAGACCAAAACAATGTGGTTGATCACTTCCACCAATCTTGACGCTTTGCCATTTTCCCTGAGAAACAAAAGTATCCGCATTTTTTTCGTATTCGGCTCGTTTAGCATCACTAATAGGAGCATGCGAATAAATAATATAGGCTTTAGTTGCAGGATCACTCGGTCTAGACTCAATTGTTATAAGGGATGCAGCAAACTTGTGTTTTGGATTGTTACAGGCAAACTCAGGAACATTAACTGGTGCGTTTTTACCATTTTCAACAACAAAATACGATAAATAACCTTGTGGTGTAATTTTATACCCAGCCCAATTTCCTTTAAATCCAGATTTTGCTCTTTTAGTTAAACAATAAATATATCCTTCGCTTAAAATTTTGGTGGTATAGCCAAACTTACCAATCTTAATATCTTTAACATTTTGACCAAGGTTAGTTGGTAATGGTTTCTTTTTATCTATTGTTACTGCATAACGTAAGGGCAAGATATTAAATCCACTACTCCTACAAAAGTTAGAACACTCCTTCGCATTCTCCTTCGCTACAGCTGTTGCTTTATTATTGGGTATAGGTCCAAGCGATGGTTTATTCTTCTGCGCAGCCTTTTCTAAATTAGTCTTCGTTTGCTTTGGATCTAATATGACTTTTTGATTTGTCTGTGTTGTTTTTATCCATTTTTCTAAAGCTGTTGCATCTACTTTAACGCCCTTAGCACGTTCTAAAGGATTTTCTAAACTAACTGTATTAATTCTTTTTTCATTACCCATGGATGCTTCTCTCTAAATTATTTACATCTTCTCTTATTGAAATCCAGTCATCTTGATCAATTAAACTCATCGCTTCATTAAAATCATAGTCATTTGAATCTTTCATCCAATATTGATCTAAAACTTTTTTAACTAATGGATGGTGAAAAAAATATCTTCCTAAAATTTCTGCATACAAACCATAACTATACAAATCAGCATATTTATGAATTTCATGCTCTTCATGTGCTGTGAATAAATTCAAAAATATATTTTTAGAGTTTATATTCTTCCTATCTATAGAATGGTTCTTGTGCGCTTCAACGTACACTAGATTACTAATTTCAATAAGATCCAATGCTATAGATTGCTCTCGAGATAGCTTATGAATTTTTTTTGAGATCAATCCATTATTATGATTTTTAGACCAACTAAAATACCCCATTGGATGTACAAAATTCCAACTCTCAAATATATCTAATAAACTATTAAACTCATTTTCCTTGAATATTTGATCTAAATAAATCAAAACTCTAGGATCATACCAACGGAATAAAATTTTTGAATTTAGATCTTGAACGACCACACTACTTTTGAATTTTTCATTTATTTTATTATTATCAAGTATACTTGTCCCAAATCCATGTACTAAATATTTATCATTTTGAACTTCAAAATTATTGGAAATTTTTTCAGCGATTTCTTTCCCAACTTTTTCTAGTACATCTTTCTTGTTTATTTCCAAAAAAAATAAATTAGTATTTTTTGGATTATTCCCCTGAGCTAAAGGTAAATAAATAATATTCTCTTCTTTTAAGCAGCTTTTTATCTCACTAAAACTATCAGCTTCTAAAGTTTCATCAACTAAAATCAATAATCGACCAGTTCTATCAAAAAGAGCGCTCATACCTTCAAAGACTTTAACTGTAGAACATTTTTTATTCTTATTTGCTAAATAAAAACCACTCATAAAATCACCTTAGCTGAACCTGACTCTGCAGCTTGTCCTTGCTTTGCTGAGCAATCAGGTAAATTTAAAGCTGGAGGATTTACTGATGCGGGTGAAGTAAACTTATGCTGTCCAGCCTTAGCTTCAAACTTCCCACCTGTAGTTGGGAATATCCCTGAACCATTTAACTTAATCTGCGAACCACCTGCAGTTAAGTTAATTTCTTTCGGACTGGTGATATAAATCGTATCTTCCGTGGAAATAATCTGCACACCCTTTCTTGCAATCAGGTCAGCACCATCCCCTTGGGCTTGAATCTCGATCTTGCCTTTGCCTGCATACAGTCGTGCCCCTTCTTGCGCTGCAAATAAACTGATCTTTTTGCTGGCATGTCCGATGATGCTGTCTTGCGTACTGGTGTTAATGCTTCCTTGTGCAATTTGGTTGATCTGCCCATCTGCACTGAGGTGGATGTCTTCGTTACTTTCTACGGCAATTGAACTTGGTGAAGCCAAGAGCATGATCGCTTGTT
>NZ_JBWYIZ010000012.1:0-86041 GCF_056779995.1 Acinetobacter sp. ANC_7504 | reverse complement strand
TTTCTAAGATCAATCGCTTCTTGTACAAGACCTGCTGCAGCATCAATCGCATCATCACGACCATTGCCATCTTCATCATTGACAGGCGGTAAAGTGATATCAACGAGATCATCTAAGCGTGCATCCAGCGCGTCTTTGTCTGCTCCTTCTGGAAGTACATCAACTTTCGCTTGTGCATCTTCTTTAGCAGTAAGCGCATCATCACGTGCTTGAGTCAGCTCAGCAAGTTCTGTTGGGGTGATTAAACCATCTGATTCGGCATCTGCTAGTGCTTGCTCTGCCTCAGCATATGCTGCTTCAGCCGCCTCTACTGCCTCTGTTGCTTCTTCAAGTGTAATATCTTCGCCGTCTGGTACGCCATCACCATCTGCATCATTGACTTCAGGTAAGTCAATATTTACAAGAGCATCTAGACGATCTTGTAAACCATCTTTAATCGCTCCATTTGGCAATACATTTACCTTATCTTGAGCAACTTCTTTTGCATCAAGTGCAGCCTGTACTTTCTGTTCAAGAATACTGAGTTCAAGCGGGTTAATTAAGCCATCTTTTTGAGCCAAAGCTAAATTATTAAGAGCTTCAGCATATTTAGCTTCAGCTTCTTCTACAGCTGACTGCGCTTCCTGAATCGCTTCTGGTAAGCCATCTACAATGCCATCACCATCTGCGTCATTTACTTCAGGCAAACTTATGTCAGTCAGATCATCTAATCGATTTTGAAAGGCATCTTTCTGTTCCTGAACAGATTCAGGTAGAGCATTTACTTTACTTTGAGCAGTTGACTTAGCAATTTGTGCCTGCTCTAAAGCATTCTGTAAAGCATTAAGCTCTGTTGGATTAATTAATCCATCACGATTTGCAACAGTTAAAGCATTTTCAGCAGCTGCATACTTTGCTTCAGCCTCCGCAACAGCCAACTCTGCTTCAATGAGTGCTTCAGCGATATCATCTACGATACCATCATCATTTTCATCATTAATTTCAGGTAGGATGATATCCACTAAATCTTCAAGACGTTCCTGCAAAGCATCTTTTTGAGATTGAACTGATTCTGGTAATAAATTTGTTTTAGTTTCTGCTAAGGCTTTGGCACTCTCGAAAGCCTCTTTAGCTTGATCTAATTCCGCTCTTTCAGCAGGTGTAATCAGGCCGTTTTCATTCTTCTCTAAAATTAAATCTTTTAATGCTTCGTACGCTTGTTCAGCATTGGCTACAGCTTCTTCAGCATCTAGTAAAGCTTGCTCGAGATCGTCTGGTACACCATCACCATTTTGATCATTAATTGCTGGCAACGCTTCATCAACCAAATCATCTAGTCGATCTTGTAAATCAGATTTTGCCTCGCCATCTACCAAGTTATCGACTTTATCTTGAGCAGCATCTTTAGCATTCTTAGCATCTTGTAATGCTTCCTCTAATTCAGCTTTTTCCTCGGGAGTAATTAACCCATCATTTAATTTATCTTCAATCAAATCTTTAAGATCTTGATAAGCTTTCTCTGCATCATTAACCAGCTGTTTTGCTTGTTCTAATTCATCGTTAATTGGTGGTTCTGGTTCCGGCGATACAGAATTAGATTTTTTATCTGAATCACTCATATTATCTGCAATAGCAACTACTCCAGCAGCTAATCCCCCTGCAATTAACCATGGAGTTAACCCTGTCAAAGCTGTACTTGAGTTTCCAGCGATAAGTGCTGAAATATCATCAATTGGATAATATTTAATAGTCGAAGCTATTTCATTGGCAGCATCTGTGAACTCAACCCAATAAAGCTGACCATTGTCATTAAATAAAATATTATGACTATTTAAGGGATCGTCAAAATAACTTTCTACAACTAATTGTTCGCCATTTTTAAAATTAATAACTAAAGAATTTCCTTCTTTCTGAAAGTTTAAGACCTCTTCGATTGATGCATCAATTTTCACAATTGAGTTCTGGTTTAATACGATTTTATTAGCAGTAGTCTTTTCTAAAACCGCCCCATCGTTTTTTGATAATATTTCTAAATTTTTCATGACGTCACCCAGTATTATTAAGATATTCTTTAACCCTCTATTTTTTTAACAGATAGAAAATCAAAGTAAACGTCATAAAATGTCAGTCAAAATTTAACTAAATTAACAAATTTTTGTATTTACTCTTAATTCTTTATAAATATTTACAAGTATATGTTTTAAAAAGAAATAATATTTAGTGTTTTGTTCACCAACAAATTACATTTGTTTGATTCATATCACAAATATAATAAATATTGTAAACATATTCTCGCTTATTAAATTTTAAGAGACTTTATAATTAATACAAAATTACTATAGTTTTTATTTAAAATTACAAAATAAAACCTCATGCAACATAAGTTTAATATCTGAAATATAAATATTATTGTTAATTATCAACAATTTAATTTTATAAATTTAAATATATTTCATAAAAATCATAAGCTTACCAGTTAATTTAAATTTAGATCATAATTAAGATTATTTGATATATTTTTATACAATTTCAATTTTGTTTTGATAAAAAAAAACATTGTCTAATTTTTCTTCATCATATTTTTAATTTTTCTCCAATAAAATTTAAAATGAATTATATTTTTAGCTTCATTTTTAATAATTAAATTAAACTTAGTAATAAATTTTGGATCAAAAAAAGACCGAGATTTAAATCTCGGTCTTTTAGATTCATTGATATTTTAGTTTGGAATTCTTAAAACCTGTCCAGGGAAAATATCATCAGCATTTTTAAGTAATGGTCGGTTTGCTTCAAAAATTTTGTTGTACTGATTTGCATCACCATAAAACTCTTTAGAAATTTTTGAAAGATTATCCCCTGATTTTACTGTATAGAATTTACTTTCAGGCTCTGGAGATGAAACAGTAAGTTGGTCATCGACTTGAGCAACATGATCAATATTTCCCACAGCCAAGATGATCTTTTCACGATCTGCTTGAGTTTGCACTTGTCCTTTTACAGTCGCTAAATCACTGCTTGCATTATAAGTTACAGACAGTCCTGTTACTGGTAAGCCAAGTGATTTAATATGCCCCAATAATTTATTCGCAACTTCTTGAGCAGATGGCTCTGCTGGCGTTGCTGGTGTAGCTTGTTGCTCAGCTGGTGCGGTATTCTTTTTCCCAATACCTTTCACAAAATCAAAAAGACCCATTGTTATTCTCCTATTGTTATTTCAGTTTGGTGATCAAATAATTTAGATCCCTTAATTTTTATACAGAAGAACTATACCTAACGCCGTTATCTTTCTTAAACTTAAGGTAACTTAATGTAATATTGCAATTTAATCCTTAATAAAAAAAGCCACCATAAAGGTAGCTTTTAAGTTCGAAAAGAACTGAATCTGATGATTAAGCTAATTTCTTAGTTACATAATCGATAGCAGATTGAACAGTTGTAATTTCGTTAGAGTCTTCATCAGGAATAGTAATGTCGAAATCATTTTCGAAAGACATTACAAGCTCAACTAGATCTAGAGAGTCAGCACCTAAGTCATCCATGAAAGATGCTTCGTTTTTAATCTCTTCAGCTTTTAAGCCAAGTTGTTCAGCTACTGCTTGTTTGATACGTTGTTCGATATCGCTCACAGGAATTCTCCTCATTGCTTGTGGCGGCGTATAATGCCTATAGTTTAATTGAATCTTGATATATTTGAAAGTTTATACATCGCATTACGCCATGTATAAACCGCCATTCACGTGTAATACCGTACCAGTAATGTAACTTGCTTTATCAGAAGCAAGGAAACTTACTGCATTTGCGATATCTTGAGGCTGACCAAAACGGTTCAATGCCACTTGATCACTCATTTTTTTCTGAATTTCATCACTTAACTGTTCAGTCATCTCAGTTGCAATAAATCCAGGCGCGATACTATTGACAGTAATTTGACGACTGCCCATTTCTTTAGCCAAACTGCGGCTAAAAGCTTCAATCCCAGCCTTCGCAGCGGAATAATTTGCTTGACCTGGATTTGCAAAATGCGCAACGACAGAACTAATATTGATAATTCGTCCAAATCTCGCTTTCGTCATACCTTTCAATACACGTTTAGAGAGACGGAATACTGCTTTAAGGTGAATATTTTGGATATCATCCCAATCATCTTCAGACATACGAAGCAGTAGATTATCTTTTGTGATACCTGCATTATTCACAAGAACAAGTACAGGGCCAAAACTTTGTTCAATATCTGTAATGAGTGCATCAATTGCAGCTCCATCACGAACATCAAGTACTTTTCCTGCACCATGTTCAGCAAATTGTGTAGATAATTTTTTAGCACCAGACTCAGATGTAGCTGTTCCTACGACAAAAAAACCATCTTCGATCAGCTGTTGTGCAATCGCAGCACCAATACCACGGCTTGCACCTGTCACTAACGCGACTTTACGTTCCTGCGTCATGCAATTTTCCCTTCTGCAACTAATACAGTATTTAAAGCATCTTCTAAACGAGATTTAGTATCTAAAGGCAATGCTTTTTCAACATGTTCTAAACGTTTTGCTAAATTTGTTAATACATTCCCAGGACCACATTCAACAACATAGCTCACATCTTGATCAGCCAATACTTGAAGTGTTTTAGTCCATTGGACAGACTCATAAAGTTGTGATGTCAACGCTGTACGCAATTCATCAACACTGTCAGCCACTTGTGCATTGACATTTTGAATCACTGGAATGCGAGGTAATTGAATATCAACATCTGCTAAAGCTTTGGCAAACTCTGCTGCCGCTGGCTTCATTAATGAACAATGTGATGGTACTGATACTGGTAACGTAATTGCTTTTGCACCTTGCTCTTTTACCAAAGCCATTAACGCTTCAACTCGTGCAGTATCACCTGCCACCACAACTTGACCCTGTGCATTATAGTTTGCAGCATCCACCGAACCCTCACCTTGAGCGGTGACTTGAGCACACAGTTCTACAACCTTAGCATCATCAAGACCAAGAATCGCAGCCATAGCACCTTGGCCCTGTGGAACAGCATCTTGCATCAACTTACCGCGTAAGTTCACCAATTTAACTGCATCTTTTAAGCTTAAAGATTCTGCAGCAACCAACGCACTGTATTCACCTAGTGAATGTCCCGCTAAATATTTAGGAACGACACCACCAAGCTCTAGCCATACACGCCATAAAGCAATACTTGCTGTGAGCAGTACTGGTTGTGTAAATTCAGTTTGGTTTAACCCTTCACCACTTTGCGCAATGTGCCATAAATCAAAGCCGAGTGCTTCAGAAGCTTCAGCAAACGTTTCTTGCACACTACTAAACTGTTCTGCAAGCTCCGCTAACATTCCTGCTTTTTGAGAACCCTGTCCAGGAAAAACAAATGCAGTTTTGGTCGCAAGAACGGCTTGCTCGAGGCGTTTAGCAGACATATAAAAATCCTTTATTCAGAGCTTTGACTATTCAATTTTGATTCATTTCGATCATCTTGAACATCAAACTCAAGTCTTAACTGATTTGATGGAGCGAAATTTATCATTAAAAAAAAGCTTTGGTAATTGCCAAATACAACAAAAAATAGAAATAAAAAAAGGGAGCTTACGCTCCCATTTTTTCTACTAAGCTTGACGCTTAATACATCACCAATTATTCAGCATCAGCTGCTTTAGCGAATAATTGGCGACCACGGTAGACACCATCTTTAGTTACGTGGTGACGACGGTGAGTTTCACCAGTCGTTTGGTCTACTGTTAATGCATTCTCGGTTAAAGCGTCATGTGAACGGCGCATGTCACGGCGAGAGCGACTTTTACGGTTTTGCTGAACGGCCATGATGGCTCCTTACAAAGATCGAAAAAATGGATCAGAACAAATTCGATTGTCTTATACCTAAGAGTATAACACAAAAATTAGTTAAGTTTACCCTTCAAAGCTGCCAAAACACCAAACGGATTATCTCGTTTTTCTTCAACAACTTCTTCTTGGGCAGGTTGATGCTTATGCTCACAAGACTCATGTCTTGGTGACAAAGGAATCAACAATAACAATTCATCTTCTATGAGAGAAAGTAAATCAGCGGTTGCAGGTGCATCAAATGAACCTTTTGTCGTTGCTTCACTCTCACCTAAGACGATGAAATCAGCATCCTCATCCAAGCGCTCTATCAGTGACTCATCATCGACTAAAGCCAGATGAAAGTCCAATTCGAGAGGTAATTCAACAGTATCCAAACAACGTTGGCATTCCATTGGAACCTTCGTTTCAACACTACCATCAAGCCAAACGATACGATGATACGCATCCATTGATAGCTTACAGTCTATGTTGATCAATTGATTATCAATTGACCCAACAGCTTCACGGGATATACGAACAAAGCGCGACAATGGCAGTGTACCTGACCATGTGAAGCCCTGTTCAGCCCATTTAAACGGCTCAATCTGTGCCGGAAAGGTATTTGCTGACATAATTAAGGCGGCAATTCTACAAATTCATAAGTACTCTGTCAAAGATTAAGATACAATTTTGCACTTATTCAGACAGATCATTTGGGTTAATCAAGTCATGCATCAGTTGCAGCCGCAACCTGAAGTCACAACTTCATTACAGTTACACTATCCTTCGACCTCAAATTTGACCGATCACTTAGACCGCGTGCAACTCGCACCTTGGGTAAATCTGCAAACAGAAGCTCAACAGGTAGACTGGCTTATCTTACACTTTAATCATTGGTTTTCCCACTTAAATGTCACATTAGTCAAAGGCGACTTTGAACCTGAATACTTCCCTGCCTCAGACCAACAACCCGCTCGCATCCAATTCGCACATGGATTTTTCAATAGTGCTTTACATGAAATAAGTCATTGGACAATCGCAGGAGATCATCGTCGCACTCTTCCTGATCTTGGCTACTGGTATGCACCAGATGGTCGAACCGCTGAACAACAAGCCCTATTTGAACAAGTCGAAATTAAACCTCAAGCAATAGAATGGATGTTTGCCACAGCCTTTGGTCGAAAATTCCGCGTTTCTCTGGACAATTTAACGGGTGAAGGTGGTGATGGACAGTCTTTTAAAGACAATGTTTATGCTCAAGTACAGCGCTATTTTTCAGGTGACGCTCAGCTTCCAAGAGATGCTCAACACTTTATTCAGTGCATCTGTAAGTGTCTCAGAAGTGGCAAAACATTACATTTGGATGAATTTTCTCGTGCATCGCTAGATTAAGTCTAGTAAATATATATTCATGACATTGAAGTGAATGTCTATGCACGCAATAATACGAAAAAATAATCAGGAGAAAATAAAATGCTTCATTTAAGAGTACATCCTGACAATCCACAATCTCGACTTATTACTCAAGCAGTAGAAAGAATACGTGCAGGCGATGTCGTGGTTTATCCAACAGATGCGGCCTATGCCATCGGATGCCAAATTGGTAATAAGCAAGCAATGGAACGAATTGCTCAAATCCGTGATCTTGGTGCTAAGCATCAATATGCGATCTTATGTGCGGATCTCTCAGATATTGCAACGTATGCAAAAGTGGATAATGCAACTTATCGTCTGCTTAAAAATAATACACCTGCGATTACCACCTTTATTTTGCAAGCGACAAGTGAAGTCCCTCGTCGCTTGATGCACCCCAAAAAGAAAACCATTGGTTTACGTGTACCGAGCAACCCAGTCTGTCAAATGCTTCTTAAAGAGCTGGGTGAGCCTTTACTCACCAGCACCCTGATTCTTCCAGGTCAAACTGAGCCTTTGGATGATCCATATGAAATAGAACAACAATTAAGTAAAAGAATTGATGTTTTTATTGATAGTGGACTTGGCACATTAACAACAACAAGTATTGTTGATCTCTCAGGAAGTCAACCTGAAATTATCCGCCGTGGCGTGGGTGATGTGAGTGCTTTTGAGTAAAATGCCTCACCATTCATCTCGCTTTATTTAATTTACGCTGATTTTTCTTTATAAATTACTTGGAGGGTCTTTATTTGTTGACCCTCTTGCGTAAAGTTGCTTGGTTCAAGCCAAGCTAAATAACTTTCTTTTAAAGTCAGCCACTCTTCATCCAACATTGAAAACCAAAGCGTGTTTCGGTTTCTTCCCTTGACCACTTTATGTTGTCTAAACATTCCTTCATATTGAAAACCGAATCGTAGCGCGGCTTTTTTGGAAGCTAAGTTCAACTCATGACACTTCCACTCTATACGCCTAAATCCTAAAGTAAAACACTCATTCAACAGTAAAAATAATACTTCTGTAGCAGCTCTAGACCGTTTTAAATCTGCTGAGAAGTATACATTCCCAATTTCAACCACTCCATCATCCAACCCGATATTCATCAATGCGATCCACCCCACTGGTTTTTTCGCTATGCGAATAACATAATAAATATTCCCTTGTGTACCAAATTGCGATGAGAGTTTATATGACAAATCTTCAATCGAAGTTGGCGCATCGTAAGGCAAATAGGTAAAGCTTGAAATAAACTCATCTGTAATCTTGAGTGGGAATAGATCTCTTGCAAGCTCTTCAATATTTTGAATTAAATTTAAGGGATATAAATTTACATACGTTCCACTCAACGCTTTGAATGAGTCTATAGGGTGAGTATATGAGTGAACTTTTATACCTACACTTTGTTCATATACATTTTGTTCTACTTTTTGAAAATTATTCATACTCTTTTACTTCTCGTCGAATACACGCTAACAATGAATACCAGTTTACATTTATTAGTTAAAACACTAAATATATCTATATAACCTTAAAAAATACTACCTATTTATTTCAAATTTTTTATCGTAAAACTGCGGATAAAGATATATTCAGCACTCGATTTAATTTAGAATACCCATATTGTTTTTATGCTATTCGAATCACTGTCCTTTTACTGATTTCGATATGTGATCTCCTGAATCGCCCAACATGCTTTTGAAAATTCGCGTGGCTAATAATTGTAATGACTCAAGCTATCCATAATCCCATGGACGCACTTCCACACATCCGTGTTTTAGATGAGTGGCAAGATACGATTCCTGAAGATTTATATATACCGCCTGCAGCATTCGAAATTCTATTAGAACATTTCGAAGGACCACTCGACTTTTTAATTTACCTCATCCAAAAAAACGGTTTCGATCTACTTCAGCTCGATATAGCTCCGATTGCAACGCAATATTTGTCATATATTGACAGTATGAAGTCACTCAATATTGAGTTAACCGCAGATTATATGGTGATGGCGGCATTATTAGCAGATTTAAAATCACGCTTACTGCTTCCTAAACCTAAATCAATTCAAATTGAAAAAGATCCAAAACAAGAATTAATAGATCGCTTAGAGACATATTTAAGGATCAAGCAAGCTGCTGAGCGTCTCGGTCAAATGCCAATTTTAGACCGTGATACTTTTCTACCCAACGTTAGTCTTGGACAAATTAATACAGTAAATGAAGGTTATGAAGCCTCTCTTCTGCGCGATGCAATGTTTTGTATTTTTAATCGCCCAGAGCCTGTTACACACCAGATTACTCAAGAACCTGTTTTGCTTGAAGAACGTATTGCCTATATTGAACAGATGACAAAATCAGGTGAAGTTTTGAAATTTGATCAACTTTTAAAACCAAGTCAAGGCCGTATGGGGTTAGTGGTGACGTTTATGGCAATATTAGAGCTAACACGTCAGCAAAAAGTTCAAATTATTGCATCAGGTATTGAAGCCCCGCTGGCAATTCAAGGGCTGATGATATGACCATTGATCAATCAAACTCCTTTCAAGTTGATGAGTTACACCACGAAGTGCTCATGCAGCTCGAAGCTATTATTTTTGCCAGTGAAGCGCCTGTTTCTATTGCACGCTTGAAAGAGGCATTTCAAAACCAATTTTCCAAACAACAACTGCGCGCATATTTGCAACAGCTTGCAGTGTTACAACACGGTCGTTCAATTGAGCTGACTGAAACAGCTCAAGGTTTTCGCTTTCAAGTTCGTGCTAAGTATCGACAAGTGATTGCACAAACTTGGCCAGAACGTCCAACTAAATTATCACCATCATTGTTAGAAACTCTAGCAGTGATTGCTTATCATCAGCCCGTTACCCGAGCCGATATTGAGCAAATTCGAGGAGTCACGAATAACAGTCAGCAACTCAGAACGTTATTCGATTGGAACTGGATTAAAGAGTCTGGTTTCCGGGAACTTCCAGGAAGACCCGCGTTGTTGGTTACAACGCCACAATTTTTAAATGCTTTTGGTTTAAGTGATTTAAATCAACTGCCTCCCCTACAGGATGCCAAGGAAGCTTTTATGGCATTGGATGCTCACGCACCCAAGTCGTAAATAGGTGAACTGTTGATGATTATTTCTAAGGTTATGCTGTTATGAGTGAAAAATTGCAAAAGGTATTGGCACGTGTAGGTTTGGGCTCTCGCCGCTATATGGAAGAAGTCATTGCTGCCGGTCGTGTTAGTGTCAACGGTCAAGTTGCTCAAGTAGGTGAACGTATCGAACCAACCGATGAGCTTCGTATCGATGGTCGTAAAGTACAGTTCCAAATTGAAGATGAAATCCGTCGTCGTGTATTGATTTACTACAAACCTGAAGGTGAAATCTGTTCACGTAACGACCCTGAAAATCGCCCAACTGTATTTGATCAATTACCATCAATTCCGGGTGATCGTTGGGTCATGGTTGGTCGTTTAGATATCAACTCAACAGGATTATTACTTTTCACAAACGATGGCGAGCTTGCAAACCGCTTAATGCATCCATCTAGTGAAATTGAACGCGAATACGCTGTACGTGTGATGGGTGAAGTGACCCCTCAACTGAAAAAGAACATGACAGATGGTGTCATGCTCGATGATGGTCCAGCAAAATTTGAGTCATTCTCTGAAATTGGTGGTGAAGGGATTAACCGTTGGTATCAAGTGGTTGTAAAAGAAGGACGTAACCGTGAAGTACGCCGCATCTTTGAATCACAAGGCTTGAAAGTCAGCCGTCTATTACGTACACGTTATGGTACAGTCATTCTGCCACGAGAATTACGTACAGGTCGTTGGATTGAACTTGATAAAAATGACATTGATAACTTAACTAAGTCTGTTGAGCTCAAACCACGTCAAGGTACTGGTCTTTACGGTATGGCGAAACGCCGCAATGAACGTATGCAAGAGAAACCACTTGCAGCACGTCGTGGTGGTTATTTACGCCAACAACGCCGTGACGAAGGCGAGCATCAAGAACCACGCCGTGACTTCCGTCAAGGTGGTGCTGATCAAAGCCGCAGTGATAATCGATTTAACAATCGCGCACCGCGTCAAGAAGGCTCAGAAAACCGTTTCAATGCACGTGCGCCACGTCAAGAAGGCTTTGAGAATCGATTCAACAATCGTGCCCCTCGCACTGAAAATCAGGATTTCCGCAATAAGCGTCCTGAAAACAAAGGTGAAGTAAACGGCAATTCTGTTGATTACAAACCACGTAATGAAAATAAATTTGGTCAACGCAAACCTTTTGGTATTAACAAAGGCTTTAAGAAGTTCTAATTTTTTAAATCCCTAAAAAAACCGCTCAATAGAGCGGTTTTTTTCATTTATTCAATAAAAGGAATATCAATCCATTTAGCAGATGGAAAATGTTGCGATAAATACTTTTTTAAGTAGGCAGATGTATCACGTGAAATAAGCTCATCGTCAGATTCAGCATTCAAATTATATGCTAGAGCATATAACTCAAGCCCACGATGCTTCAGTGCCTCTAAGCTCAACAAAGTATGGTTGATGCTTCCCAAACGCCCCGAACTCACCAAAATTATGGGATATTTTTTATCCACTAAATAATCAATGGTTAAATATTGTGTTGTTAGAGGGACCATCAAGCCACCCGCCCCTTCAAGCAAAACAACTTCATATGAAGAGGACAACTGTTGAGTCGCTTGTTCAATTTTAGCGAAATCAATACTTCGCCCATCTATACGTGTCGCTAAGTGAGGCGATGCAGGATAACTGAAAATTTCAGGCATAGTGAGTTTTTGAGTATCTTCCTCTAACCAACCACATCCCATAATTTCACGATGTTTTTCAATATCTTCAGAAACATCCACATTACCCGTTTGAATTAATTTCTGAGTAATGACATTCCGCCCTTGTTCACGCCAAATTTTTGCCAAATAACCAGTGACGTATGTTTTTCCAATTCCAGTATCAATACCGCTCACAAAGTAGATTTGAGCACTCATGACTTACTCCGTGCGATAAAAAATATAGGGTGATACGTTAAAGGATAGACAAGATTCTCTTGCTCATCAGTCGCAATAAATTGTCGGTAACCTAGATAAAACTGATTCAAACTTTGCTTCGTCCAACGAAACCCCTGTGAGGTTGCCGTCACACCTGTGGCCTGTAAATGTTTTAGGACCAATTTTGGGTGCGCGAAGTGTAATTGAGCCAATTGTTGTTCACAGTGCATCACTTCAAATCCGTTCTGCTCTAGTAAGCTTTTAATTTGGCTTTGATCAAAATATTTTAATCCTTGTCCAGTTAAGGATTTAATTTCTTTTAAGTTCTGAGGCCCATAAGTTGAAAAGCAAAAATAACCATTGGGCTTTAAAGCCGAATAAATTTTCTGTATCAATCTTTCAAACTCAGACATCCACTGTAATGCAGAGCTTGAGGCACATAAATCAAGGTCTTTGGGTAACTCAATTTTTTCGACATCACCAATACGCCACTCGACAGGCTGATGATGACTGATGGTATGCTCAACATCAGCATATAAATCATTCAAAATGACTTGATCCATTTTAAAATGATGAAACATCTCTTGAGTTAGATTTCCAGTTCCACATCCAATTTCAAATACTTTAGCAAGCTCAGAAGATGAAACATAAAGACGCATCAGCTCGCTTAAATGCTTCGCTACATTTTGTTGAATACGTGCCTGATCTGCATAAGTCCAATGCGATTTTGCAAATCGAGTAGCAATCATTTCTTTTTGAATAAATTTGTTCAACATAGAGTCATTCATAATTGTTCTTTCAACCGCTCCAATTCATCTTGATTCAGCTGAGAATTCATACAAATTCTCAGGCGTGAACTTCCTTGTGGAACCGTTGGTGGCCGAACCGGCAAAATATAAAAACCAGATTGTTGTAATTGTTGTGCGCGCTCAAGTGCACGCTGAGAATCACCTAAAATTAAAGGAATAATCTGCGAGCTTGAAGGACATTCGTAACCTTGCTCAAGAATATATTGACGCAGTTGCAGACTCAAATCACTTAAATGAGCACGTTGCTCCTGCATTTTTTTCATTTTATTCCAAATAAAATGCGTCCAAGCCATGTTGATGGGTGGTTGTGCGGTACTAAAAATCAAAGAGCGCATTTTGTTGATTAAATAATCTTTTAAGATTGGATGACACACAATGTATCCACCAACAGATGCGAGTGCTTTCCCAAATGTTCCGACCAAGAAATCGATATCATCTATGACAGCATATTGTTCAGCGCAACCGAGTCCTTGCTTCCCCCGAACACCAATAGCATGTGCTTCATCTACATATAACATGATTTTACTGAACTGATATTTCAGACTCACCAACGCAGTTAAATCAGTTTCATCACCATCCATACTAAAAATTGATTCAGTTACCACAATGATTCTTTGATAAAAGGGATCATCATGATATTGCTCGATCAATTGCTTTAAATGAAGCAGATCATTATGTCGATAACGTATCAGCTTCGCTTTACTTAAGCGAATCCCATCAATCATGCTGGCGTGAATCAATTTATCCGAAAGAATTAAAGTTTGACTATCAGCAATCGCAGGCAGAATACCAATATTCATGTGATAGCCACTGTTGAATAACAGAACTGCCCTTTGATTGAATGATTGACTCATGTCATATTCAAATTGCTCATATTCAGGATAATTTCCTGTGAGTAACCTTGAAGATGAAGAGCTCATTCTTTTTGAATCTGCTGAACAGTGATCAAAAAATGCTTCTCTTATTTGTAGATCTGACGCAATCCCTAAATAATCATTACTCGATAGATTCAACATTCTTTGTTGCTGAAGCTCAACCCATTTTCCATGCTGAACGATGGATTTAAACTGCCGAAAATTTCCAGTTTGTTTTAATGAGTCTAACTGCTCTGCGTAGTGGTCCAACAGATTCATCTCATTTCCTCTGCAAGTTCCATCACAACACTCACCAACTGCGTTAGTAACTCAGTAAGTTCGACATCTGAAATCACAAAAGGTGGCATGACATAAACTAATTTTCCAAAAGGACGAATCCACACGCCTCGTTCTACGAAACGCTGTTGCAGCGTTTTCATATCAACATTTTGTTTAAGCTCAACAACACCGATAGCACCGAGCACACGAACATCTTGAATATGCGCTTGATCATCTAATCTATGTAAATAATGTTTTAGAATTTGCTCTATTCTTTGAATATTGGACTGCCAATCTTGTGACAATAAAAGCTCAGTACTCTTTAAGGCGACAGCACAAGCCAAGGGGTTCGCCATAAATGTAGGTCCATGCATAAATACGCCAGCTTCACCAGAGCTGATCACTTCAGAGACATGTCGTGTGGTCAGTGTTGCAGATAAAGTCATATACCCACCGGTCAGCGCCTTACCAATACACATGATGTCTGGTTCAACTTGAGCGTGTTCCCAAGCAAATAATTTACCTGTTCGCCCAAACCCCGTGGCAATTTCATCAAATATCATTAACACCTGATATTGATCGCATAGCCTCTTGGCTTCGCGTAAATATTCAGGATGATAGAAACGCATGCCTCCAGCACCTTGCACAATCGGCTCAATAATCATGGCAGCGATAGTGGCATGATGGTTTTTTAAAGTTTCTGCCAATACAAGAATATCTGCTGGATTCCAATCTTCATCAAATCGAGTCTGCGGTGCAGGAACAAAATAACGAGAAGGTAAACTAGAACCAAAGACCTGATGCATCCCAGTAACTGGATCACATACTGACATTGCATTCCATGTATCACCATGGTAACCAGAACGCGTCGTGATAAAACTGGTTTTATCTTTCTTATTTTGTGCGGTCCAATATTGAACTGCCATCTTTAGTGCGACTTCAACAGCGACAGAACCTGAGTCCGCATAGAATATTTTATCTAATTGAGGTGGTGTAATTTTTAATAATGCCTTCCCTAATTCAATCGCAGGATCATGAGTAAGCCCACCAAACATAATGTGTGACATGTGCTGCAATTGATCCCACACAGCTTGATTAAGTTGAGGATGGTTATATCCGTGAATGGCACACCACCAAGATGACATACCATCAATGAGTTGACGGCCATCTTCAAGTTCAATCATCACCCCTGTAGCCTTTTTTACTTTATATGTCGGCAGTGGGTTTAACATCGAAGTATAAGGGTGCCATAAGTGTGCTAAATCGAATTCGTCAACCATCCTGGAAGAATTTCCTTATTAATCTAAACAGAGCATAACGCGAATTATTTTTGTTATGAATTGCCTGATTAGACAATATTCATCAGGATTTCTCATTCTTTCTTAGATATTGAACGATTTTGTCACTTAGTTGTGTAGCTCTAAAAATTGAAAAGCAGTGAGAGCCTGGGATAATTTCGAATTTAAAAAACTTTGCATCTATCTTTCGGATATTATCTAGAACTTTGTTACTAACTAATCCATCATCATCAGCAAATACATGTAATTGTTTTCCGACATAATTTTTCAATATCTCAACAGTATTAAGATGATATAGTAAATCCAAGCCCTGCTTTTTTAAATCTAGCTCTTCACTCGTAATTGAATTTTGCAAAGATTGCCAATCTTGTTTAGCAGTTTGGCTGCCCTGTGAGACCAGATAACAAAATCGCTTTAAAGTGGTCATGGGGTCATTTTCAAAAGATTCTCTAAAACTTTGAAAAGTAGAAAGCGGCATACCTGTAGACCAGCGTTCATTGGCAACAAAGCAAGGATTCGATGCTAAAGTAATTAACGTTTTTGCCTGACCTGAAAGCTCGAAAACCTTTTGGGTGAGCAACGTTGCTAATTGCCCGCCTAAAGACCACCCTATAATGACATCGACTTTTTTAGCTAACTCTACATGTTTAGATAATTCCACAGGATCGAGTGCATTAAAGATATTAATCAGATCGATTTGAAATCCTGCCATATCCAAAGTAGTTTTTAAGTTTTCAAGTGGTTTTGTTCCGAGTCCCCAACCGGTAATTAATAAGATTTTACTCATGATTGCCAATCCTTAGCTGATCGTTTTCGGTCAGTATATAAAGCCAAGCACAATAACTCATTGAGCAAATCATTCAATTTCACTTTGATTTTTAGATAATTATTAAAAATGATTCAATTCAGACAAAACTCAGGTATAAAAAAACCCAGCCTTGCTGGGTTTTAACTTACATTTGAGACTGAATATAGTTTTGTAAACCGATCAGTTCAATTAAGCGAAGCTGTTTTTCTAACCAATAGGTATGATCTTCTTCGGTATCCGACATTTGTTGACGCAACATATCACGTGTCACGTAATCGCCTTTTTCCTCGCAAAGCTTTACACCTTGCGCTAATTTTTCACGCACTTCGTACTCAAGCTTTAAATCTGCTTTTAAACATGAAACGACGTCTTCACCTACTTCAATATCATCACGATTCATATTCGGTGTGCCTTCTAGGAATAAGACACGGCGAATAATAGCATCAGCATGTTGTGCTTCTTCTTGCATTTCATGATCGATACGCTCAAAAATCTTAGTGAGACCCCAATCTTCATACATACGTGAATGAATGAGATATTGATCACGAGCAGCCAGTTCACCACCGATCAACATATTTAAGTAATCTACGACTTCTGGATTGCCACGCATTTCAATCACTCCATTCTTTAATAGCAACATTATGAACAATCAGAGCTTATTTTGCAAAAAATATAATGTGTAAGTTTATGATTTTTATATAATTAAAATGAGAAACATACGCATTTGCAGTTTGAATCACTTATTTTTTACTTAAAAAATAACCCCTTGCATACAGTTAAAAAAATTCGAGAGCAGTTTTAAACAAATTTTAGCTCTATTTAATTTTGTAACCAATCGAAGTGACTCTCATTACATTTGAGTTGATATTGAAAATGATCAAGGACAAATCCTTTTTTTAATTTTAGAATGAATCTATTTGACCATCAGGCAATAACAATGATGACGACTACTGCCCCGATTTTGGTGACAGGTGCAACTGGCTATATTGCTGGTTGGGTAATTAAACAATTATTAGAACAAGGATACACCGTTCACGCCACTGTACGAGACTTAACTAAAAGTTCAAGTTTTCAACATTTAGAACAAATCGCATCTCAAACTTCAGGCGCTTTAAAGTTATTTCAAGCAAATCTCTTAGAAGAAGGTTCGTTTGATGAAGCAATGAAAGACTGTGAAATTGTGATCCATATGGCGTCACCTTTTTTAGTGACTAACTTTAAAGATCCAATCACAGACTTGATTGACCCTGCACTAAAAGGTACGACCAATGTACTGAACAGTGTCAATCGTACAGATACAGTAAAACGTGTCGTTGTCACATCTAGTATTGCTTCAACTTATGGCGATGCAGTGGATATTTTGAAAACTGAGCAGAACCAGTTTGAAGAAAGCCATTGGAATACCACCAGTAGTGCCGAACACCAACCTTATTTTTACTCTAAAGTCGCAGCAGAACGCAAAGCATGGGATATGCAAAAGGCACAATCTCGTTGGGATTTAGTGTGTATCAATCCCTCATTGGTTGTTGGACCATCACTCACACCTTCTACGCAATCTGGAAGTGTTGAAGTCATTCAACAATTTGGAAATGGCATGACTTTATTTGGTGTTCCTCCAATGTGGAATGGGTTAGTCGATGTTCGAGATGTCGCTCATGCGCATATCCTAGCAGCACTTCATCCTCAAGCGCATGGCCGATATATTATTAATGCTAAAACGATGACCTTACTCGAAATGGGCAAAACGTTACGACAACATTTTGGTGGACGCTATCCTTTCCCACGAATGATTGCACCCAAGTTTTTATTTAAATTACTTGCTCCTCTGTTTGGCTATACGCGAAAATTCGTTGACTTGAATGTGGGTTACCCCATTTACTTCAATGCTGAGCGTAGTAAGCAAGAATTAGGCATGCAATATCGTGACGTTGAGACAAGTATCGTAGAACATTTTCAACAGCTACTTGACGATGGCATTATCAAAAAACGTGGTTAATATCTAATTACTCGAGAAAAAAGGGCATCTATTGATGCCCTTCGTTATGTGCAAGATACACTTAAGACTCAGGTTCAGTGAGCTGACCATGCTGAATCATAAATGCAATAAACTCAGCCTCATTCATCACCGGAATACCTAGTTTTTCTGCTTTTTCAAGTTTGGAACCCGCCTTTTCACCAGCAACCAAGCATTTCGTTTTACTGGATACACTACCACTCACACGTGCACCTACTGCCTGTAAGAGTTGAGTCGCTTCATCTCGCCCCATACTGCTTAAAGTACCAGTCACCACCCAGCTCTCACCATTTAAAGGTTGTCGAGTCGGTGCTATCGGTGCATCCCAATGAATTCCAGCCTCAATTAATCGATTTAATACTTCAATATTATGTTCAGCTTTGAAAAAGTCTAATATCCATTCTGCAGTAATATCACCTACATCAGGGGTTTTCTTCAGTGCTTCTAAATCAGCAGATTTCAGCGCATCTAAAGTCTGGAAAGTATTGGCTAACATTCGCGCCGTAGTCTCGCCTACTCCTCGAATGCCTAGTGCGTAAATAAATGCCGCTAATGTTGTCTTTTTACTACTTTCAATTGAGTCGATGAGATTTTGTACAGATTTCTCACCCATTTTTTCAATAGTCAATAATTTTTCACGATGCTCATGCAAGTGATAAATATCTGCAACATCTTTGAGGAGTTCAAGATGTAATAAAGACTCAACCCAACGATCACCCAAACCTTCGATGTCCATTGCTTTACGTGATACAAAATGACGGATCGCCTCTATACGCTGTGCCGCACAATAAAGCCCACCAGAACATCGTGCTAAAGCTTCGCCTTCAGGCATCACAACTGGAGAAGCACATACAGGACATTGTTCTGGCAATTGAATTTCAGTGGTTTCTAGAGGTCGAAATTCTGGCCAAACCTTTTCAACTTTAGGAATAACATCTCCGCTACGATAGACACTCACCGTATCTCCAACGCGCACGTCCAAGCGATGTATTTCACCAATATTATGTAAAGTCACGTTTGATACTGTGACTCCGCCAACCGATACAGGATTTAATCGCGCTACAGGCGTTAAAGTACCTGTACGCCCTACCTGCCAATCAATATTTTCAACTGTGGTTAGCGCAGCCACTGCAGGGAACTTATATGCTGTTGCCCATCGAGGTTCACGACTTAAAAAGCCTAATTGTTGTTGTTGCTTCAAATCATTGACTTTGATGACCATCCCGTCAATTTCAACTGACAGGTTTGGACGCTCCTGATTTACAGATTCATAAGCCGCTTGAACCTCTTCAATACTGTCACAAACAAAATGTTTTTCCCCAACAGCAAAGCCCAACTGTTCAAGCCAATTTAAGCTCTCTGACATCGTGCTCAGACCATGATGTGGCATGCATTGCGCAATTCCATAAGCATAGAATGCAAGTGGTCGTGATGCTGCTATGGTCGGATCAAGTTGACGCAAACTCCCTGCTGCTGCATTTCTTGGGTTAGCAAAAGTTTTCTCACCTTTGGCCTCATTTTCAGCATTTAACTTTACAAATCCAGCTTTAGGCATTAGTACTTCGCCACGAACTTCTAACAACGCTGGTGGTACACCTTGAGACATCATGAGTACTTTAGGCAAATTACGAATTGTTTTTACATTTTGGGTTATGACTTCTCCTGTTTCACCATCCCCACGTGTAACCGCTCGAATCAACACACCATGTTCATACCATAGTGAGATCGCAAGCCCATCAAATTTAAGTTCGACGTCGTATTGGATTTTCTGGTTAGGTAAACGCTCTTCAATTCTGCGTGCAAAGGCAAAAAGTTCATCCTGATTAAACACATTACCCAAAGACAACATTGGAACAGTATGTGTAATATTTTCAAACTTAGATAAAGGTTTATCACCGACTTTATTGGTCGGTGTATCCGTCTGTACTAAATCAGGATATTGTTCTTCTAAGTTTTTTAGTTGATAAAACAATTGATCATATTCACTGTCTTCAATTGTCGGCTGATCCATCACATAATAAGCATGGTTATGCCGAGCCAATAATTGAATGAGTTGGCGCATTTGCGCAACGACAGCGTTCTGATCCATATTTTCACCATATAAAAGGGCGGAAAATTCCGCCCAATAATTTCAACCTAAACAGTATAAATGACTTTACACAAATTCAGTAAGTCACCTAGGTGATTAAACAGCTTGACCTGATCTATAGTCGATCGCTTTATGGCGCCAGTGTTCTTTTAACTGCGGTGTAAATTCAAGATTATTTTCATCATAGACGGTACCATCTGTTTCACGTGCAATAAGCCCTGCAATACTCACCATACTGTCATAGCCTTTTTGAACATTATGATGCGGTAATGCTAAGAAGAATGCTAAACCTTGAACTTGTTCACCAGATAATGTTTCTAAATCGAAACCTGCAGGACCCTGATCTGTGATTCTGAGTACGGAAAACAGCAATGGGCTAACTGCATCAGGAGTTTCATAACGATGGAAACAGTTCATTTCGCCAAAGCGCAATCCATATTTCATTAACACTTTCAAAGCTTTATCACCAGAAAGTGCTTTTCGAGGGTTCGGATACATATTCAAACTAATAATGTATTCGGCATTTGCTAAAGCACTTTCATCATCAAAACGTTGCTGTTCATGTAAATGCACATCCAAGATGCTGCTTTCTTCTTCAAATTCTTTGATTTCAGCAGTTTGAATATTCGGATTTAATACAAAACTTGGCTCAACTTTTTTCGAGTCTTCAATTGTAGTTTCTACGATTGAATCTTTCGAAATAAGATCTGCACTTTGAGTGTCTGTTACACCATCAATCGACTGAGCTTTACTCTCGACTGTTTCTGTATTTTTTTCTAGTGGGTCAGTCTCAGTGCTGTCCGAGTTTTTACTGGAGTCGAGCAGAGATTTACTTTCTTTCTCTGCAAGGTCTACCGAAGTATTCAGTTGCACTGTATCTACCACTTCTACAGTTTTTTGAATATTTTCAGGCGTCTTTGTAGCATGCTGATCAGCTGTTTGATCCACTCGAGCCACATCACTCGCTTCAATGTCTTTCAAACTTGGTTCTACACGCTCAGAAGAAGCCAATGGTGCGGCTTGCGCCTGTAAAAGACTACGAACATGACGAGGAATGACGGGTTGATTACATTGTTCATTTATATGTAATTCAGCATCTAATGACGGTGCTGCATCACTCGGCTTGCGCAGGATCATAAACAACCCTATGCAACAGATCACGATTGCGATCACAATTCCGATAATGGTACTGATTTCCATATTAAGACTCCGCAGCTAAACCGTATTCTTTCGCTTCTTCTAGATCAACAGTGACTAACTTCGATGTTCCTGGCTCAGGCATTGTTACACCAAGTAAGTCAGTAGCCATCGTCATCGCAACTTTATTGTGTGTAATGTAAATGAATTGGACCTGTTCAGAAAGCTCTTTTACTAAATTACAAAAACGTCCAACATTTGCATCATCTAACGGTGCATCAACCTCATCCAATACACAAAATGGTGCTGGATTCAGTCGAAATATAGCAAAAACTAATGCTAGTGCTGTTAGTGCTTTTTCACCGCCTGATAACAATGCTAAAGAACTATTTCGCTTTCCTGGTGGTCGAGCCATTAGCTTTACACCAGATTGCCAATCATCTTCTAAACTTAAACTTGCTTCACCACCATTAAACACCTTTGGGAATAAGTTTTGCAATTCCGCATTTACTTGATCAAAGGTAGTCATGAATAGCTTTTTAGTTTCTTGATCAATGCTTTTCATCGCATCTTTTAATTGTGCGACTGTTTTTTCAAGATCTTCAATTTGATGGCTTAAATCTTCATAGCGCTTTGATACTTCTTCATACTCTTCTGAAGCTGCTAAGTTCACAGCGCCTATTTTGTCAAACTGACGCTGTGCCTGCTCTAACTGCTGTTGGTGCTGACTCAAATCAATTTTCACATTTTCTAATAATTCTGCATTAAGCTCTTTTAATTGTTCAGCATAATGTTGTAAATCAGATTTAGCCACTTGCCATGCTAAACGCTTCTCTTCTAACTGGGTTCTAAAGTGCTCATCACATTGCTGATGATTTAACCGTAGCTCCGTCAATTTTTGTTGCTTAGACTGTATTTCATTAAGCTCGACTTGCCATGAGGACCAAGTCTTTTGTAACTTTTCAGTCTGCTGCTTTTGAGCCTCATATTGGCTTTGCAAAGTGGGTAATTCTAATTGAATCGGATCCACGAAATTTTTAGCTTGTGTAATTTGAGTGATGATCTGCTTATATTGAGTTTTTAGAAAACTTGCATCTTTTTCCAACAGCTCAATTTGTTGCTGATTTTGCGTATGAGTACGGCGGTTTTTTTCTAACTCTTGTTGTTTTTTGTAAACTAAGTCCTGAAGATGCTCAACCTGATTATTCAATTCTTCAACTTGAAACTCTAAAGTTTTGTAGTGTGGAAGATTGTGCTCAATCTTGAGCATCAATGCATGTAAATCGATTTCGAGATCATCTTTTTGCATCGCATCTTCTTCAAGCTGCGCATCAAGTTGAGCAATTTGCGACTCGATGTGTAGATTTTGCGATTCAAAAGCCTGCTGAGCCATTTGCTGTTTTGCAATCTTCACTTCAAATTGGTGAGCAAGAGCTTGATGATTTTTTAACGCTTTTTGTAACTCCGTACATTCACTATTTTTTTGTTCAAGCTTTAATTGCATCTCAGCGAGTTCGAGCGTCATTGACTCATGCGCTTTCACCATTTGTGTCAACTCTGAATCAATTTCATCTAATCGAATTCGGTGGCTAAGTGCTCCTTGAGCATCTTGACTCGACTCATCAAAGTACAGACCAATCATCCAGTCAGGACCAATATGATAGCCATCCAAACTTAAAATAGACTCACCTTGTTTTAATTGAGGCTGTAATTGAAGCGCCTGCTCAAAATCTTGAGCTATCGCAACGTTTAACCATAATGAGTTTTGGGGGAAATCAATCCAGCTCGCTAATGTGGGTAAACCAAGTACAGTCCCAGATACATCTTGCTGAATAACTTTTAATTGACGGGCTGATTCGGTCTGAAATAAATCTTCACTCTTTAACGTATTCGCATGCAGCCACTTTGACAGAAATTTTTCGACCAATGCTGTAAATGGTTTCGCCTGATCTTTTAGCTTCAAAATTTGCATTAAAGGGTCATTGCTCTTCGATGCATGTCGACTGACTTTCACCACAAGCTGTTGTAATTGTTTTTGTTCAGATTTCAAAATCTGGATGTGTGAATTCAAATCTGTGCATTTACTTTTTTGCTCAGTCAATGAGATTTGATCACGTTTCAATTGAGTTTCTAATTGCTCAATTCTTTCTTCTAGACGAACGATTTCAATCTGTACATCATGTTTTTCATGCAGGAGATTGTCAATATCATCCTGTTCATACTGTGCTTGATTTTGAGATTTTTGTTCGAGCAAAGTTTGCTTTTGCTGCTCAATTCGAAGCACATTTTTAGCCAATTGATCACTCTGCGCCAACATTTGTGCACGTTGCTGTTGTTGCTTTTCAACCAATGCTTTTATTTCAGAAAATGATTTTTGCGCTTCAAGTTGCTTTGCCTTCAGCTCATTGAATTGTTGTAAATCAAGCTGTGCATTTGATTCAGTATCACTCAATGTTGTTGCTTGATGTTCTTGCTGGAGGATCAAATCTTCCAACTGAATATCAATCAGTTGCATCCGCTCTTTGGTTTGTATTTTTTGCTCTTCAAGCTGCTTTAAAGTTAAAGTATTTTGAGCAAACAATTGCTGTTTTTGATCCAAATTGGCTTGTAATTCAGCCAGTTTTTTTTCAGCTTGTTGCCATTCTTGCTGAAGTGGTGTGGATTGTTGCATTAATCGCTGAAATAACTCATTTGTTGCTGTTAAATCATGCTCAACAGTGGTGAGTTCAGAACGAACAAGCTTAAATTGCTCACCCAATTCAGTCATTTCAGTTGTATATTCTTGTTGAATTCGTTCACTTTGATGGCATTGAAATGAAAGTATCTCAACTTTCAAAGTTCGAATTTCAGTCTCTAAGGCTTTATATTGAAGTGCAGCTTCTGCTTGACGCTTTAGTGTCTTTAATTGGGATTTTAATTCAACAGCAATGTCATTTAGACGACTTAAATTTTGATGAGTATGTTCTAAATGTTGCATCGTCTCACGACGACGTGCTTGATAACGTGATACTCCAGCAGCTTCTTCGATATAAACGCGCATTTCATCTGGTTTTGCATCGACCAAACGGTTAATCATGCCTTGTTCAATAATCGCATACGAACGAGGACCTAAGCCTGTTCCTAAAAAAATATCTGTAATATCACGGCGGCGGCATTTTGTACCATTAAGAAAATATTCAGATTTACCCTCGCGATTGACTTGGCGACGTACCGCCAACTCACTATAAGCGTTATATGCTCCACCTAGTTTTCCATAGGTGTTTTCGAAGCGTAATTCTACACTCGCCATTCCCACTGGTTTACGTTTTGCTGTCCCAGTAAAAATGACATCCTGCATACTTCCACCACGTAACTGGCGTGCGCTTGACTCTCCCATCACCCATCGGATTGCATCGATGACGTTGGATTTACCACAACCATTTGGTCCCACGACTGCGGTACGGTTGGCTTTAAATTGTAAGGTGCTGCTATCCGCAAAAGATTTAAAGCCAGAGAGTTTTAAGCTGCTTAATCGCATAGTGTCCTGATTATCTGCGCGATCTCCGCGCCCAAGCTAGTTCAATTTGTTTCATTCGTGTCAGTGACTCTAACACTAGATTGCGCAAGTGTCGGCAAAAATCTTCCATAAATAAAGTAGCTTGTTGTGATTTTCGGATCAAAATTGCATCGATCACAAGCTTAATTAATTCAAGTGCTTCTTGAAGCTCTCTACGCGAAGTATTTAAGGTTAAAAAATAACTACGACGTATAGATGGCAACAGTTCGCGATAAAACTTCATTAAGTATGGGTTGGCTACCATATCTTGTTGCTTAGCTAAAAATTGAAATACACCATCGTAAAATTTTTCAGTATTACTTTGTTTAACTTGTTCAATTAAATATTGCATAAGTTGCTGAAGCGCCTCAGCTTCATGATTACGCCAAGTTTCACTCATACGCTGGACGATCTGCCCTAACATAAGTGCACTCGTATCAAATAAAGCTCGCACTTGTTGAGCAGACATTTCTGACACAATTGCGCCGCGTCTTGGATAAATTTCAATTAAATGCGTGCGTTCAAGTAATAACAAAGCTTCACGTACCGAACCTCGACTCACGTCTAATTCTTTAGCGATACGCAATTCTTGTATACGTTCACCTTCGACCAATTCGCCACTAATAATCTGTTCACTTATATGTCTGGCTATTTGCTCTGAAAGGCTGTCCACTTCTTCCAATTGCATAATATTCCTATTTATTTTTTTACTCACACTTCATCAAGCATGATGCTATTTTATTGTTTTTATACCAATAGCATCATACTGACTATGTCTTTGTCTGACAATTTATCAAATTTTTAAGTCAATACACATCATTATTTTCGAGAATGATTTGGCATATTTTTCTCAAAATACGCCTTGATAAATAAAATAAATCCCTACAGTTGTAAGCAAAGCTGCAAAACATTTTTTCAACATCGCTGCTGACAGTTTATGTGCAACTTTTGCTCCTACTTTTGCGGTGATAAAACTCATTACACTAATGCCAATGAATGCATAAACATGAACATATCCAATGGCATTTTCTATTTCAGCAGGTGCTTTTTGTCCGTAGAACATAAATCCAAATGCACCTGCTAAAGCAATCGGCAGTCCACATGCAGCAGATGTTGCAACAGCTTTTTGCATCACCACCCCATGATGATTTAAATAAGGTACGGTTAAACTTCCTCCACCGATCCCAAAAATTGCTGAAGCCACCCCAATTCCACTTCCCGCAGCCAATTGAGCAGGTACAGAAGGTAGTTGCTTAGATTGATCGACCACCACATTAGCACCACGGAACATACGGTATGCAACCCAAATTGCGAAACAACCGATAATCAATTGCAGCATTGGTCCAGAGATAATACTGGCCAATCCAGCACCAAAAAATGAACCCAGTACCAAACCTGGCGCTAAATTTTTAAATACTGACCATAGCACTGCACCTTTTTTATGATGTGCCATAACCGAGCTAATCGATGTGACCACAATCGTAGCCAATGATGTTCCAAGCGCCATGTGCATAATGACAGTTGGGTCATAACCCATTTGGGTAAATACAATAAATAAAATGGGTACGATGATTAATCCACCGCCCACGCCAAACAACCCTGCAGTAAAACCAGCGATTGCACCAATAGCTAAATATATGATTAACTCCATAAATCTTTTACTCTTCTCAGATTCAACATGGATTTAGAGACTCGCCACCTCAGTCAGCTTTTAACTGAAGCTCAACAACTTCCAGAAGTTTTACTGTTAAAACAGAGCACCACTTCAACCAATGATGAAGTACGCGCACTCATCAAAAAAGGTGTACAGGGTATTCTTGTATGCAGTGAGACTCAAACTCAGGGACGTGGACAACATCAACGACAATGGGTTTCCCCAGTCGGGAATATTTATTTAAGCACATTGCTAGAAACCAAAACACCCTTAGATGGTCGACTATCCCTTGAGATTGCACTTAATATTTTGCAAATTCCTTCATTTAAGTCATTGGATCATTTACAAATCAAATGGCCAAATGACCTTTATAGTGCGCAAGGCAAATGGGGGGGCATTTTGGTAGAGCCTGTAACCCCACATCAGGCGATTGTTGGTGTTGGTATTAATTTATTGCCTGTTTCTGATGCAGCAATCGAACAGCAAACCACATCAATCATGCAATTGGGTTTAGCTCATCCAAATCGAATTAAGATTATTTCAGAGCTTTATCTCGCAATCATGCAAGCTGGACAATGGTTTGAGCATGGAAGTTATAACCTCTCGGGACGTTTCAATCACTATGCTGCTTTTATGAATCAGACTGTAGAGTTTGAGCAAGTGAATAAAACAGTACAAGGTATCTTTAAAGGTATTGGAGATGATGGTCGAATTAATATTTTGACTGAACAAGGTTTAATCGGTTTGTATCAAGGGCGTTTACGCTTAAAAAAATAAAGAAAAGATAGGTCAGCGAATACATGATGAAACGTCTTTGGTTAGATATAGGCAATACGCGTTTAAAATATTGGATCACGGAAGGTGAGCAAATCTTGGAGCATGTGGCGGAGCTTCATCTACAATCTCCTGCGGACTTAATGTTGGGTCTCATCCAACACTTTAAATCTCAAAACCTATCAGAAGTCGGTATCTCATCTGTTCAAGACAAGAAAAATAACGATCGTATACTCAAAATTTTAAAACTGCTGGATATCCCAATTGTCGTTGCTAAAGTTCATCAAGAATATGCAGGACTCCAATGTGGATATACAGAACCGAATCAATTGGGTATCGATCGTTGGCTACAAGTTCTAGCGGTCGTCACCGATCCTCAAGAGAAATATTGCGTGATCAGTTGTGGAACGGCCTTAACAATTGATTTAGCAGATGGATTTACACATTTAGGGGGATATATCGTACCTAATCTCTATCTACAACGAGACTCACTTATTCAAAATACCAAAGGGATCAAAATCCCTGATGCTGCATTTGATGAGTTAAGTCCTGGGCAAAATACAATGGATGCTGTTCATCATGGTATTTTATTGGGATTGGTCAGTATGATCGAAAAAGTTTTAACAACATCTCCAAGAAAATTAATCCTTACAGGTGGAGATGCAGCACTTTTTGCTCAATATTTACAATCCTATGACCCGAAAATTGAAACCGATTTATTATTAAAAGGCTTACAACGCTATCTTGCTGTCACGCAACAAAAAACATAACTTGGTCATCAGGTCTGCTGAACTGAGTGTCTCTTAAAACAAAAAATTATTCACTCAGTGTCAGTACACACATCCAAAATACAAAAAAACAGGCTGAACAACATGAATAACAGGACGTTAAACGTTTGGAATTCGCGAAGAAACTGCCCTTTGGGAAAATACTTTTCAATCAAGTGATCCAACTCAAAGCACCTTATTTCAAGTCGATTCGCACGAAAATTATTGAATTGAGACCAGATTTTTGTCAGGTCCAGATGTCTAAAGAAAAAAGGGTTTTAAATCACCTTGATAGTGTACATGCGATCGCATTGTGTAATTTGGCAGAGCTTACTGGTGGTCTAATGACAGAAGTCACTCTTCCACCAAGCCATCGATGGATACCCGATGGTATGCAAGTCAACTATATTAAAAAAGCAACGACCGATTTAACAGCAGTTGCTTATCCTCTGACGCCAATTCAAACGGGTCAATCCATACCAAATAGATTTGTAGCGTGTATCGAAGTCCATGATCAAAACCAAGCGCTTGTCTTTAGAGCAGAAATCAATATGTGGGTGACATCACGTTAAACACGTCAGTGAGAGCTTATAGCTTCTGAATTAATCTCGAATAATCTCAGCCCAGACCTCAGGCAATGCCGTACAACCTTCTGAATCAATAAAATGGCCTTGATGTTCAGCAGCAACGACATGTGCATCAATACTTTCAGCTTGCTGGAAACTAAATTTAGGCAGAACGCGCTCATCACCTTCAGAATAAATGACCACGCGATCATGAACTTGGTCACGAATGAGTTCAAAATCTATATCAGCAGCATCAATAAATGGATTGACTTGCTCAAGACGCCCTAAACGTCCATTGAAACCAGCAACTAGAATTAATTTTTTGATTTTTTGGTTTAAAAGCACTTGGCTTAAGTAATGTAAAGTTGCAATACACCCGAGACTGTGAGCAACAAAAATTGTTTGATCATCAATTTGAGCTATTTGCTCTTTCATTTGTTGTTCCCACGTTCCTAATTGTGGCGTCGCAGAAGGATCTAATCTCAATACTTTTAATGGAATACCATACTGATCAGCTTGTTGTTGTATCCATGGAAACCAATTTTCTTCAGGGCTTGCCGTATATCCATGCACAACATAAACCTGTGTCATTTTCTTGCACTCTTGACTATATTCTCAACATCATGAATTGATTATTTTTTAAACTAAATAGTAAGTTTGCAAAATTATGTAGCATGAAAAAAGGCGCCAAAGCGCCTTTTTAAATTATGGGAGTTATTTTGGATCTTTGCCACCAAATAACGGACCAACGCCACCGCCGCCACCAAATTTCTTTTGCATACCGCTTAATGATTTCATCATTTTCGCCATACCCGATGGATTCGCAAATTTTTTCATCATTTTTGCCATTTGGGCATGTTGTTTGATCAGCTTATTGACTTCAGCAACATCCATACCACAACCTGCTGCGATACGTTTTTTACGGCTTGGATTCATCAAGTCAGGATTGCGACGCTCTTTGATGGTCATCGATTGAATAATCGCTTCCATTTTCTTCACTTGCTTTTCAGGATTTGCTTGAGCAATCGCATCCTGAATTCCTGAGTTACTCATGCCAGGCAACTTGTCTAAGAAGCCCATCATACCGCCCATTTTATTCATTTGTTCAAACTGCATCAGCATATCTTCAAAGTTGAAGCTGCCGCCTTTTTGCAGTTTTTTCGCCATTTTTTCAGCTTTTTCTTTGTCGACTTTACGTTCAAGCTCTTCGACCAAAGAAAGCACATCACCCATACCTAAGATACGTTGTGCTACACGCTCAGGATGGAATGGTTCAAGGGCATCGAGTTTCTCCCCCATCCCCAAGAATTTAATAGGCTTACCAGTAATTGCACGAACAGAAAGTGCCGCACCACCACGCGCATCACCATCAGTTTTTGTAAGAATCACACCGGTTAAAGGCAATGCATCATTGAATGCTTTTGCTGTATTTGCAGCATCCTGACCGGTCATTGCATCTACAACGAACAGTGTTTCTGTAGGATTAATCGCTGCATGCAATTCTTTAATTTCGCCCATCATATCGTCATCGATATGTAAACGACCTGCAGTATCGACAATCAATACATCCGCAAATTGAATTTTGGCTTGTTCAATTGCTCGGTTTGCAATCGTAATTGGCTTTTCATCAGCACTTGATTCAAAGAAAATCGCGCCGACTTCACCTGCTACAGTCTGGAGCTGCTTAATCGCTGCAGGACGATAGACGTCGGCAGAAACCATTGCGACTTTTTTCTTTTGACGCTCTTGTAAAAAACGAGCTAATTTTGCAGCAGTCGTCGTTTTACCTGCACCTTGTAAACCAGCCAATAAAACAACAACGGGAGGCTTTGCAGCAAGATCAAGACTTTCATTTGCCTCACCCATCATTTTGGTGAGTTCATCATGAACAATTTTGACGAATGCTTGGCCTGGAGATAACTGTGACATCACCTCTTGACCTAATGCCTCTTCCTTAACTTTCGCGATAAATTCACGAGTTACAGGAAGTGCAACATCGGCTTCAAGAAGTGCCATACGCACTTCACGTAACGTATCTTTAATATTGTCTTCGGTCAGTTGCCCAGAGCCAGTAACATTTCTTAAACTCTGCGTGAGTCGTTCTGTTAAGGTATCAAACATTGCAAAATCCGCTTAAAATGGTTGTTGCAAAAAAATCTTTCTTAAAATAGAAAATTTATGCATAAGATGCTATAGGATACTGTAGTTCGTTTGGAATTTATATCTTATTAGATGAATATTCAGCATCCATAAAAAGGTTTGACATGATTAGCCTCCCTTTGGTTTACACAATTTTAGCATTGATCGCCTATACCACTGCCTTTTGGTATTTATTTACCCATTTAATGACTAAACGTGTCCCTAATCATTGGTTTATCAGTCTCGTAGCTGGATTAGGCTTGATCTTGCATGCTGTTGTCTTATTGATAGATATGAAAACGCCTTTCGGCATTAACTATAATGTTTTTAATCTCCTTTCATTTACTTCAGCACTCATGCTGTTATTGAGCCTGCTTTATAGCACTTATCGACCTGTACTTGCGCTAAATCTGATTGGAATACCAGTAGCTGCATTGGGTTTAATTTTAGGCTATTCCCTGAGCCAGCCTACACTTACACTTAAACAGAACACGCTTGGACTTGATGTCCATATTATTTTGTCACTCTCGGCTTATGCAGTGCTATTAATGGCAACAATTCACGCAGTTTTGTTGTGGTTACAAGATCGTGAGTTAAAAAACAAACAGAAACATCGTGTTTGGGTAAATCTATTACCCTCCTATCAAGCAATGGAATCTCTGTTATTCGATATGCTTGTTACAGGTTTCATTTTATTAAGTACTGCACTTATCTTCGGCTTTTTTACGATTGATGATTTTTTTGCACAACATTTGGCACATAAAACAGCGTTTAGTATTGTTTCTTGGTTTGTTTACGGTGCACTTTTATTTGGACATTATCGTTTTGGTTGGCGCGGTCAAAAAGCGAGACGCTTTACCATTATTGGTTTTATTTTACTTGCAATAGGCTTTATTGGATCAAAATTTGTATTAGAAATGATTCTAGGAAAATAACAATTGTGTGATTTAAATCACAATAAATAATAATTAAATAAATATCACATCATATTAAATTTTATATATTTTAAATACATTTAAAATATAGATACATAAATTTTAAGTATAAATAAAATTTTAATATTGAAAATAGTAATAAAAATCAATTACTTAAAATAAAAACTACATTAAACCTTCATGATGATTTAATAAATAATAGTTAATATTATTTGAATTATTTAATTAATTAATATTAACAATCTATTCATCGCTTAATAGCCCCCACTAATCTCCTATAAGTTGTTATTATTTAGGTTAGTAACTAATGTTACAGTTAGTAAATGGATATTTTTGATGATTATTTTGGGGTATGTATGAAATTGCAAAAAGGTTTTACCTTAATCGAATTAATGATCGTCATCATTATTGTTGCAATCTTGGCCGCAATTGCAGTACCTAGTTATCAAAACTACGTCACCAAAGCCAAAATCAAAGAAGCACAGTCCAATTTAATCGCACTTTCATTAGGTGCTGAAAATGCATATCAAAGAACACTAAACTACCCTAATGAAACCTTGTCAAATACCAATGCAGTAAAAACTAAATTTACAACTTGGAATCCGAGTTCTGATTCATTTAATTTTACGTACACTTCATCAGATGGTGTGAATTATGCGGTTCAGGCAATAGGAACTGAAGCAAGAGTTTTAGGTTGTACATTAACACTCAAAAATGATGGAACTCGTACCGTGTCCGGTTGTGGTTCATATACTGACTGGGTGAAATAATATGCAAAATACTGGTTATAGAAAACAACTTGGTTTCACGCTGATCGAACTAATGATTACGATCGTTGTACTGGCTATTTTGTTATTTGTAGGTACTTCTTTAACCAGAGCTTGGGTAGATCAAAGTCATGTTGATGGAGCGCTAGCAGGTATTAAAAATGCGACTTATCAAGCTCGTTCTGCAGCAATTCGAAACACGAATAATCAAGAGTCTTCACTTGCAGCAGCATCTGTTTGTATAGATAAAACCCATCAAGAAATTAGAGTCATTCGTGTTGCTAAGGACAATACTGATGCGTGTTCAACAAGTGACGGTAACTCGCCTGACCAAAACTATATCCTTCAAAAAATCCCCTATGCATCGAATGTAATTTTTAAAGTTAAAGGTAATGATGCTGAGTTTTTTTGTTTATCGTTTAACTCAAATGGGATGTTGGTTGCTGCAAGTTCAGCATCGGCTACGTGTAATTCAAATTTAGATTTAACCATTATAGTTGAGAAGAATAATGAATCAGCAAACATTCAAATCAACTAATCAACGTGGTTTCACATTGTTGGAGTCACTTGTTGGTTTACTTATATTCTCAATTATTGTTTTTGGTAGCGGTTTAGCAATCAGTAAAATGTTGAACACGCAACGATACATGAATATTGACAATATAGTGATAAACGAACTGCAAAATCGTTTACAAACCATCACTATATCCAATGACTCAACTGATGTTTGCGCTTCGTTCAATAACCAACCTGCCGAGAGTAAATCATTCAAGTTAAATGGCAATACCTACTACATTTATTGCAATTTGAATTCTGAAAATATGAGTGAAACGAGCGGTGTCGCGGGCACAAAAATTACATGGCCTGTATTAGCCGCCAGCACTAATGAATCTCATGCCAAAACCTGTGCTGAAGGCAGTATAGATGGTTTAGATTGTTATCGAGTCGGGAGATAAATCATGAGTCAAAAAGGATTTACACTCGTTGAATTGATGGTTGGCTTGGTCATAGCCATGCTATGTATGATCATGATGCTCATGCTTTTTAAACAAACGACTCAAATTGGTATTAGTTCTTCTCGTGATTCGGAATACGATGCTCAAATACGTACAGCATTATCAGTCGCACAGAAGCTGGTTCAAAATGCAGGATATGGTTCTGGAAAAACATCAGATATTGCTGTAGGAGTGGACACTCAAAATTTACCTGCTGTTTTCTGGCGAATAAATCCAGATCCTGTAACTAGCTTAATGTCTGCAAATACAACGATTAATTACAACTGTGAAGCATTAACTCAAGAAAAAAAAGGTGATACATATCGCTTGTTCTTTCTTAAAAAGAATAACTGTGGTTCTGAAGCAGTATTAAATATTGAAACTTTTAGCCAACCTGATGAAAAACAGCATATTGTTTCCTTTAAGACCTTAGAAACAGGCACCGTTTTTAACTTTGTATTAACACCGGGAAATTGTACGCCATTTGGAATTGATAAAAACAACTCCAAAGGTACGCGCCAACTGACGATTACTGCCAATCGTCAATACGCAGTTGACATGAAAGATTCAAATATTGGTCAAACAGTGAGTAATACTGTTTGTCTCAATAACATTATTAATCCTTAAGAGCGAGATTAAAGATGAATAGTTTAAGAAAGCAGCAAGGCATGGCCACTATTCTTTTGGTCTTGCTCATCGGGCTCACAGTGATGATCATAACATCGACTGTCGCAAAATCACTCATCTCCAACAAAGAAGCAAATGTTGCTGCGCATGCACAAACCAACGTACAACTCATGGGATGGTCAGGTGTTAGTGCCTTTCGTGAATATTTATTAAAAAAATATAAGGATACCGATATTAATGACTTTCGCCAAAGCCTATTAAATACAGGTGAAATTCAGCTTTTAAATGATGATACCAACCAACGTTATGTCACGGTTGAAGTAAAAGATGTAAAAGGTTGCAATGGTTTAACCAATAACCCAGATGGTTCTACTGGAACCAAATGTATTGTCATCGCAAATATTCTGTCGAAAAGTGGGTCAGCTCAATCAGCTACTACGATACAAGCAATCTATGATCTTGCAGCAGACCTGATTAAGTACAAGAGTGTTATTAATTTCACTGGTCAAACATTTATGTCTGGCACTACTATTTCCGGCGAAGATCCAACTAAACCAGATGAATATGTCGAACTGAATGTCGATGGTGGTAGCCTGTCCTTACAAGCTGGTTTCAAAATCCAAAATATCAAAAACTTAACTATTAACGTTAAGAAAGACAAAGATGGTAAAGGTGGAAATGTCTATATTGATTGTTTAATTGATGCCTGTGGTACAAGAAATGGGGCTGTAATTAACATCAATGCTGAGGGCTATGTTCATATTATTAACGGCGGAAATTTTGGCAATATTTCATCTGGTGAGTGGGTTAAACTGTTAACCAATGTCAAAGCAGAAAATATTAAAGCAATTGGTGATGTCACACTTTCTCTTGGTTCTAAGGCTCAAAATATTTCCACTGACGGAAATATTAGTCTTACAGAAGGAGGCTATGCTGCAAACTTACATACCAATAAAGATGTAACACTACGCACGAATGTCGAAGTGTCTTCTATCACCACACACCAAGGGAATGTCAATATTTCCGTTTCTAGTAAAGTCAACGGAAATGTCATGGCAGGTGGCAACGTAACAATGATCGGAACTAGTGTTGTTACGGGTGATATTACATCAGGCGGGAAAGTTAATATTTCTAGTAGTGATGTTAAAGGCAGTGTAAGAGCTAAAGAGTTTATCGATCTTGATACCCTCTCTAAAATTGAACAATCAGCCTATGCTCACAATCAATCGAAGGAAGGTATCGGAGCATTTAAAGCTGGGGTTCGTTTAAGCACGAGTTGGATCGGTGGAAATGTGTATTCTAACGGTCCATTACGCTTACTAGATGGTCTTATTACTGAAGATGTAAAAGGTGATGTCTATCTTGCCAACTTTAGTGCTTCAAACCAGAATGGTGTAGTTGAAGGATTGAAGAATGCAATTAGTGGAAAAATTTATGAAAAACTCACAAGCATCCCTCAGCTCAGTACTTTTCCAGATATTCCTAAATACGATGTTTCTGAAACCATAGCCAGTATTCAAGAAGCAATTCAAAGTATGACGTTTGAAACCAGAGTCGATGTAAGACCGTATAAAGAGAATGCAAATTATATCTTTACACGCCAGTATGGTGCTGCTCGCGTTTATTTAAATCATCTTCGCAATGAGAGCACTCAAATAACCTATCTCTACATTGATGGAAAACAATATCAGCAGGTAGGGAATCAAGAACCGATTCTTTTAAATGAACAAGGTTTCTATTTAGGTAAATACAGCTTGAATAGCAAAGATTATGTCGGTGCTATTTGTGAAACTATTCATGAAGAACAGATCATGACCAATAGTTTAGGGCTACGTACTGACCATAAAAGCGGTTATTGTACAAGTCAAATTATTGGATATCTTCCACGTGTCAGCTTAGATTTTAATGGTCTTGATGGTAAAGACCGAACTATATTTGGTTGGCCTAAAGATTACGATTATACATTACCAGACACTTGGTATATTCGTTCAATGGATACATCTACATTCGATAACGCAAGTTTTGCTCCAGGTATTCTGTATTTCGAAGGTAAATTAATTATTTCTGGTAAAGCGAATCTTGCGGCGGATAGTACTGATTCTGTATTCACCAATACCTTCCTTGCAGAAGGTGATATTGATGCGATTGCGATGTCACCTCGTATTTATTCACCTCGCAATATCACGCGAAATCCAAATGCAACAGATGCCTTAATTTGTTCACGTAATTTAGCCACCACGTCTAATACTAAGTTTAGTGTTAGTCCTCCTGCAACGACACCTGCAACTTTATCGAACAAATTCTTGACGCCAGTAAATTTGTGTCAAGATGCGAATACGATGTATAAAAATACCAATAGATTACCTGACGGTACGCTTGATACAGTGATTATTGATAATAAAAAAACAACAAAGTTAGAACTAGGTTTAGTTGCCTTGATGTCTAATCAAGTTGTGCGTATTGGTGCATGTGCACAAATTTATGGTGATGTATTAGCAAGAAGCAATGTTGAAGGTAGTGCGGCATGTGGTATCGGTGAAAAAAATGGAATCTTTGGTAATATCAGCTCTCAAGGTGTCCCACCGTATACTAGTGTTCAACAACACAATACAATGGGTGCTGGTACAAATATTTATATTCCCAAAAATGAATATAAAAATTTAAATAAAGTTGATGATGTGAATGCCAATGATTTCATCGCCATTAAAAATGCAGACCTACAATGGGCTAAATATCAATAATTGGAAGCGAATAGCCCAAACATAAGTTTGGGCTTTTTTTTGTGTGAAATTTCTGACTAGACAAGCTATACAAAACACCGTATAACACCGTTTTTCCCATATTCAGGTGACCAAGTGAAACTCGTTTTAGCACCCATGGAAGGTTTAACTGATCCCATCATGCGTGATGTTCTCACACATGTCGGCAGCTTCGACTGGTGTGTAACTGAGTTTATCCGTGTCACTGATTCTGTCCTCCCAGATCACATCTATCATTCTTACTGTCCTGAATTATTGAACGATGGCAAAACAGCAGCAGGAACACCCGTTCATGTTCAATTTTTAGGGAATAATCCAACCATGTTGGCTGCAAATGCCGTTCGAGCGGTGGAGTTAGGTGCACCTGCAATTGATATGAATTTTGGCTGTCCAGCTAAAACAGTTAACCGACATCGAGGTGGTTCTGTATTATTGGATGAACCTGAAACAGTGTATCAACTGGTTAAAGCTGTACGTGATGCAGTGCCTGCTGAAATACCAGTTTCAGCAAAAATGCGTTTAGGTTATATGGATCGTAATTTCACCCTAGAAAATGCACATGCTATAGAAGATGCTGGTGCCGCTTGGGTGACCGTTCATGCACGAACAAAAGCAGATGGCTATACCCCACCCGCCTTTTGGGATAAACTTCAACCCATTCGTCATGCGCTTAGCATTAATGTGATAGCCAATGGTGAAATCTGGAATAATCAAGATGCGCGCCAGTGTTTACTAGAGTCAGGTTGTGAAGATCTAATGATTGGTCGTGCAGCAGTGACAACACCCGATGTCACACAATGCATCCGACAAAATAAAGACGAAGCGATATTACAATGGAGCGATTTAATTACACTCCAAATTCGCTTCTTAAATGGTTCTTATAAAAAAGAAATGAATATGGTCGGACGTTACAAGCAATGGCTAGGTATGATGTCTAAACATTATCCTGAAGCAAAACTGTTATGGGATGAAGTGAAACGTCTGAAACAAGTAGATGAAATCATTGCTAAGCTCAATCATTTTCAAAACATTAAGCCAACTGTCTAATTTCTAAATTCTAGAATGAATAACTCCGAACTTCACCTTGAAAATTCAGACAGTCTTGAACGCGAGTGCGTTGAACCTCAGACAGTTGCTCTGGACTAAACCATGCTTATTCCGTATGTTCCTCAGAGAGTTGAATTTGGGCATTATTTTCAATCACGCATCTAAAGATAAAGGTATGTGAGTTTACCTGTGCGTGATAGTAGACCCCGGATAAATATTGGATGCTTACATCACAACCTATTTCTTCTTTACACTCTCTGAGCAAAGCTTGATGTATGGTTTCACCTTGATCTAAACCACCACCTGGCAACCCCCAACTGTAATTGGAATAGTTTGCTTTCAGTAATAAGACTTGTCCCTCTGGGTTGGTGATCACCGCATGAGAACTCAAACGATAAAAATCATAAAATCCCATGACACGTCTCCAGAATTTAACTCATTCATGAAAGATAACACTGTTTAAGCCCATCTAAATGCTCAAGATAAGCTAAACCACAAGCCTTAATTTTGATTTATCCTTCAAGATGATAGCCTTTCCCGTTGCTAAGTCTACAGGCATAGAAATATGTTGGTGTACCATCACCCATTGTTCATTGGTTTTTTGTAGACATAATGTTGTACGACACCAAGGCATTTGCAGCTGACCTTTTAAGGCTTTATGTTCCACTTTAGAGTGACAGTGTAATACAACCAAATGATCACTCGCATGCACTTTTACATCACGGCGAGTGATTTGCATCCCATCAAAGAAATATGGGCTAAATTTTTGCCATTCTTTTCGATAAGCTTCAGCCCCTTCAAGTTGAGTGCTGACATCAAACATACTTACATTTTGTGCACATTTTTCGATTAACGCATCAACATTATTACCCACTAATGCTGAATCCCATTCTTTTAATTGCGCTAATACTTCATGAGCAGCAACAACATTACCCTCAATCTGAATAGACATGATGTGACCTTATTGTTATTAGTGTGATGAAGTTAACACTTTTAAAGAAAAAGTGTAATGTTATTTTGTGCCAAGCAAAGAAATTTTTATTCTAATTTGTATCTAAAATTCAATTTAAATTGATAAAAAACAACCATTATTTATTAAAACTTATCATTATGATCAGAAAACCAATGACGAGTTATTTTCGCATAAAAAATTGGCCCCAGTTTCACTGAAGCCATTATAAAAGCTTATGCTTTCTTTACATATTCGGACTTAAGTTTCATTGCGCCAAAACCATCTACTTTACAATCAATATCATGACCATCCGTTGCATCTGGCAACAAACGAATACTTTTTGCTTTAGTACCGACTTTGATTACGGATGATGAACCTTTAATTTTTAAATCTTTGATAACCGTTACGGTATCACCATCTGCAAGAAGATTGCCATTTGCATCTTTGATCTGAACCACTTCTTCGAGTGTCTCTCCTTCTTTCCATTCATGTGAACATTCTGGGCAGATCAAGAGGTCCCCATCTTCATAAGTATATTCAGAGGAACATTTTGGGCAATTTGGCAAAGACATAAAAAAATCCAAAAAATTAAAAAAATTTTGCTCAATATACCACTTTCATCTAGCGAATAGAAAAAAACCTTAAATTTTATAAGGTTTAAATAAAAAAACCTAAGTTCAATCACTTAGTTTCTTTTATTGGCTCTAGCCTTGTTTAGCTTTGAAACTCATCTTCTATATCTTCATCATCATATACATATGCCATACATCCCCATCCATCATACTCACCGTCATAGTCATTGGCTATTTTGGTAAACCACTCTTCTAAATCCACAATATCTGAGTATTCTGGCTCCATATACACATAAATCGTGATAATCCATTCTGCGGATTCAGACTCTTCATCAATAAATAAACTGATCTTTTGTTCTTCCTGAAGCAAGAACAAGGCACATTTTTCAGCTTTGTCTTTAGAGCTAAAAGCAATTGAGTACTCAATCTCATGCGGCTCGCTTAAATCATCTCCATCCTGGAACATTTGCCACAGTACATCGCCATTATCATCATTTGGAAATTGTTCTAAATCACGGCTCATACGTTCATCCTTATTGTGGTTATTGCGTATACAATATCCTAGAGTAGCCTATATTTATTTCATTTTGGAGAAGAATTCATTAGAAATTGTTCTTAACTTTATATGATCGTAATTGTTAAATTTTAGTTAGGCACTCACAATACGTATTTTGCTTGAAGCGTTTCATTCAAAATGGAACTTCACTCACAATTTTAATTTCAATACCACTCAACGGTTGTTGAAACTCTAAATAACTCGCATGCAAAGCCATACGCCCTAAATCACTGAGTTTAGGGTTTGGATGATAGAGTTTATCACCTGTGATCGGATGACCTATAGCTTGCATATGTACGCGTAATTGATGAGAACGCCCCGTAATTGGCGTCAACAACACACGACTAACATCTAAATGCGCATCATAAGCGACCAATTCAAACAGTGTTAAGGCTTGTTTTCCCAGTTCAAAATGAACGATTTGTCTCGGTCTGTTTTCCCAATCCGTAATTAAAGGCAAGTCTACTTGTCCCTGTTGTGCAATTTTACCTTGCACCAATGCCACATAATTTTTTCTCATGGTGCGCGCTTGGAACATTTTGCTCACAGCCACTTCAGCATCACGATGTTTTGCAAACATCAAAATTCCAGAGGTTGCCATATCTAAACGATGGGTAATTTTTGCATTTGGATATTGAGCTATCACTCTTAAATACGCACTGTCATGATGCTCAGGCAAGCGTCCTGGCACAGACAATAGTCCTGCTGGTTTATCAATGACCACCAAATCATCATCTTCATAGACGATGTTAAGCGGACCTTGAGGTGGCATATATACAAAATTATCGTCTAAAGGCATGTGAACAGAGCATTTCTTTGGGATGCGGAAAAATAGCAACTGATCAACTCAGTGTCAATTTATAAGATGAGCGATTTGAGAATTGAGAATTGAGAATTGAGAATTGAGAATTATAATTTTTTTTTAAGAGAATTTTGAGGGTGTCAGGGAAAACATGTTGTTTACTTCAACTATTATAACTTTGTAAGTTATAACCCTATTGCCTATAAACTTCTGATTTATAGCGTCCTAAGCCGAATCAAGACCTTTTGGGTAAGTACTACACGCACGTTGTACGCAACTGGTAGCAATCTACTCTTTTCGATCCCGTCACACCCTTGAGATATATAATAGCGAGACTGCGTCGGGATTAATTTCCTAAGATTAACGAATTTCAGCATCAAATAAAAAAATATTTCATGTCACCTTATAAATATAATATTTTTTCCCAAATAGGCTCATTGATACACTTTTTTTAGCGTTTTTGAGCTAAATATTGCAATTAAAATTCAAGCTGACCTTCCATTTTAGAGACTTGCTTGAATCCAAGATGCAATGCTCCACCACAACATCATGGCAAACATGCCACACATAAGATTAGCGAGTACTTTCTGTAGTTGAGATAATTCAGATTTGTAAATTTTGAGGTTAATCACATACGCAACGATGCCCAGTACCGCTCCTACTGCGCCACCAATGAGTAACAGTAAAATTGGCCAGCCTGCCATCAAATGAACTTTAACACCTAAAAACGTTTTTTCATTTTCAGCTATGCTGCTCATTTCCATGTGATTCTTCCTCTTGCAATCATTTTTACTGTAAATGATCAAGCAAAATTCGCACCAACCTTATTAAAAAAACTATTCAAAATTGAGCTCATCAAAGTCCTTGATTTTGGACAGATAGATTGGTGAATAATTCACTTTAGACCAGGTATGCTTAAATTTTTCCTGAAGACCCCGATCCGCCAAATTGATATTTTGTGAATGCTTTTTTTGATGACTGAGAAAATTAATACTTACTCTATAATCAGTATACGGGCCATGATTACTAGAAAGATCATAACCAATCAAACGCATATCCTGCTGCTCTAAACGAAACTTATAACTCCAATAGCCATAACGACCGTGTCCATAATGGATCCCCAGAATATTCTTGCGGATATCAACACTGAGTTCTGGCGGAAAATAAACACCTCCCTCTTCATTTTCCGATGAAAATGCAGTCAGATTCTGCATCAGTTTTTGATATGTGAATTGATTCTGTAATAGCACCAGAATGCCACGTCGGTTACGATCTAGCTTGCCCTGAACAGGATGGTTCACCCACCCTTTGGGATCAATTTTTTTTACAATCAGTACGGCATCCTTTTGACCATCCTGATTCAAATCACCTTCTACGACATCGAATAGAAAGTATTGGTCTGGAATAAAGTCCTTAAATTTTTTTGCCTGCTGTTGAAGTTTGATTTCTTCTGGGCTTAGTGTTTTATGCTGTGGAGTGTTCGCCCATAACGGTACTGAAGCAATCGAACATGCCATAAGTATCGCCACTGATATACCATGACGCTTTAATATTTTTAGCACAGGCATCTGCTGAGCTCCTTTATAATTTTTATAATGTTTTTAGCCAGTATAATTTTTAGATGAATTGGAATGGTAATCGTGATTCAACATATTTTTATGATGTTCCATTGAGATTTTAAAGGGGACTTTCGGCATTCTTTACCATGCGTCTTTTCTGACGAATCCAGCGTACTGCCCAAACCACACCAATTAGTAAAACGATCACTACCAATACTGGTATAAAGAATGACAATACGGAAATCACCAATGCGCTGACCCACTCACCTGTAGAAACCACAGGATTTGCCACGCCACCCGTGGTTGCGGTCGATACACCCCGTGCTGCCACTGTCCCAAGTTGCACTGCTCCTGCTGTTCCACCACCGACGATGATTGCGGCAGCCCAACTTGCAAATTGCGACATTTCACCAGAGCTTACCGCCATGGTCGTCAATGTTCCAGCCACCATCGCGGCAGGTGTTGCAATGGTATCGAGTAAGTTGTCTACCCATGGGATGTAATAAGCGCCTATTTCACACAGTGTGGCAAAACCGAGTGCAATACAGACTGATGGCATCGCCAACCATTCAAAGCCTTTGATGGGTTCAAAAATGCCCATAATAGCGGCAATACTCATCACCAATAAGGGAACAAATACGCGGAAGCCACATGCAGCACTTAATCCTATACCAAGACATAAACCGAGTATTGTTTCCATAGCAAACCTTTTTATTTATATGTTTTTAATTTTCTTAAGGTAACAAAAAAGCCCTATGGAGTAACAGGGCTTTAGTTTAAAACAGTGGTGTCTGTTTTAGTGTGTTTGCTTGAGCGAATTATTTTTTAAATTGATTGCTTAAGCATTTGGTACACGGTGGTAAACGATCAGTACCAATTTCTAAGTAAGCACGATGCCCACATTTAACGCAAAAATAGAAACCTGTTCCTGGTTTAGAGCCAGCTGTAACCATTTTTGTTCTCCGTATAATTTTAGAAATGGTGAGATCACTATAACGAACTATGAATGGCTTTTTATTGTCCATTTCGACAAATGATGATGGCATAAATGCTAAAAATATTAATTTATTAATTGTGCAAATCCACCAAAGTAAGGTTTGAGAGCATTCTTTATCTCATCTCTACTATTACCTCTTGCAAACCTTACAACAGTTTCAGGTAAACTTTTCTTAGCTAATCCTAATGCTTCACTAGCCTGAGCAGCTAAACTTTTTCTATTATAAAGTGCTAGCAATTCAATATAGTTATTATCAACCAATACTTTCTCAAACTTTTGCTTAGTTAAAGCATAAAGCTTAGATACATCTATACTTGAACAAAGTCTTTGCAATTCTTGATTGATATGTTGCTCACCTTTTTTATTAGCATCAAACATATTTAGCAAAAATTTAATTTCCCCACTTACATGTAATGATATTTGGATTTCTAATTCACTTTTTAAACGATTAAAAATAGCTACTGATACTGTTTCAAAATCTTGTGCAATATCTCTTTCTAATTTACTGCTGATTATTGAAAGAATTTCAGGCGTACAAAATAAATTTTCTACTTCTGCAACATCTAGCACATAAATTGAATCCTGCTGGAGTGCATCAATTTCATGTTGTGGACGTCTATCACGATCAATAATCCCATAAGCATTTAAATGGTGAAGTTGGCTATTTGCTCTTAAAGCTTTAACAGATTGAATTACTTGAGTACAACTACCACGTGGTATGACCAAAAAGTCTGAAAGTATTTCTCTATATAAACTAACATCAAAACTGCCATTCTCACCCTCAACAAAAACTATTGGTTTTCTACTACCTATAATTTCAATAAGTAACTCATTTGGAAAATTATTATCTTCAGCTATTTCATCCCAATCCCAATTTTGCCCATCAAACCCTTTCAACCATATTTTTTTTGAGTTTTCTTTTGCTGAAGCAAAATCAACATCATGAGTTAAATAAACAAATAGACAATCAGGTCGTAATTTTTCTACTTCATTCCACAGAGGTATTTGAATTGATTTATGCAAATGTATTTCAGGTTCATCGATTACAATTATACTATTCTCAGGAGCAGCCAAGCATTGGCCCACCAAATAAAATACAACACGCTCACCATCGCTCATTTCAGATGAATGATATTTTTTATCACTATGCCCTTTTATACAAGTATCAATTTTGAGACCACCAATAATCAAACAGCGATGAGGTAAAATTTTTTCCCATAATTTTTTTAATATATCCAATTTTGTAACTAAAGGTTCTATTCTTTCCTCACTCTCTAAACATAATCTCTTATACTCTGCATTTGTATCAATCTCTTCTGAGAATAAATAAATCATCGATTGCTCAAAATCTGCCTGCGGAGTTATTGCGGGTTTGTTTTTCCATTTCTGGTTATATTGAAAAGAGTTTTTTTCTAATACTAGTTTACTTTCTGCTTCATCTATTGTTGTTACACTTGTCTTGATTGGAATACTAATAACTCTCTGTGCTGATATTCTAAATACTAATTTTTTTTTGGGTAGATTGGCTATCAAGCCAAGCCCCTAAGCGAGTTTTACCAGAACCATTAGCACCAATAAATAAAAGACTTTGTGTTGATTGAATTTCTACAAGTTGTCCATCAGCACCAGGTAAACTTAATTTTTTTAATTCCGACACTTTTAATCATTTAACCTTTTACATAAAAAACCCACTCAAAAGTAGTTTTTTAAACAATATCAACAAATTTAACCCTCCCAACCCTCCTTATTAAAAGGAGGGATTTCCCCTCTTTATGAAAGAGGGATTAGTGGAGATTATTAAACATTCCCCTCTAAAAAATCCTGTGCAAAGCGTTGCAATACCCCACCCGCTTCATACACAGACACTTCTTCTTCGGTATCTAAACGACACGTTACAGGCACTTCAATCGTTTGATTTTTACCATCCGCCGTTGAGCGCTCAATAACTAAAGTCAAAGTCGAACGAGGTGCAATATTACCAATCACGCTATAAAGTTCAGTACCATCCAAATCTAAAGTTTTACGGTCAGTTCCTGCCTTAAACTCAAGCGGTAACACCCCCATACCGACCAAGTTGGTACGGTGAATACGTTCAAAACCTTCCGCCACAATCGCTTCAACACCTGCAAGGCGCACACCTTTCGCAGCCCAGTCACGACTAGAACCTTGACCGTAGTCTTTACCTGCAACAATGATCAAAGGCTGTTTACGGTTCATGTAGGTTTCAATCGCTTCCCACATACGCATCACTTCGCCTTCAGGCTCTACACGTGCTTTAGACCCTTGCTTAATTGTACCGTCCGAACGCACTACCATTTCGTTATACAATTTCGGATTGGCAAAGGTCGCACGTTGCGCTGTTAAATGGTCACCACGGTGCGTTGCGTATGAGTTAAAGTCTTCCTCAGGAACGCCCATTTTATGTAGATATTCACCTGCTGCCGAATCCATCATAATCGCATTCGATGGTGATAAATGGTCTGTGGTGATGTTATCGCCCAAGATCGCAAGCGGACGCATATTGGCTAAAGTGCGTGGTGCAGCAAGTGCGCCTTCCCAATATGGCGGACGGCGGATATACGTACTTTGCGGACGCCAGTCATACAATGGGCTTGCAGCTTGAACTTTCTCACCCAAATCAAACATTGGGATATACACTTTCTTAAATTGCTCAGGTTTTACCGCAACTTTTACCAGTGCATCAATTTCTTCATCAGATGGCCAAATGTCTTTGAGGTAAATTGGGTTACCGTCTTTATCGTACCCTAGCGCATCAGTTTCGATGTCAAACCGAATCGTCCCTGCAATCGCATACGCCACAACTAAAGGTGGAGATGCCAAGAATGCTTGTTTTGCATACGGGTGGATACGACCATCGAAGTTACGGTTACCTGATAAAACAGCCGTTGCGTAGAGGTCACGGTCGATAATTTCTTGCTGGATTTTTGGATCTAGCGCACCTGACATCCCGTTACAAGTCGTACATGCATACGCAACGATACCAAAACCAAGTTTTTCTAAATCACCCAATACCCCTGCTTCTTCAAGGTATAAAGCTGCCGCTTTAGAACCCGGTGCAAAAGATGATTTTACCCACGGTTTACGTACTAAGCCGAGTTCGTTTGCTTTACGTGCAAGCAAGCCTGCTGCAACCGTATTACGTGGGTTAGAGGTATTGGTACATGATGTAATAGCAGCGATGATGATTGCACCATCAGGCATTAAGCCTTCTGCTTCTTGTGCACGAGCAGCGTCTAAATTACCTGCAATACCTTTGGCTTTTAAATCGCTTGTTGATACACGCGCATGTGGGTTTGATGGCCCTGCAATGTTACGAGTGACCGTTGAAAGATCAAAACGAAGTACACGCGGATATTTGGCTTGTCTCATCTCGCTTGCCCAAAGACCAATTTCTTTAGCATAGTTTTCAACAAGTTTGACTTGCTCAGGCTCACGACCTGTCAGCGTTAAATAATCAATGGTGTTTTGGTCGATATAGAACATCGCCGCCGTTGCACCATATTCAGGGGTCATATTAGAAATCGTTGCACGGTCACCAATCGACATGGTGTCTGCACCTTCACCAAAGAACTCTAAATAAGCACCGACTACACGCTCTTTACGCAAGAACTCTGTTAAAGCCAATACGATATCAGTTGCCGTAATGCCCGGCTTACGCTGACCAACAAGCTCTACACCAATAATGTCAGGTAAACGCATCCAAGATGCACGACCAAGCATCACGTTTTCAGCTTCTAAACCACCGACACCAATGGAGATCACACCCAAAGCATCCGTATGTGGTGTATGTGAATCTGTACCCACACACGTATCAGGGAAAGCCACGCCACCACGGTTTTGAATCACTGGAGACATTTTCTCCAAGTTGATTTGATGCATGATGCCATTACCCGCAGGGATTACATCAACATTTTCAAATGCTGTTTTGGTCCATTCAATAAAATGGAAACGGTCTTCATTACGGCGATCTTCCACCGCACGGTTTTTCTCAAATGCATCAGGATCAAAACCACCGTACTCGACTGCGAGTGAGTGATCGACAATCAACTGAGTTGGTACTACAGGATTGACTTTAGATGGGTCTCCACCTTGATCGGCAATCGCATCACGCAAACCTGCAAGGTCCACCAATGCTGTTTGACCTAAAATATCGTGGCAGACCACACGTGCTGGATACCAAGGGAAATCATGGTCTTGTTTGTTAAAGATTAATTCTTTAAGAGACTGCTCTAAAATTGCAGGGTCGCAACGGCGTACCAATTGCTCTGCAAGCACTTTAGAAGTATATGGGAGTTTTGCGTATGCGCCTGGCTGAATATCCTCAACGGCTTGACGCACATCATAATATTCGAGCTGGGTACCTTGCAGTGGTTTACGGTAGTTGTTATTCATCGCGTTCCTGCCTTGCCTTGAGCATCTTTTTTCTAAACTTTCTAAACATTTTGTTGTTGATGAGACTTCATCATTTGTGATGGCATAGTACACTGCTGAAAGTCCATTTCCCAAATCTTATATATTTCATCCACTTAGGTACAAAAAATAGGGTTTTTGAAATATTTTGTTTCAAATAATGCAGTTAAATTAGCAGTTATGTGCTTTTTTTTGAAAAATAGTGGAAAATTAGGCTAATTCTTTAGTATTAGACTTGATTCGTGAGATGAATAAATGAGCAATTTAGCGTTCTCCTCATTCACCTTAAATGGTGTCGATGCACAAAAATTCCTTCAAGGTCAGGTCACATTGCATGTTGAACGCCTTGAAGAAAATATCACGCGCTACACAGCAATTTGTGATTTAAAAGGTCGAATTCACTTTGGTTTATGGCTAACAAAGCTGAATCCTGAAAGCTTTATGATTGTGACCACACAAGACCAAGCGGAAGAATTTTCCAAACACATTAAAAAGTTTGGTGCTTTTTCCAAAATGAAACTCGAAGAAGCCGGTCAGGTGTACCCTACGCTTCAAGGTGACGCCACTACATTCTCAGCAGCACTAACAGACATTGCCGCTTGGCGAGTTCAAGCCATTCAACAAGGTCAAGCGTATATTGATCAAGCCATTGAACATGTGTTCCAACCCCAAGAACTTCGTTTGCATCAACGTGAAGGCGTTCACTATGACAAAGGTTGTTACTTGGGTCAGGAAGTCATTGCACGCTTATGGTTTAAAGCCAAACCGAAAGCGTGGTTACATCTGATTCAAGGTACAGGTGCTGTGCCTGCAGAAGCGGAACAACTCGATAAAAGCGTACAAGTGGTCAATAGTGCTGCATTTGAAAATGGTTATATCGCTTTGGTGGTGGCACGCCCTGAAGCATTAGCAGAGTTAGACGTGACTGTTTTAGATTTGCCTGAGTATTTAAATGGTGATGTGGCTAGACCACAGTAAAGTTCATTCTCAAATTACAAGCCAGAATATCAATTATTCTGGCTTTTTTTATGCACTCCCTTAAAATGTCAGCAAAGTAAAAATAGACATAACAAATAATGTATTACTCTTTTCCTTTACGCTTTAACATTTTTATTTTTTTTTATTTGTGTGCTTAGTCTAATTGCCCCAACACTAAGCTATGCTGGAATTGATGCTCGATTATTAGAGCAGCTTAAAAAAGAAAATGTGGTAGATACAACAAATACGCTGAGTACATCTGAAATCATTGAACTTATAGAGCAAAATGAACAGCTTTATCAAGAAAGTAATGTAGATTTTAAAATTCTAATGATTCCAAACACTAATGGTGAATCTATTGAGCAATATGCACTGGATGTTTTTAATACACTTAAAATTGGCAACGAAAAGCCCGATAATGGTTTATTACTCTTAGTTGCAAAAGACGATCGTAAAATGCGCTTCGAAGTTGGTTATGGTTTAGAGGGTGACTTCACTGATATAGAGGCAGCACACCTAATTAGAAATACGTTAGCACCTAACTTTAAAAATCATAATTATTTTAGTGGATTTTCACATCTTCAAAGAAAACTTATAGCCAATTTATCCTTAGAAAATTCATCATCAAATAAAATTAAATTTGAGTCCTTAGTCGATTCGAAAACAGAAAACAATATAATCAATTTGGGTAAACCTTCTAAATTCGTGACTAATTACTGGATTTTTGCGCTATGGAATTTTTTAGTGTGTGCTATGTTAATCATTTATTTATCACCTATTTATGACTATCTATTAAAAGGTAAAGAATATTTTAAGGGTTATAAAAAACTTTTGATCGGTATTTTGCCCATCCATTTATTAATTTGTTGGTTTTTAACTGGATTAAATATTCTCGTTCTTTTCTTCAGTACGCTCTTACTGTTGGTGACATTATCGTATATTCACCATAAATATGACCTACACAGTAAGTGGAAAATTATTTCAATTAAAGAAAAAATTCTATTATTGGCTATTTGTTTTGCTTTCGCTGCGGCTTTTGCAAAAAAGGTGGATAAGTTATCAATCGGATCTGTCTTTGTTGTATTTTTTTACTTAAGTGTGCCATTGTTCTTCTTGTGGCTTCTAACAATTTTGATTGTGAGACAAAATAAATCCCTCTATCCAAGGTTCTATGCTGACTGGTTTAAGAGTGAGGAATCCACGACTAATACCAATAACTCATCGGATTCATCAAGCTCTTCTTCAAGCCATAGTTCTTCATCTAGTACCAACTCATCTTCATCACGAGATTCAGGCGGTAGCTCAGGCGGTGGTGGTGCTTCTGGCTCATGGTAAATTTACATTTATTCAAAAAAACCTCCATTTAGGAGGTTTTTTTATTAACTAATAGGCTGAGGATTTGGAACATATTTCCGGTAAATGATCAGGTTTAATATGACCAATACCGCACAACACCAGTACATAAATTCAAAGCTCCATTGTGCAATAACCAATCCCATTACAACTGAACCAACTGCCAGACCAATATCAAAACAAATAAAGAATGTTGATATTGCATGCCCCATCCGATGTTTATCTACGGTTTGAATGGTGAGCGTTTGCAAACAAGGAAATACTGAACCATATCCAATTCCAATAAAAATTGCAGATAACCACAACATCCACTGATTATTGACTAGTGTTACGACCACAAGTCCAATCGCAAAAAATATAAAAGAAGGAACGATAACAGCACGCGGACCTTGACGATCATAAATTTTACCAACCCAAGGTCTTACAATTAACATCGAAACCGCAAACAATATAAAAAATACACTGGTATACGCCAGCAGCTGTTTGCTCTCACTGTAAACCGTAATAAAACTGGTAATACTCGAGTAAGCAAAAGCTGTAAGTAAAGCAACACCACTTACAGCAAAAACTTTAGGCTCAAGAAAATCATCTAGCTTAAAACCTTTTTTATTCATTTTATTTTGCTGAGGTATCTGATTCGCTGGAATATTTAATAGCCAGCTAAAAATTAGACCTAAACTGATGAGCACCGCGAGAGCACCGAATAAAATTTGGAAGCTATAAAATTGAATCATGGTAAGCGCAATTAATGGTCCAAATACCACACCTAGGTTAGTGGACATCACATAATAACCCATGCCTTCACCTTTACGATGCTCAGGAATAAAGTCATTCGCGACTGGAACAGCCACAGTGGTCAACACACTAAACCATATCCCATGTAAAAATCGTATAAGCAACAATGACCACATGTTATCAATGAATAAATAAGCAAATGCAAAGACCGCAAAAAACGTGCTCGATCCACGCATAGTGAGTCGCTTACCCATTTTTTGAATGATCATGCCTGAAAATGGTCGTACTGCTATTGATGAGGCGAGAAAAAGCGTTAACGCTAATCCTGCTTCTTCAACTGATCCCGCTAAATCCTTCACAATGTAAATCGGAAGGACAGCCAACATGGCAAAGTAGTAAATAAAAACAAATAAATTATTTAATACACACAAGATAAATGAACGATTCCAAAGTCGTTCGGTGGTTTCACTCATGAAAATCTACTCTTGTCGCATTAATGTTTAGGCGTGAGGACGTAATGGATCTAAACTCAGTTTGACCAATTGACGGATATAGTGCTCATCAGGCAAATGATTAAAAAAAATAATTTGGTAATGAATAGGACCATACAGTCGATCAAGTACCAAATCATAGTGATCATGTTCAATCAGCTCCCCCGCCTCAATCGCCTGTTGGATCAGTTGGTGCAGTTGAACTCGTTTAGGTAATAAATATTGCTTGAAGAATGTTGCAGCCAATTCACGATGATTCGCCATAACCACCAACATCGCTCGTCCTACTGGATGATCTAAAGCCTTAGCCAAACGAAGCAATTGTTGATTAAGATTTTGTTCAAGGTCGAGCTCTGGCTCAAACTCAAAAATTGAGAGTGTGAGCTCTTTAAAGGTGTCCAGAACCAATTCAGATTTATGTGACCACCATCGATAAATAGTCGACTTTCCCACCCCAGCACGTGAAGCAATGTCTTCTACTGTCAGTTGGTGATATTCCACTTCATTCAAAGCCTGTTTGACTGAAGCTAAAATACATGATCGGCGTCGTGCACTTTTGTCATCGACTGTCATGAAATCCTCACAAATAAAACGATACGTTTCGTATCGTTTTATAATAGAGTTTTTTTATTGATAAAGATATGAAAATAAGACCAAGGCGTTAGATGGAATAGATTTTAACTGTCAATCGATTGAGAGATGACTCATAAAAAACCTCCTATATCGCTAGGAGGTTTTTTTCTAAAAGCCATGAAATAATTTATTCATATCCTTCACCACATAATCTTTAAAATGAAATGCTCTCGCGTGTTTAGCATCAAACTTTACGGTTAAATCACCTTTTTGGAATACATACACTCGATTCTCCTGACTCACCAAATACTGCTCGCCAAGTTTCAATAAGAGCGCATCTATCTTTTGTTCATCTGGGATTGAATCATCTTGAAAAACTTTATCGTAATTACGTTTAATGCCTTTTATAAACATCGTTGAACACCTCATTGCACAATGCGTATTTAAGCAAAACCATCGAAGAACTACTAGTGGATTAAAATTTTGGTTAAATCCATATATTCAAGGCTGAACAACATAAATCCAGTGTCGTTTATATGCTTATACTGCAATACACACACTTTATTCACAAAGCGAAGCTAAATTTGAAGGATGTATACATATTCTATATTTACATTCACATAATTCGGACTATGATGAAATGGTGTAAAACTCTATTTACATCAAATAAATAGGGTTGCTTTTAAGATAGGTATAAAACAATTATGAAAAAAATATTATGTGGTGCTTTACTCGCTGTTGCCACCTCATTTAGCTTCGCTGCCGCACCAGTCGATCCTGCATTCAGCAAAGTACAGGAACTGATTCAAGCAAAGAATTACAATGCGGCCTACCAAGAACTTGAACGCTTATCAAAAGCAGGGAATCCTCAAGCGACTTATAACTTGGCATATCTCACTCAAGCTGGTCAAGGAACCAAACAAGACAACAAAAAAGCAGTACAACTTTATGAACAAGCTGGCACTGCAGGCTATCCTTTAGCCAATTATGTATTGGCGCAAAACTATGCCACTGGCGGCTTGGGGCTGACCAAAAATGAAAAAAAATCTCGTGAATACTTAGATAAAGCTGCAGCTCAAGGTTTTGAAGATGCGATTGTTGAATCTGCTGTTCTACTGTTCTCTGAAGGTAAAGAACAATCTGATAAGCTCGCTTTGCAAAAACTTGATCCTTTAATTAAGAAAGGAAGTTATCCAGCCATTCATGCTCGTGCTTTATACGATATTTCATTAGGCTTCAAAACCAAAACTGAAGCGCCTGTGAAAAAAGGTTTAGCGAGCATTCAAGATTTAGGTAAAAAAGGATACATCCCTGCGCTTATGGCCATTGGTAACATGTTCGTAAACGGAAATATCGTTCCGCAAAACCTACCTGAGGCAAAAAAAATATTTAGTGCTTTAGCAGATGAAAATATTCCTCAAGCCAAAGAAAATCTAGCGATCGTGAACAAACTGATTGCTGAGAATGCAAAAAAACCTGCAGCAAATACGAAAGCTAAATCATAAGCATTAATTTAAATTTTAAACCGCTGCTCAAATACAAAAACCCTATCACGAGATAGGGTTTTCTTATATGAAAAGGATATTTATGATTACATTTTAGGTTTTACTCAATTACCACCATAAAATAATTAATCCAGCAGTCACAATAAATCCAATTACTGTACTCATCAATAAAGGTGTAATTGCACGATCATTGAGCCCATATGCTTTTCCCAACATTCCAAATAATGCAGGTGTAGGTAAAGCTGCAATCAATGTCCCTACATACACGATATCCATTGGTGCTTGAGCAATAAATCGTAGAGTCAAATACATGAGTATTGGAAAAATAAAGTTGGACGATAGAACAATATAAAGACTCTGCTGATTGACATATTTTAGGGTTAAACCTGCGATGCTTCCGCCAATCACAAATAACGCCAAAGGAGATGCCGTCTGACCAATCATTAAGAAAACTTGATCTATATAATGCGGCAGTTTAACCTGAAAAACCGCGCACACAATTCCGATTACCACACCAATAAACAATGGATTTTTACATAGGATTATAAAGTTATTTTTTAATGTATTGAGTAGTGCTTGCTGATTTTGAGCTTGCAATCCCGCAATAAATAAAGCTGCTGGAACAAGAAAAACACTTTCGATAATTACGATTAAAGAAGTAAAGGCAAGCGCGATATGACCAATCAATAGACTTAAAATGGCCGTACCAAGTAGTCCAGTATTAGACATTGACGCTCCAATTGAGAGAATGGCAGCATCACTTAAATTGTTTTTAAAATGCTTTACCAAAATCCATAAAGCGATTGCAAATACAAAGGCAGTCACCACAATATAACTGTAGAAAAGTTTAGGTTGCCATATCGCATCAAGATCTTTTGATGAAAGCGCTTGTAAAAATAGAGCAGGTAAAGCGACTCGAATGACGAATGTACCAACAATAGAGACTTGTTCCTTGCTAAGTAAATTCAGTTTAACCGAGGCATATCCCGAAAAAAGCAGTAAAAAAATCGGAATAATGACCGATAAAACCATGACTTAGCATCCCTAGCTATTGTATGAGTTAGTCAAATTATCATACAACAGCCGTAATTACCCAGGATGACTTTTTAAGTATACCTTTATGCCTATTTTATCTATCAGCATATGGCTTAAATAATGATTTCACATCATGCGGTTGGCATCGTAAATATTGCGGACTAATTTCAACCTCTGCTTTTAATTGAGCAGCAGCATGCCATGGCCATCTTGGATTAAATAGTATTGCCCTTGCGAGCCCGATTGCATCAGCTTTGCCTTGTTGTAAGACATCTTCCGCCTGTTGAGGTTCAGTGATCAGCCCAACAGCAATCACTGGAATGTCTACGTGTTTCTTGATTGCTTCCGCAAATGGAACTTGGTAATTAGGACCAATCTGAATATTTTGATCGATATGTAATCCCCCTGATGATGCATGGATATAAACTGCACCAAGTTTTTCTAATGCCTTTGATAACCCAATTGAGTCATCAATATTCCATGCCTTTTCTTGCTCCATCCAGTCTGTTGCAGACAAACGAACACCGATTGGATAGTTGTCTGGAACAGCATTTTTGATCGCCTGAAAAACCTCTAAAGTTAGACGAATGCGATTCTCAAAACTTCCACCATATTCATCTGTTCTTCGATTAGATAAAGGGGACATAAATTGATGTAATAGATAACCATGAGCCGCGTGGACTTCGATGAGATCAAAACCTGCATCTACAGATCTGACTGCTGCAGTTGCAAAGTCATCGATAATTTTTTTGATTTCCTCGATACTTAATTCATGAGGAGCCTGATCATCTGGATTAAATGGTAAATCACTTGCAGATACCGTTTGCCAGCCATGTTCATGATTCGATGAGAATTGACCACGTCCCAACCATGGTTTATCAGTTGAAGCTTTACGTCCCGCGTGCGCTAACTGAATGGCGATTGGCGTTGGAGCAATCGATTTTACCTTATCAATCAATGCTTTTAATTGTGCACGTTGTAAATCATTCCACAACCCTAAATCTGCAAAACTGATACGACCTACAGCTTGTACCGCAGTTGCTTCAATAATATATAATCCAGCACCCGACAATGCATAACTCGCCCATTGTTGTTCATGCCAAAAACTATGCTCCCCTGCTTCATTCGCAGAATACTGACACATGGGAGCAATAATAATTCTATTTTTGAGTGATAAATTTCCGAATTGAATTGGCTCAAATAATTTTGCCACACTGAATCTCCCTGATTTTAAATTGATTTATTTGTAGCAGTGTACAACGCATTTACGTGATAAATCATCTAAGTTCATTTCATCATTGAATGCTTTAAAAAACATTTTAAAACTTAACCATGAAGGCACTAGATGGATTGTGTATCATATTCTGTTCAAGCGTAATATCTTGTAGTTCACTCGATGCTGCTTGCAATATCCTCATTTAACCCAATATTTTTCTACTCGCCCATTTAACAGAGTTTCCATGCCTGAATTACCTGAAGTTGAAACCACGAAAACCAGCTTGCTCCCTTTGCTGAATCAAAAAGTACTTTCTGTTCAAGTCAATAATTCAAGTCTGAGATGGCCTATACCAAATGATGTAAATCAATTGGTCGGTCAACGACTAATAGGGCTAACACGTCGATCCAAATATATTTTGGCACAATTTGAAAATGTGACCATGTTATGGCACTTGGGAATGTCAGGAAGCTTTCGTTTGAGTGATTCACGTGATGCGTTGAGAAAGCATGATCATTTCATCATACAATTCGATGATATCCAATTACGCTACCACGATCCTCGTCGTTTTGGTTGCATTTTATGGCTAGATGATCATGCTCAATCCAAACTTTTAGATACGCTTGGACCTGAACCTTTAAGTGAATCTTTTAATGCTGACTATCTAGAGCAGAAATTTAAAAATAAGAGTGTTGCAGTCAAAGTTGCAATTATGGATAACCACATTGTTGTGGGTGTTGGAAATATTTACGCAACTGAAAGTCTGTTTAATTTGGGCATTCATCCTGCACAACCCGCCTCTAGTCTTACACGGCCACAAATTGAAAAATTTGTCATTGAAATCAAACGAATACTTAAACAAGCAATTGATTTAGGCGGATCTACTTTACGTGATTACACCAATGCCATGGGCGAAAATGGCTACTTTCAACAAACGCTATTGGCTTATGGGCGCGCTGGTGAAATGTGCATCAACTGTGAAACAACTTTAGAAAATATTAAGCTCGGGCAACGTGCTTCTGTTTTTTGCCCTGAGTGTCAACCGCTTAAGCGACCTCAAGCCTCAAAGAATCCTGTATCAAAGGTAAAATCCAAATGAAATCAGCAATTGTTCGGCATATTTTAGTCAAAGATAAAGACCTGTGTATCCAACTTAAACAAAAGCTTAAAGACGGTGCTGATTTTGCTAAAATTGCTAAGCAACACTCAACTTGTCCCTCAGGAAAAAAAGGAGGGGAATTAGGTGAGGTAAAGAAAGGACAATTGGTTGGTCCTATCGATAAGGCAGTTTTTAGTTTGGCTGAACGTGAATTACATGGACCAATTAAGAGTCAATTCGGCTGGCATTTACTCGAAATTAAATTTCGTATGGATTTTTAAACTTCCTGGATTTCCCTCTCCTTTTAGGAGATGAGAAGCATCGCTTCGCAAGGGAGAGCTAAGAATCAATACCTCCCAGCCTCCCTTTGACAAAGGGGGATTTCGGGCGATTTTAAAAAAATGATGAGATATAAAAAACGGCGCATTTAGCGCCGTTTTCATTGTAAAAGCATTAACCTTTACGTTTTAATTCGTCACGAATTTCACGAAGTAATTCGATATCTTCTGGAGTAGCTTCAGGTGCTGGAGCTTCCTCCTCTTGCTTACGACGCATTTTATTCATCAATTTCACTAACCAGAATACCACCCATGCAAGCAGGATGAAGTTGATGAGAATCGTCAAGAAATTACCGTAAGCCAAAACATTTAAACCCGCTTCTTGAGCGGCAGCAAGCGTTGTAAGGTTATTTGGATTATCTCCTAATACAACAAACCAGTTTGAATAATCAACATCACCGCCTAAGATCCAACTGATAATTGGCATGATGACATCTTTCACCATTGAATCGATGATTTTACCAAACGCCCCACCAATGATCACACCGACCGCCAGATCCATTACATTGCCTTTCACGGCAAATTCTTTAAACTCTTTAATAATGCTCATTTTTTCTCCAAAATTTTTCTATGCATTAATGTGACATAATATACATTATTCTTAATGATATTTCCGTCTAAACTCGTTGGTTTTCCACCAAAATCATAAGTATCTCTGTTTAAATAAACAAGATCTTGTCCAAATCAACTACAACAATTCAACAACTTTTATTTCATATCTTAAATGATGTAGTCAAGATATAAAAAAACCGCTCTTTTGAGCGGTTTTTTTATTTAAATCAATTAAGATTTATTACGTTTACGTTCGTTTTCAGTCAACCAACGCTTACGAATACGAATTGATTTAGGTGTAACTTCAACAAGCTCATCATCTTGAATAAATTCAAGTGCTTGTTCTAACGTATATTCAATCGCAGGAACAAGTGTTAATGCATCATCAGTACCTGATGCACGAACGTTTGTTAATTGTTTCGCTTTAGTTGGGTTTACAACCATATCGTCAGAACGAGAGTTAATACCAATGATCATACCTTCGTAAACTTCTAACTGAGGTTTAGCGAATAGACGACCACGGTCTTGTAAACTGAACAATGCATAGCCCAAGCATGTACCTTGAACCATAGAAATCAACACACCGTTTTGACGTTTTGCAACAGAACCTTGTTTCATTGGTCCATAGTGCGAGAAACTTGAGGTCATGATACCAGTACCTGAAGTCATGGTCATGAATTCTGAACGGAAACCAATCAAGCCACGTGAAGGTACAGTTGCTTCAATACGAATACGACCTTTACCGTCGACTTCCATATTGGTCATTTCACCTTTACGGTTACCCATTTGTTCCATCACAGCACCTTGATGCTGTTCTTCTACGTCAAATGTTACGTTTTCGTATGGCTCTTGCATTTCGCCGTCAATCTCTTTCAAGATTACTTGCGGACGAGATACACCCATCTCGAAGCCTTCACGACGCATGTTTTCGATCAATACCGAAAGGTGAAGTTCACCGCGGCCCGACACTTTAAAACGGTCAGGACTGTCAGTATCTTCTACACGAAGTGCTACGTTGTGAATCAATTCGCGGTCAAGACGTTCACGGATGTTACGTGAGGTCACAAACTTACCTTCTTTACCGGCGAATGGTGAGTTGTTAACTTGGAATGTCATCGATACTGTAGGCTCATCTACAGAAAGCGGTGGCAATGCTTCAACATGTTTAGGATCACAAATCGTGTCAGAGATATGAAGTTCGTCCATACCTGTTACACATACGATGTCACCTGCAGAAGCAGATTCAACGTCGATACGCTCCAAACCATGGTAACCCATGATTTTTAAGATACGACCGTTACGTGTTTTACCATCTTTGTCGATTACCGTTACAGGTGTGTTCAATTTCACTGAACCACGTTGGATACGACCAACACCAATAACACCAACGAAGCTGTTATAGTCAAGTGAAGACACTTGCATTTGGAATGGACCATCAACATCCACTGCTGGCGGCTCAACGATGTCTACGATTGTTTGGAACAACGGAGTCATGTCTTCAGCCAATTCTTCTGGTGAAGGACCTGCTACACCACGAAGACCAGAAGCATAAACCACAGGGAAGTCTAACTGTTCGTCAGTACCACCAAGGTTATCAAATAAATCGAATACTTGATCGATTACCCAGTCAGGACGCGCATTAGGCTTGTCAACTTTATTGATAATTACGATTGGTTTCAAACCACGTGCGAACGCTTTTTGCGTTACGAAACGAGTTTGTGGCATTGGACCTTCTTGTGAGTCTACCAAAAGAAGTACACAGTCAACCATCGACATTACACGCTCAACTTCACCACCGAAGTCGGCGTGTCCCGGGGTATCCACGATATTGATACGGTATTCAGTATCAGTACGTTTATCTAACCATTTGATTGCAGTATTTTTTGCAAGAATGGTAATACCACGTTCACTTTCAATAGCGCCTGAATCCATGACACGCTCGATCTCACCCGCGCGTTCACCCAAAGCACCTGATTGTTGTAAAAGTTTGTCGACAAGAGTCGTTTTACCATGGTCGACGTGTGCGATGATGGCAATATTACGGAGAGTTTTAATATCTGACATGTAAATTCGATACGCTTTAAATTTGAGGGCAAATTATACAGAAAAATCCTAAACTTTTATAGTGACTGTTTCTTTACAATTTCATTTTTTTTTGACGAATGGTTATGTTTCGGTTTTGTAAACGCATGTAACTCGATTAGAATGTCGGCACTTTCGCTTAATCTAGATGGTATAGACCATGTCTACTCCCGACCAATCTCAAGAACCGAAACTCGATCTTGTTTATGGTTTAGACGATAAACCAAAACCGTTCATCGCTTTTCTCGCTGCCATTCAGCATTTACTTGCCATTATTGTTCCGATTGTTACTCCTGGTCTATTGATCTGTTTGGCTTTAGGTGTTTCTAAAGAAGATACAAACATGATCCTCTCCATGTCATTGGTGATTTCAGGTATTGCGACATTCTTACAAAGTAAAAAGGTTGGTCCTTTCGGTGCAGGCTTACTGATTGTTCAAGGTACAAGTTTTAACTTTATCGGTCCTATTATTGGGATTGGCTCAGCAATGGTTGCCGCGGGAACTCCAGTTGAAACTGTTATGGGTTCAATTTTTGGTGTCGTGATTGCAGGCTCATTCATTGAAATGGGAGTTTCACGCATATTACCATGGGTGAAAAAACTCATTACTCCACTTGTGACTGGTATTGTCGTACTTCTCATTGGCTTAACCTTGATTAAAGAAGGTTTAATCTCAATGGGTGGTGGTTACCAAGCGATGGGGAATAACACTTTTGCCAATACAGACAATCTCATTATGTCTTGTACAGTTTTGGCATTAATCATTCTCTTAAACCGCTTAAATGTTACATGGGTTAAGAGTAGTGCGATATTAATTGCACTGATTGTAGGTTATGCGCTAGCAGGCTTCATGGGCCATTTAGATTTTTCTGGCTTAGAAAATGCACCTTTGGTTCAAATCCCTACACCAATGCACTTTGGCTTAGACTTCTCTTGGAGTTTATTTATACCAATGGCATTTATTTATCTGGTTACTTCATTAGAAGCGATTGGTGATATCACCGCGACTTCTAAGTTATCTAATCAGCCTGTTGATGGTCCGAAATGGATGGAGCGCATTAAAGGTGGTGTACTCGTCAACGGTGCAAACTCCTTACTCGCTGGTTTATTTAATACTTTCCCGAGTTCTGTTTTTGCTCAAAACAACGGAGTAATCCAATTAACTGGTGTCGCTAGTCGCCACGTGGGTATATGGATCGCTGCTCTATTAGTTATTTTGGGTTTACTACCAGCAGTGGCTGCCATCATCCAAGCTGTTCCTCAAGCTGTACTGGGGGGCGCTGTCATGGTGATGTTTGGGGCTGTTGCAGCATCAGGGATTAATATCCTTTCTGGTATTCAGCTTGACCGCCGTGCATTGCTTATTATTGCAATTTCACTTGCTCTTGGTTTAGGTGTTGCTCAAGTTCCACAGATTCTTGAACATATGCCTGAACTCATTCGTAATATATTTAGCTCTGGTGTAGCAACTGGCGGCATTGCAGCCTTGATCTTGAACTTCGTTCTACCTGAAGCAAAGAAATAATTTAGATTGAATCAAAGACTGCCCAGCATTGTCTGGGCTCTTTTATTCTGTGGAGAAATATATGGTTCCTCAAAGTGAAGTTGTTATTCGTCAACATAACTTTCTGAAAGGTCGAATATTATTAGTCAATGCACCAACTGATGACTTAAGCACTCAGCTCGATAAAAATATTCAGGCTTCAGTATGGACATGGAATTATAACGACTTTCTATTTTTCCAAAATCAAAATACTCCTGTTCATTTTGGGACGGATATCCCTGAAGCAGAATATGATCAAGTTATTGTTTTTGTGCCTAAAGCCAAAGAGCTTTTGAATTACTTACTACACAGTGTGGTATTAAAACTCGGTCTTGGTGGATCAATTTTTCTTGTGGGTGAAAAGAAAGGTGGCGTTGAACGAGCAGCAAAACAACTCGCTCCATTTGGCAAATGTGTCAAACTAGACAGCGCTCGTCATTGTCAAATGTGGCAATTAATTATCGATCAGACTCCTACGCCTCGAGCTTTAGAGAATTGGGCTCAACAATATACAATTCAAACACCGAATGGCGAATTACAGATTTATGCTTTACCTGGTGTATTTAGTCAAAATAAACTTGATATTGGTACAGCTGTATTTCTCCCCTACCTCAATCGAGTGAGTTCAGGTAAAATCGCTGACTTCGGTTGTGGTGCTGGCATTATCAGTGCATATTTAGCCAAATTGAATCCCAAAAATCGTATTTTTGCGCTTGATGTGGATGCTTTTGCGCTCGCCTCCACCCGCCTAACATTTGAAAAAAATAATTTGTCACCAGAACAGCTCGAAATCAAAGCTGTGACTGGCATTGAAGATGCGCCACTATTTTTACATGCCATCGTCAGTAACCCTCCTTTCCACCAGGGTATATACACTGATTACAATGCGAGTGAGAATCTTTGTAAGACATCACGTCGCCATCTAAAATCTGGTGGTGAACTTTGGATCGTGGCAAATCGTTTTTTAAACTACCCAACTCTCATTGAGCAAAATTTTGGTCAATGTGAAACTTTGACTGATCAACAAGGCTTTAAAGTACTGTTTGCAAGTACTCAAAAGAAATCATAAGGAACTTTCGATGAGCGAAACCGGTCAACTTAAGCGAAAGCTTGGAGCACGCCATCTTAATATGATCGCCATTGGTGGTTCTATCGGTACAGGACTATTCCTAGCTTCGGGTGCAACAATTGCCAATGCTGGCCCTGGTGGTGCATTACTTGCCTATTGTTTAATTGGCGTAATGATTTACTTCCTCATGACCAGCTTAGGCGAACTCGCAACACATAATCCAACATCAGGTGCTTTCTTCACCTATGGCACCAAATATGTCGAAGGTGGATTTGGATTCGCACTAGGCTGGAACTATTGGTACAACTGGGCGATAACCGTCGCATTTGAACTTGTTGCAGTTCAATTCATCATGAAATTTTGGTTTCCTGATATCCCAGGTTTCTATTGGAGTGCCATTTTCCTTGCTATCGTTTTTGGTATTAACGCCTTAACAGTCAAAGGTTTTGGTGAGTCTGAGTTCTTTTTCTCACTCATTAAAGTTCTTGCCATCATTGCATTTATCATCATTGGTATTTTCATGATTGCCAAAATCATGATGACACCCAATGTTGCAACTTTCGCAAATTGGTCAAAGGGTGAAGCGCCATTTGTAGGTGGTTTGTCAGCATTAATTGGTGTCGCGATGATCGCAGGATTCTCATTTCAAGGTACTGAAATGGTTGGTGTTGCCGCTGGTGAGTCGAAAGATCCGAAGAAAACCATTCCTATTGCGATTAAACAGATCTTCTGGCGTATTCTCTTATTCTATATCGTTTGTATTTTTATTATCGGTACATTGATTGCGTATGATGATCCTCGTCTAATGCAAGCTGCTTCAGATGAGAATATTGCATTATCACCTTTTACTTTACTCTATGAACAAGCAGGCTTTGCTTTCGCTGCAAGTGTCATGAATGCAGTCATTCTTACGGCTATCCTTTCTGCCGGAAATTCAGGAATGTACTCTTCCACACGAATGCTGTTTGATATGGCAAAAAATGGAAGTGCACCCAAAGTGTTCTCCAAACTTGATGGTCGCGGTGTACCAATGAATGCACTTTATGCTACGACAGCAATCGCAGCACTATGCTTCTTGACGACATTTATTGGTGAAGAGGAAGTATTTAATTGGCTTCTGAATATGTCTGGTATGTGTGGCTTTATCGTATGGCTCGGTATCGCAATCTCTCATTACCGATTCAGGAAAGGCTATTTGGCTCAAGGATATAAGTTAGAAGATTTAGCATATCGTGCAAAATTTTTCCCTTTTGCACCGTGGTTCGCTTTTATTTTGTGTGCAATCGTTGTGTTAGGTCAAAATTATCAAGCCGTACTTGATGGGGAGTGGATCGCAGTAGTCTCCACATATATTGGGATCTTCTTATTCTTAGCAATATGGCTAGTTTATAAGTTCAAGTACAAAACCAAGTTGATTCAATATCAAGATATGGATGTAAAACCAATTCAAGTCGATCAAGACTAATAAAATAAAAAAACAGCTCAAATTGAGCTGTTTTTTATTATTAGATTCTGATCTTATTGTATTTTTAAGGTCAAATTCACTCGACGATTCAATGCTCGACCCTCTTCTGTCGTGTTATCAGCGATTGGCTGATTTGGGCCATAACCTTGAGTCGAAATTTGTTTAGGATCAACATTATATTGCATCACCAATTCATTACGGACAGCATTTGCTCGCTCAAGTGATACTTTTTGATTCGCTGCTATAGACCCTCGATTATCTGTATGCCCATCTACTTGAAGTATAAAACTTTTATTCTGCGCCAGAATTTTTGAAGCTGCTGTTAAATAAGGTTCATATCGGACATCTATTTGACGGGAATTGTGATTAAAATACAGCGGTAGACCTTGTTTTAATTCAATTAGTATCTTTTGATCCAAGTCTTGTACACCATTAGTTGATTGCGTCTTTGTCGTTGTACAAGCTGCCAAAGTTAAAGCAATGCATAAGCTTGCTATCAAGCTATATTTCATCTTTATTCTCATTGTGTTGTTGATTATATTTTGTGAAATATATCACATTTATAAAAAAGGGGTAAAAAAAACAGCTCCTAAGAGCTGTTTTTTACAATCTAGTAAAGATTATTGAGCTGCTGCTTGAGGTTGAGCAACTACTGTACGGCTACCAGAAATCGTAGCGAATACACGACGGTTCATTGCACGACCTTCTTTAGTTGCGTTGTCAGCAATTGGTTGATCCCAAGCGAAACCTTGAGTCGCTAAACGAGAAGCGTCAATGTTGTATTCGCTTACAAGAGCAGATTTCACAGAGTTAGCACGAGCTAAAGATAAACGTTCGTTCAACGCACGTGGACCAGTATTATCAGTGTGACCTTCAATACGAGCAGTTGCATTTGGATATTCGTTTAATTTTTCAGCTACTTTAGCAATTTCAGGCTTGTACTGATCTTTGATGTTAGACTTGTTCGTATCGAAGAATACGCGAAGTTCCATGTTAAGATCTTCAGTCAACTCTTGTGGAGCTGGTTGAACTGGAGCTGGAGCTGGTTGAACTGGAGCAACTTCTACTACTTCAGCAGCAGGCTTCAAGTGACCGCCTAAAACTACGTTAAGACCAGCAAGTGCTGTGTAGTTCCAGAAATCTTCGTCGATGTTATAAGTTGCACGAGCTTCTGTACGAAGAGATAGAGCATCATTTAAGCGCCAGAAAGCACCTACACCCGCATTACCTAAAGTACCTTCGTCGTCTTTAAGACCACTCATGCCTTCATATTCATACTTGTAATGACCAGCACCCAAAAGTACATATGGCTTGATCTTGCTGTCATAGTTTTTTGTAATCAAATCAGAAGTAGCGTAAAAGTTACCATTGATTTGAGTTTGCTTATATTCAGCATTCTGAAGAGTGTTACCAGTAATTGCGCCTTCGATATCACCTTTTACTTGGTTATATTCAGCTTCAAAACCTAACCAAGGAGTAAGTTCAATACCAAGTGCAGCACCTACAAATAAATCGTCCTGAAGTTCAGGACCACTTACCGCATTAGATCCAGTACCTTGACCAGTAAGGTGATCAGAACCATTATTGTGTTTAGTGTCTTGGAATGTGTAACCCACTAATAGTGGAGTAACAGTTACACCAGCATTAGCAGCAGCGAATGGAGCAGCAACAAGCATAGCAAGTGCGATACGACTCAATTTCATGGATATCCTCCAGAGATAACAATTGTTTTTCAAGCTCAGCCTAAAATAATTATGGCTTCCTGAGATAGGCTTTTTTATACCCCAGTATTTTTTTTAAGCTACTCATGTTGAATCATACAAACACTTAAAGTGAATTCCAAGTGTTTGATTACTTTAATCAAGTAAATTATTGACAAAATTACTTACAATTTCCGTTGTAATTCGGTAATTTTTTACTCAATTTATCTGCATGAATAACTTATCTTTTCATTTTTGGTATATTAACAGCATTCAAAGGTGATAGTAATCATTTTTTAGCACTTCAGCTTATAATATAACTTCACCAAGATTATCTATAAATTCAAATAATTAACAAATACTAGAAGCTTTAAAATGTATTCCTATTGTAAATCTCTTGCTTTTACCCTTTTAGAACTCATTTTCACGATCGTCATTATTAGTATTCTTGTGATGTTAGCACTCCCTCATTATCATGAATTTCGTGAAAATCAAGAAAGGGCGCAAATTCTTAGCACGGTACGGCAGGCCATCAGCCAAGCTAAAGCCAATGCTGTAATTTACCGAAGCCCTGTGATGATCTGTGCTTCTCAAGAGTTAAAATCGTGTACGAACAGTCAATGGCATAAAGGGTTTATCATCTTTCTAGATCAGAATCACAATCAACAATTCGATCCTCACGAAAAGCTTATTCAAGCAACTTCGACAGATTACCAATATGGTGATTTCAGTTGGAAAGGTGGTGTTACCAGCAAGAATACGATCACCTTCCAACCAGACTCTGGTTTACCACGTGGATCAATGGGACATTTTAAATACTGTGCACATTCAAATAAATCAAATCTAATCGTTAGACTTTCAATGATGGGACAGACTCGTCTTGAAGAAACTAAGACATGTGAATGACAACTTATCAGTCACATTTTACACACTATAGCCAATATTAATTGGCCTGATATTACATATACTCAAGCTGTAAAACAAAGCTAAATAAACTGGAGAGAATAATGACTGATATCGTCATCCTTAATGGTGCACGTACAGCAATGGGCGGCTTTCAGGGAAGTTTATCAAGTGTGACTGCACCAGAACTGGGTGCAGTGACCATTAAAGAGGCTATCTCACGCTCGGGTTTGCAGCCAGCAGACATTGAAGAAGTCATTATGGGTTGCGTTTTGCCTGCAGGTTTAAAACAAGGCCCTGCTCGCCAAGCCATGCGCAAAGCTGGACTACCTGACTCGACAGGTGCAGTGACAATCAATAAATTATGTGGGTCAGGCATGAAAGCTGTGATGCAAGCAGCTGATATGATTAAAGCTGGTTCAGCAAATTTTGTGGTTGCAGGTGGTATGGAGTCTATGACCAACGCTCCTTACGTCTTACCTAAAGCACGTGGTGGTTACCGCATGGGTCATGGTGAAATCAAAGATCATATGTTCTTCGATGGTTTAGAAGATGCTGAAACTGGTCGTTTGATGGGCTCATTTGCTCAAGATATGGCCAACACTAAAGGCTATACCCGTGAGCAAATGGATGACTTTGCAATACGTTCATTAAGACGCGCTCAAACTGCGATTACTGAAGGTTACTTCAATGATGAAATCGTTCCTGTGACTGTTTCAACTCGTAAAGGAGATGTCATTGTAGATAAAGATGAGCAACCTTTTAACGCAAACATCGATAAAATCCCAACTCTACGTCCTGCTTTTGCTAAAGATGGTACGATCACTGCTGCCAATGCCAGCTCGATCTCTGATGGTGCTTCAGCCTTGGTTATCAGCTCATCTGAGCAAGCACATGCAAAGGGTTTAAATCCTTTAGCCAAAATTGTGGCATATGCTTCTAATTCACAACATCCGTCTGAATTTACGATTGCACCAGTCGGTGCAATCCAAAAGGTTCTCGATAAAACAGGTTGGAATGTCGCAGAAGTCGACCTTTGGGAAATCAACGAAGCTTTTGCAATGGTCACGATGTGTCCTATTGATGAGTTCAAACTCGACCCTGAAAAAGTAAATATCAACGGCGGAGCATGTGCTTTAGGACATCCAGTAGGATCTACAGGTTCACGGATTATTTTAACGTTAATCCATGCACTTAAACGCACAGGTGGTAAACGTGGTATTGCTGCGCTTTGTATCGGTGGTGGCGAAGCAACTGCAGTAGCGATTGAGTTAATCTAAATCTCCCCCCTAACCCCTCCTTGACTAAAGGAGGGGAAATCAAAAAGCCTCTACTTAGCTAGAGGCTTTTTTATAATCTCAATTCAAAGCATAACTTTGAATTATTAGACTTAAAGAATTTCTTTACGAAGTTGCTCTGGAGATTTCATTGACAATAAGCCTGGTGCAACGTCAAATGCAGTTTTCGCGCCATATTGACCCATTTGATTCATGCGGTAGCATGCACGTGCATAAGCCACAAGTACACTTGCAGTAAACTCAGGATTGCTATCTAATTTCAACGAAAACTCCATTACTTGAGTCTGCTCTGCACTACTATGACCACTGCGAATGACAAATCCGCCGTGGGGCATACGATTATGCTCGTTACGAAGCGTTTCTTCATCAATGAAGTTCACAGTCGTGTTGTAATCTGCAAAATAGTCTGGCATGGTCACAATCGCTTGCTTTACGGCTTCAGCGTCAGCACCATTTTCAAGCACAACATAACATTCACGAGTATGTTTTTCTTTAGTGGTTAATACAGGACGTGAACCACTACGAACTTTATCAATCGCATCTTGTGATGGAATAGTATATTGAACACCTGCTTTAACACCCGCCACACGGCGAATCGCATCTGAGTGACCTTGACTCAAACCCTTACCCCAGAAAGTATAGGTTTCACCATCTGGTAATAATGCCTCACCAAATAAACGATTAATTGAGAACATGCCTGGATCCCATCCAATCGAAATCATTGCCGTTTTTTTGTTAGCAAGTGCAGGCTCATTCACTGCTTCAAAAAACTCAGGAATACGTGCATGCGTATCAAAACTATCTACTGTGTTGAATTTACTTGCCAATTCTGGTGTTTGTTTTGGAAGATCATCTTTAGATCCACCACATAAGATCAACACATCAATTTTGTCTTGAAGGTCATTTAAGTCATCCATATGAAAAACTTTCGTGTCACTAAAGCAAGGAGACACTGATTCAGGTGCACGGCGTGTAAAAATTCCCACAAGCTCTAAATCTGGGTTCTTTTGAATTGACGTTTCAACGCCACGACCGAGGTTGCCATAACCGACAATACCAATACGAATCAAATTTTGCATAACAACTGCTTCACTATTTAAATGATGGCAAGATCACTAGACTGAGTACTAAACATATACCGCAAAACAGTCTGATTGAATGGAGAAAAACCCGCACCAAAAATGATCAAATGAATACTAACATACTACAATAAACTGCACTTTTTTGGAGCAAATTTATCATTTAAATCAGTGTTAATCGATCAATTGAATCATATAAAAAACCGCTGCACTAAAGGCTTTGTCGCTATATATTTCTGAATGAATTAAAAAATTCTGCTCTAAATAGACATATGATTAAACTTTGACCTTCTATGTGTCATTTTGAATAGCGCTTAGGCTGAACTATGAATACCTAAATCTTGTTTCCATTAAATAAAAAAAGCTGAACCTAAGTTCAGCTTTTTTATCACTTAATAAAATTAAGCACCCGTTTGATAATTTGGTTTTGGTACAGCAGTCGACGCTTGATAAGGTTGAGTAAAGTCGTTTAAACCTGCCGCTGCTTCTGCAATGTCTTTACCTTCTTTAATCACGAAAGTATCGAAACCAGCACGCTTCATGTAGTTCAACACGTCTTTGAATACATCACCTGTTGCACGAAGTTCGCCTTGGAAGCCTTGGCGACGTAACAATGCGGCAAATGAATACCCACGACCATCATTAAAACCTGCAAACTCAATAAAAATTGCATCAAGCTGATCAAGTGGGAATTCATTGTTTTCAGGTGAGGCATCTACGGTTAGGTAAAGTGCTTTTTTACCTGAAACATTGGCAAGCTGGTCTAACTGCTCCACCGTTAAAACCACATCACCTTGTGGCAATACGCCATCTTCACCAATCAGTTGATAAGTATTGTCTGCAATCGTGCCATCCTTAGAGAGCACTTGTAGTGCGGTATTAAGCATATGCACGCTCCTTAAATGGTTGAATTCCTACACGACGGTAAGTATCAATGAACTCTTCACCTTCTTGACGTAAATCAAGATAAGTGTTCAAAATTTCTTCCACCACATCTGGTACTTTTTCAGCAGCAAATGATGGTCCTAAGATGTCACCAATCGATGCATCATGGTCTGCATTACCACCCAATGTAATTTGGTAGAATTCTGCGCCTTTCTTATCGACACCTAAAATACCAATATTACCCACATGGTGATGACCACAGGCATTCATACAACCTGAAATGTTCAAGTCCAATTTACCTAAGTTGTAAATTGTATCTAGATCATCAAAACGGCGTGAAATCGCTTCAGAAATCGGAATGGATTTAGCATTTGCCAATGAACAGAAATCACCACCTGGACAGCAGATAATATCGGTTAAGAAACCAATGTGCGCGCGAGCCAAGTTATTCTTTTCAAGAATCGTCCAAAGCTCAAATAAATCTTTTTGCGGTACATCAACAAGGGCAATATTTTGCTCATGCGTGGTACGCAATTCACCAAAAGTGTACTTATCTGCAAGATCAGCAATCAAGTTCATTTCTTCAGTGGTCACGTCACCTGGTGCAACGCCTGCACGTTTCAATGAAATTGTTACGATGCGGTAACCTTTCACTTTGTGTGCATTGGTATTGATGTTAAACCACTGTTTGAATTTCGGATGTGCAGCAAACAGTTCTGAGAAATCTTCATCTGCATAATCTTGGTACGCAAATGGTGTAAAGTTCTGGTCCATTTTCGCCAGAGTATCTGCATCAACTTTTAAAGTTTTAATTGTATGTGCAAATTCAGCTTCAACTTTTTCAGCAAAAACTTCAGGTGTTAAAGCTTTTACCAAGATTTTGATACGAGCTTTATATTTGTTATCACGACGACCGTGTAAGTTATACACACGAAGTACTGCTTCTAAGTAAGCAATAAGGTCTTCACGTGGCAACCACTCTTTGATCACAGCACCAATGATCGGTGTACGACCTAAACCACCGCCAACCATGATTTTATAGCCCATTTCACCCGCCTCATTGCGAACGATATACACTCCGATATCATGAAATGCTGTTGCAGCGCGGTCGATTTCAGCAAGTGCAGAAACTGCGATCTTGAACTTACGTGGCAAGAATGCAAATTCTGGATGGAAAGTTGACCACTGACGAATCAATTCGCATGTCGGTCTTGGATCTTCAATTTCACCAGCAACGACACCTGCATATTGGTCTGTTGTTGTATTACGAATACAGTTACCAGATGTTTGAATCGCATGCATTTGAACTGATGCCAACTCTTGCAACATGTCTGGCACATTTTCTAATGCTGGCCAGTTAAATTGAAAATTTTGACGAGTAGAAACGTGTGCATAACCACGGTCATACGCTTTAGCGAGTTCAGCAATTTTACGAAGCTGTTTAGAGTTCATCAAACCATAAGGTACAGCGACGCGAAGCATCGGCGCATAACGCTGAACATATAATCCATTTTGTAAACGTAATGGACGATATTCATCTTCAGTAAGCTTTCCAGCTAAATAACGTTCCGTTTGATCACGGAATTGTGCAACACGTTCATTGATCAGTTGCTGATCGAAATCAGTATATAAATACATGGCGTACAGCTAGTAGTTTAATTTTAACGAAGCACAGCATAGCTTTTATTCATCTATCAATAAAATGCGTTTTTTACATATTTAATAGCGGTTTTATTGATATGTAATCACTCAAATCACTGATATATAGACAAACTCTGGATTCTAGCACTTATTCCACATAAAGATTTTATTTGGATTTTCTTAGCACATAAATTCATATAAATAGTAAATTTGTTCTTTATGAAAAATTATCCGATCGTGATGTATGTATTTTCCCAGTACCCTTCTTTAAATTGACCCTCAATCAATTGCACATAACGACCATGCACATGATCAATGGCAATACAATCATCAACGTCCAAAACCCGATCTGTATGCTGTTTTTGCCAATCTTTTCCAAAGAATGATTTTCCACGCTCTTTAGCCGATGCAGTATTTAAAGCTGGTACTAATACATAACGATGTAACTCTCCGAACTCATTAACGTGGTACCCACCTAAATTAATCAACCAGAGTTTCATTTCGTTTTCATTAGGAGCTGCATCTGTAAAATGGATTTGGAATTGCTGCTCATTATATTCCACTCCATTTACCTTCGCCCAAGCATCAATATGTAAGCCTTTCTGCTCACCAAACCAAGCATTTTTGAGTTGAGGATAGACTTCTTCTAGTGAATCCCCAACAGCCAAAACCACATCATGCACTTCAGTATTGGCACGTGCATGACGACCACCGAGCATTACAAGAAATAGGCTTGGCATGGTTGATTTCCTTTGGCTTTGACAAGACCATTAATCATACCTGAATTTGGATTTGCCACTACTGAAAAGAATGGATTGGCTGTGTTACTGATTTTTATACAGGGTTTAAAGATTAAGCTGACCAATTCAACGATATTGGATACGTGGTGGCGACATGGATGTCCCCGTTGAGCAGATATTACAAGAATGTAATATCTGCTCAACAGAAAGCCTTCGGTTACTTGGGCTTTTCCAAAGTAACGTAAAAGTAAGTCCATGAAATAGCTCTTCAAATCTGAATCTCAAATAGATTCACACTCCAAACTGCCTTACTTTTTTTCGGTAAAAGTAACAAAATCATTTTGTATTTCTGATGATACTTCCCTGTATCACAGAAATACAGACGACATCCATGTCACCGATCCAAAAATCAAATTTTAGGAAAATATTTTAGCTTTTCTAGAGCGCATAAAAAAATCGCATCCAATGGCTTAAATGCGATTTTCTAAATAGCACCTCTCCCCTTACGAAGCAGTGCTTCTCATTCCAAAGGGAGAGGCTTAAAGGGTGAATTACATTTCTACCATTTCCACGCCATCAATGCATGCAACTGTCATTAAGTCTTTATCACCACGACCTGAAACCGTCGCAATAATAATTTGATCTTTAGACATCGTTGGAGCCAACTTAGTCACATATGCCATCGCATGCGAACTTTCAAGTGCAGGAATAATACCTTCAATCTTAGTTAAGTCGCGGAAGCCTTGTAATGCTTCATTGTCATTAATTGGAACATACTCAACACGCTTCATATCTTTTAAGAAGCTATGCTCTGGGCCTACACCAGGATAATCCAAACCTGCTGAAATTGAGTGTGTTTCAATAATCTGACCTTGTGCATCCGACATAAGATAAGTGCGGTTACCATGCAGCACACCAACATGACCAGCATTTAATGGAGCAGAGTGTTTACCAGTTTCAATACCGTAACCAGCAGCTTCGACACCGTACATTTTCACCTCTTGATCATTCAGGAATGGATAGAACAAGCCCATCGCATTTGAACCACCGCCGACACAAGCAACCAGTGCATCTGGTAGACGACCTGCTTGCTCTTGAATTTGACGGCGAGCTTCACGACCAATGATCGATTGGAAATCACGTACCAATTGAGGATATGGATGTGGACCTGCAACTGTACCAATCACGTAATAAGTAGAATCGACATTTGTTACCCAATCACGCATGGCTTCGTTCATGGCATCTTTTAATGTTTTAGAACCACTTTCGACAGGAACAACAGTCGCGCCCAATAAACGCATACGATATACATTCATCGCTTGGCGTTTCACATCATCTGCACCCATGTATACAACACATTCAAGCCCTAAACGCGCTGCGATGGTCGCTGTTGCCACACCATGTTGACCTGCACCAGTCTCAGCAATAATACGTTTTTTGCCTGATAACTTTGCCAGCAAAGCCTGACCAATCGTGTTATTTACTTTATGGGAGCCAGTATGGTTCAAGTCTTCTCGTTTTAGATAGATTTGTGCACCACCCAACTCCTTTGACCATCGCTCAGCATAATAAAGCGGACTTGGACGACCTACATAAAAAGCGAGGTCACGGTCGAATTCTGCCAAAAACTGTTCGTCATTTTTCATTCGGAAATACAGTTGCTCTAGATCTTCTAGTGCAGCCATTAGAGTTTCTGACACAAAACGTCCGCCATGGATACCGAAATGCCCTTTTGCATCAGGGTATTGGGTATAGTCAATCACTTGATCTTGTTGATTAACGGTTTGCTGATCCACGATGGACTCCTTGCATAAAGCGTTCTACGAGTTGTTGGTCTTTTATACCTTTTGCGGACTCTACACCGCCGCTCACATCCACAGCATATGCTTGTGTTGTAAGAATTGCTTGCTCGATATTGTCAGGGTTTAGTCCTCCTGCCAAGATCAATGGAATATTTAATTTTGGAAATGTTGTCCAATCAAAGCTGTGGCCTGTTCCGCCCTTTAAATCTGGATGCCATGCATCCAACAACACAGCACTCGCACCAAACTTTTGATATTTATTGATTTCTTCAACGATATCTAGTTCTGGTTTTACTTGAATTGCTTTATACCAGCGGCGACCCACTGCTTGAGCAATTTGTTTGCACTGTTCTGGACTTTCATCGCCATGAAACTGCAAAATATCTAAAGGGACTTTTTTAAGTATGTTTTGGATCTCTTCGGCTGAACTATTAACAAATAATCCAACTGATTGCACATAAGCAGGAATCGCTTGAACCAACAGTGATGCTTGCTCAACATCTACGTGTCTTGGACTTGGTGGAAAAAACACAAATCCTATGGCATCCGCACCAGCTTGCACAACAGCTTGGACATCTTCTAATCGGGTAATTCCGCATATTTTTGCACGAGTTCGCATCTATTCTAGCTCTAATCCACCCTCATCATAGCCGATCTATCATTTTTGGGCGCTTCATTGTAAAGCAATTTTTTCATCTTGCGTAAAGTTCACTCAGAATATTCGGTGTGAAGATTGTTTAAATGAGAAGCGCTCTTTATACTGCGCTCAAATTGCAACAAGTCAAAGCAATCGCTTTAGGGAAGTTGGTGAAAATCCAACACTGCCCCCGCAACGGTAAAAAATGAAAAGCATTTCTCAATAGATTTCTGATTTTTAGAGATCTACACCACTGCATGTCATATGTGGGAAGGTGGAAATGTAAGTAATCCAGTTACTACATTTGAGTCCGGATACCTGCTTGTTGTGTTCTTCCACTCAATCATTCACGGGGAAGTGAATGTATGGAGCACGTTATGTCTATTCAATGTCAACCAACAGCTTTGGTTGGTGCAATCGCTATTGCGATGGGTTTTACTACATCAGTTTTTGCTCAAGAACAAACAACTTCTAATGCAACTTTAGAAACTATTGTAATCACAGCTACTCGCTCAGAAGAAAAGCTTGAAAACGTACCTGCACGTATTTCAATTATCCAGCCACAGATTCTCGAACAGTCACCAATTAAAGCTCTGCCAGACCTACTTAAAACAGATCCTAGCATTAACGTGGTTCAATCTGGCGGTTACGGTCAACAAACTTCAATTTTTTTACGAGGCACGAATTCAAATCAAACTCTAGTGCTACGTGACGGCGTCCGCTTAAATACAGCGACAACTGGTGCTGCCTCGATTCCATTTTTAGACACCACCGATCTTAAACAAATTGAAGTTCTAAAAGGTCCAGCATCTGTACTTTATGGAACTGATGCAATTGGAGGGGTGGTTCAATTTGTCACGCGCACACCAGAAAAAACTACAGCTTTTATTACAGGTGAAATTGGTGAAAATAACACCTATAAATCGATTGTTGGCGCAGATTTAGCTGAAAATGGCATCTATGCACAAGTTCGAGGTCAAATATTAGAAACTGACGGTACGCCAGTATTTAATATGAATGATAAACGTAACTATAGCTTTGATCAAAAAGGTTATAGTGCCAAGTTTGGTATAGATCAAAAACGTTATGCTGCATCTTTAGATTTCAGTCAGAACTCAGGAAATGGGGAATACAACAACTGGGGTACATTCTCAAGTCAAGATTTTGAAAATGAAATCATAAATGCAAAGGGACGCATTAACCCAACTGATCAGCTTGAAGTTCATGCACGTTTATCCCAATTTAAAGATGATTTGGAGCAAGTAACTTCTAATAGTTTTGTACACAGTACGACTCAAGAGGCTGAGCTTTATAGCAAATGGAATTTTGTACCAGCCCAAAATATTCTAGTTGGTGTGACCCAACGTAATACTGAAGCTAAAACCGATACATTAAACGAAGATATTAATTCAACAGGTTACTATATTCAGCATCAATATCAAGCCGATGGCTTGAGTACGCAAGCTGGCATCCGCTTAGAAGACAATGAAAAGTTTGGTTCACACACAGTCATGCAGGGTGCACTCAGATACCAATTGCTTCCTACAACAAGTATTTACACCAATATTGGCACTGCATTTAAAGCACCTACATTAAATGATCTATATGCCTATGGTGGTAATGAACAACTTAAGCCAGAAGAAAGCATTTCTTATGAAATTGGTATTGATCAAAAACTCCCACTTAATATTTCATTGGGTGCTTCTGCTTTCTATACCAAAGTTGATAATCTAATTAATTCAATCTGCGTCAGTACTTGTGATGGCGATTGGGTGAATACGTTCCCAACTTACCAAAACCAAAACGTTGATAAAGCACAAATGACAGGCGGTGAATTGACAGCACAGTGGACAAATGATCAGTACTTTATCAATGCAGGCTATACATATATCAAAACTGAAGATACTGAAAAAAATACTGAGTTATTACGTCGTCCTCGTCAATCAGTTACTGTTTCAGCAGGTTTACAAAATGCAAATTATGGTTTAAGTGCTTCGCTCGTTGCCAAATCAAAAGCAAAGGATTTTAGCCAAGATATTCCAGGATATGCTCGAGTAGACTTAAATGCATTCTGGAACCTTAACCCGCATGTAAAACTGTTTACCAATATTGAAAACGTTGGTGATGTGAACTATAAAACTGTTCACAGTGCTGGTGAGCAATATTATGTCAATGGTGGACGTTTAGCTTCTGCTGGTGTGACATTCAGATACTAAGCATTCTTTGACTCATAAATACTTTTGAGAATCATGTCATGCCTATGGCATGATTCTTTTCATATCTAGCACTTAAAAAAATTTAAAGGAAACCTCATGGGTCACCGTTTAAGTAAAATTTATACCCGCACGGGAGATACGGGCACTACCGGACTAGGCGATGGTTCACGTGTACCTAAAGATGATTTACGTATCGATGCGTTAGGTGATGTCGATGAACTCAATGCGACCATTGGTGTATTACGTTCGTACATTGCTTTAAGTAGCATTGAAGACAAAGCTCAATGGGATAAATCACTCAGTCTGATTCAACATTGGTTATTTGATTTAGGCGGCGAAGTCTGCATTCCTGGATTTAACTTGGTTCAACCAGTATGTATTGAATTTTTAGAAAATGATATTGATCGTATGAACGAAGCATTACCCATGCTAAAAGACTTTATTTTGCCAGCTGGTACATTAGTCTGCAGTTTTGCTCATCAAGCACGTGCTGTCTGCCGTAGAGCTGAACGTAGCGTGATGTCTGTTCATCAACGTGATCAAAATATCCAAGCCACATCATTACAACTTTTGAACCGCTTATCTGATTGGTTATTCGTCGCATCTCGTACCTTACAACGTGCTGAAGGTGGCTCAGAAGTGCTTTGGCAAAAGAATATCAATGAGACAATTGAGCCCTGACCTTAAAAGTGTAAAAAAGGTCTTCATGTTGATTGCCCCATCCACTTAAAATGCTTTTTTGATCAAAATTTTGATTTAAAATCGTCATATTTCATTCATGATTTAGCACTAAAATCACCCTGAAATTTCAGGGTGTTTTATGAAAATAATTGGTCATCGTGGTGCGCGTGGGGAAGCACCTGAAAACACCCTCGGTGGATTTCAATATATTCAAGATATTGGTATCCGCGCTGTAGAATTTGACGTTCGTCAACTCAAAGATAATGCGCTGATCGTGATGCATGATGATGACTTTATTCGTACTACAGGCCAAGCTAAACATTTATACGAATGTGATGAGCAAGATTTAGCGCAGTATAATCATGCCGTAACGTGGTCTGAATGGAATAAAGTCGAAGCTACACCGCTACTCGACCAAACCCTCAAAATTATTCATAATTTTAATCATATTGAAGTTGAGGTCAAAGCTGTTGAATCGATGAAGGCCGCAGAAAAGATTGTCGAAGCCTTAGATCAACAATTAATAGGCTTTGAAGATTCCGCCATTATCACCAGTTTCGATCCTAAAATTCATCAAGCCCTTCAACAGCAAAAATCAAGGTTTAAGCGTGGATTACTGGTTGAAACCGATATAAAGCATGCAGCCATTGATCAAGCTTTGAAATTTGAATGTTGTCAAATTGGTTGGATGAACGAACTTGCTACAAATGAGATCATTGCCTCCACACTTTCCGCAAATTTAAATATTAGTATTTGGACAGTCAATCATATAGATCGTGCTAAACAGCTTAAGGATTTAGGAGTTCAAGGCTTAATTACTGATTATCCCAAGTTAATGATGTCTCACCTATAATACTTTCAAATTCAAAAACTTATTTGATTATTTTTTCTAATTTATTTTTTGGAATTCGTCCAAAGTCGAATTTATACAATGATGTATTCTGTTACGGTTTAAACAATACAACTGTACAATAATGCTAGTGAACACATGTTCGCCCATGTTAGTATTAACGAGTCTAACCTCACAAATTTGTGAGTGGATTTAGTTTTAACCTATTAAAGGTTCTAGGAGTGCTGTTGGAGATGAATGCTCCCCTACCCAAAGCCCCAATCAACTGGATTGCAGTATTTGCATTGGTGTTTTTACCTATTGTCGCCGTTATTGCGATTCCACTTTATGCTTATCATCATGATTTCTCGCTTGCTGCGTGGATCAGTATGTTTGCGCTGTTGGGTCTGAGCAGTCTTGGCATTACCGCAGGTTATCACCGCTTATGGGCACATCGTGCTTATGAAGCGACTGTACCACTCAAAATCATTTTAATGATTATGGGAACCTTTGCTGTACAAAACAGCATTTTGTATTGGGCCTCAGGTCACCGTACCCATCATCGTCATGTTGATGATGTAGAAAAAGATCCCTACTCAATTAACAATGGCTTCTGGTACGCGCACATCGGTTGGATGCTACGCAACTATCCAGCAGCTGAAGCAAATTACAAAAACGCCCCTGATTTATTGGCTGACAAAATTGTCATGTTCCAAGATAAATATTACATCCCTCTCGTGATTGTCGTTCATGCCGCTATTCTTCTTCCTATTGGATGGGCAGTTGGTGATGTCTGGGGAGTATTATTGTTGGGTGGTTTAATGCGCTTAATTTTAAGCCATCATGTGACTTTCTTTATCAACTCGCTATGCCATATGTGGGGCAAACGTCCGTACACAGATGAAAATACTGCACGTGACAACTTTGTTCTTGCTATTGCGACTTGGGGTGAGGGTTATCATAACTACCATCATATCTTCCAATACGACTATCGCAATGGCGTAAAATGGTGGCAGTACGACCCAACTAAATGGTTGATCTGGACGTGTTCAAAACTAGGGCTCGCAAAAAACTTACGACGTATTCCAAGTTTTAATATTAAAAAAGCTGAGCTTGCAATGAAGTTTAAATATGCCCAACAAGATCTCGCTGTTTACGGCCATAACGTGAATGATGATATCGTGACAGTTAAAACAAAAATTGCTCAAGAATATGAAGCATTTACGCAAACTTTAAATGATTGGGCGAAGCTTAAAGAGCAAGAAATTAATGCCAAAAAAGCAGCTGTTGCTGAAAAAATTCACCTAATGGATAGTAAACTGAAAGTTGAATTCCAATTGGTTGAACAACGTTTATCTCATCATAGAGAGACATTGAACTTATTGGTTCGTAATTTAAAGAAATCACCAGTATCTGAATAACTCATTCAAGAGACTCTTCAGTTACTCCAAAGCTCCGTTGATCGGGGCTTTTTTTATTTTTTCGATACCATTTCCAATGTAGCAGTCACAGTTTTATGTATCGAATTTTGCTATAGTCAAAGTTGTTCATCACATTTTGAAAAATTATATGCAGTTCAATTCTCGCTATAACACACTACCCGCTCGACTGTATCATCATCAACAACCTCTTCCGCTAAAAGGGGCTAAACCTGGTCATTTTAATGAAGCACTTGCAGATGAGTTACTGTGGACTCAAGAAGATAAGATGAACTGGGTAGAAATCTGTAGCGGGCAAAAAACTTTTGCTGAGTTTGAACCTTTGGCGATGGTATACGCGGGTCACCAATTTGGACAATGGGCTGGACAGCTTGGTGACGGTCGCGGTTTACTCATTGCTCAAATCCTGGATCAAAATAACAACACGGTCGATTTACATCTTAAAGGTGCTGGCTCTACCCCCTATTCTCGGAGAGGCGATGGTCGTGCAGTGTTACGTTCCGTTATTCGTGAATATTTGGCTGGACACGCCCTCAATGCCCTAGGTGTTCAATCCAGTAATGCGATTGGTTTTGTATCATCAGATCAAGGTGTACAACGAGAAAAACTTGAACGTGGCGCGATGATGTTGCGTACGTGTGATACACATATTCGCTTAGGTCACTTTGAGTGGATTAATCAATTTCAGCCAGATCTACTGCAAGAATTTACACAAAAGTGCATTGAATGGCACTACCCTGAATGTTTGGAGACAGAACAACCTGTTCTTTCTTTTGCAACTCAAGTCATTCAACGTACTGCGATCATGATCGCCAAGTGGCAACTGATTGGTTTTGCGCACGGGGTCATGAATACTGACAACCTGAATATTACCGGCTCAACTTTAGATTTCGGACCTTATGGTTTTATGGAGAGTTTCCGTCCTAATTGGATCAACAATCATTCTGATTACCAAGGACGCTATACGTATCAGAACCAACCGAGTATCGGGCACTGGAATTTATGGACTTGGTTAAATAGTCTCATTCATCTTTGTCCAGAAAATTATGATCGAGAGCAATGGAAACAAGACTTGTCTTACTGTTTAGAGCACTATGAACCAACGTTCCTGGAACACTATAAACTTGGTTTAAGTCAAAAAATGGGATTACCAAGTTTTCATAAAGATAGCTTTGATTGTGGTATGGCTTTTCTACATATTTTACAAACAGAACAACTTGATTACACCCAAAGTTTTATTCGTTTACAGAATAAAGCGTATGAACAAATCAAAGATGATTGCCTTGATCGTATCGCATTTGAGCGGTTTCTTCACCAATATCTCTCAATACGGGAAAATCAAGACACTGACGATCTCGATCAAGCGATGTTAACAGCCAATCCACACTACGTTCTACGAAACCATATGGCACAGAAAGCAATTGAACTTGCTGAACGTGATGATTTCTCTGAAGTTGATCGCTTGTTCAAACTTCTTCAAACACCATACACCAAACAAGAACATCTTGAACAACCAGAAGACTTAGGCCCTTTAGCTAGCGACGTCCCTGAAATTCAAGTCAGTTGTTCATCATAAGTTATTCACAAACCTCTCTCATTCTGTGGATAATTTAATCATTATCCACAATACCCATTCGTTTTTACTATGCATTTACATCAATTGGCAGCATCACAAGCTTTAAAACTTCCTGAAGTCACTGTCAGTCAACCGTTTGGTGAGGGATGTGATGTTTATAAAATTATGGATAAAGTCTTTTTGCTCGCATTTCATTTACAAGGCAAAGCTGCGATTAATTTAAAAGTCGAACCAGATCGTGGACATATGTTAAAAGATATTTATCCTTATATTCGATCTGGATGGCACATGAATAAACGACACTGGGTTTCAATCTATGATGAATCTGAATTGGATGAAGAGCTTATCAAAGATTTGATCTCCAACTCCTATAATCTTGTGGTATCGAACCTTAAAAAAGCCGAACAAAAGCATATCGCTTTACTCAGAGTCATTTGAATAAAGTTAAAAATTGCTTTTCTATAACAATAATTACGCTAAATTAATAAATAGTAGTAATACGAAAAACTTATTCTATATCTGGGTTATATCATTACAACTCTATGAGTACGATATTCATTATGGATATAGAACAACTTTTTGGATTATCAACTCAGATGATCTTAGAGCTAAAACAAGAAATTATTAATAGTGACATTATCGATTGTGGGCCGCGTTTGGACTTAGTTAAACAATGTATTTACATCTCATTTGAGCATGGGCTTGGAGTAAGTGGTTTATTATCTTCAAATCTACCAACACAAGCTATGATTCTACTTAGATCACAATTTGAAGCTGTAGTCAGAGCATATTGGTTATTATTTCTTGCAAGTAATCATCAAATATCAAAATTGCAATTTAGTTACACATTTGAAGAGCAATTTGAATTCGACACATGTCCAATGATTTCTGAAATGCTTGATAAGCTTGGTGCTGCAAACTTACCTGCTCAGCCAATAATTCAGACCCTTTGTGATTTCAAAAAATATCATTTGAAGCAACTTAACTCCATAGTACATACTGGAAAACAGTCATTTACTAGAGATGTTATGGGATATGAAGATGAGATGCTGATCACCTTGATGCGCCAATCAAATAACTTAATAACCGTAGCTGCACAGATAATGTTAAAGCACACAGTTCCTGATAAACAAAAATATATTAGTGTTTTGATCGAAAAATATAGATATTGCTTTTATATGGTTGATGATGTTGATCCTATAGTAAAAGCTAGAGTCGAAGCTTACTTTAAATAAAAATACGATAGCCACCTCTAATAAGCTCATATCCTAACAAAGTTACATGAAAGTTGCATATGAAATGGCCAATTGTAGAGACCCTAACCAAAACCAACGCACCAAAAAAAAGCGAACTTCTAGATTCGCTTTTTTTATCACAAAGAATCAATCTTCAGGATATTCGAAACGATATCCCACCCCATAAACAGCTTGAACCCATTCATGGCGATTACCTGTTTCCGCGGCATCCGAGATTTTACGGCGCAAGTTTTTGATATGGCTATCAATCACACGATCTGCCACTTCAAAACTGTCTGGGTTGATATGATCCAATAATTGCGCACGAGAGTACACCTGACCTACGTGTTCTAAAAATAATTCAAGAAGTCGAAATTCTGTAGGTGTCAAATTTAAAGATTTGTTTTGATACCAAATTCGTTGTTGACCTTTGTCCATACGGAATAAATTATTTTCTTCAGGTTCTGCTTTACGATCTAAACGTCGCAACACTGCTTGAACACGAGCAACTAACTCTTTAGGGCTAAATGGTTTACAAACATAATCATCCGCCCCCATATTCAAACCAAGTACACGATCAATCTCTTCCGTTCGTGCTGTCACCATGATAATAGGCAAATCAGACTGCTCACGGACTTTACGGGTGATCGTGAGACCATCCATACGAGGTACCATCAAATCTAAAACCATTAGACTTGGTTTACGTTGTAAAAAGCTATCATAAGCCTCTTGACCATCGTGAAACATACTGACTTCAAAGCCAGCTGCTTCAAGATAATCTCGCACCAATTGAGCAAGTTCTACTTCATCTTCAACCAGCATCACATGTTTCATATGTCACCCTTCTTCAATTTAAAACGATTTCTTTGGAAATGTGAGGATGCAGCGCAATCCACCCAATGGTGAGTGGTCAAACTTCAAGGAGCCCTTCATGCCTTGTGCAATTTTGCACGATAATGCTAGACCTAATCCAGTTCCGCCAGTACTACGTGTTCTAGAATCATCCGCTCGATAGAAACGCTCACCTAAATGAGCCAATTGCTCATCAGTAAGACCTAATGGGCTATCGTCAACAATCACCGACCAAGTCTTATCGTTTTCGATCGTATGCACATGAATTCTTCCACCGGCTTCCGTATAGCGAATAGTATTACCGAGTAAGTTGACCATAATTTGTTTAAAACGATCTACATCTAATTGTAATTTCGTTCCATGCCCCTCTGCGCTAATCGTGAGATCGGCTTGTTCAAATTTAGGTTTGAAATTTTCAATCTCATTTAACACGACACTCCAAGGGTCAATTTCATTGAAATCAAAATTGAGTTGTTGTGCTTCAGCTTGTGCTAACGCAGCCAAATCTTGTGTTAATTTTTTCAGACTCGAAACTTGTGCCAACATTGAAGCAAAATGTTCAGGCGTTGGTTTACGTATTCCATCTTGCATTGCTTCAATTTGTGCTTGCAAAACAGCCAGCGGCGTTTTTAACTCATGCGAAGTGTCTGCAACCCACTGCTTTCTAGAGTTTTCATGCTGATCTAGAATCACAGCTAACTGATTAATTTCAGTCGAAAGATCGCCAAGCTCATCGTTACGATTTACTTTCACCTGATGCTGAAAATTTCCTTTGGTTAATTCTCGTGTTGCATTTAATAAGCGTTGAATTGGCTTTCTAAAATAAGTTGCTAATAATAAGGCAGCAACCAAACTCGAAATAAATGTCAGAATATATATTAAAAATAAATAACGCTTTTGATTGCTAAAGAAATTAATACTTAAAGCATCATCTTGATCTAAAACAGGTCTTAGCCCGAGATACCCCACAATATTGCCATCAACTGTGATCGGTCGATACGACACCATATTCTCTGATGGTTCCCCCAAGATAAACTGTTGTTTTGCATCATATAAGGAAAGTCTAGAACTTAAACCCAAGTGATCAGACATAGATATAAATAGTTTCTTGCCCTGCTGGTATTCAGAAGTTCTCAAACTAGAAAGCTTATTTTCATGTGATTTATCAGAACTGTTCGTCGTTCTTGTCTGATTCTGATTTGAACTTAATGGGAAACGCAATCCTTCAAATGGCTGAAATGCAGAAGGTAAATTTTCTTCTAAGACTTTCAGCTCTTCAGGGCTAATAGTTTGCGTTCTTTGTGACTCAATTTCGCTAATTAATGTATGCTCTTTGAAATAACGCTGTTGCAATGCAATATCATATTGGCGACGTAACCACCAACGTGATAGTCGATCATAATCATCGGGTGCAGCTTCACCTTCAATTTGTAAAATCTGAGCTTGAACGGCATTTCCCCAATCCTGATAAACAGAGAATACGCCCGCTAAATTATCGATCAGATGATCAAGCTTTTGCATTTCTACATCAGCTACATATTTGGTGAAGTTTTTTTGCATCGTCCAATGCAGCACACTTAAGCTAACCGTCGTAATGAGCAATGTCGTTAACAGTACTGTAAAAAATAAGCGTAGTGCGATTGGTACGCGACGTATATTCAAATTGAACTCACATTATTTCTTCGTTTTTCAGTATTGTATCTAACACTGATTCAAAAAACTCTCCATTGTTTCTTCATCTTTATTATTTAATCTTTACCTATACCGAATCCAAACAACTTTGGGGATAAACATAATGAAAGCGATGAACAAAATTGTATTGGTGACCACTGGTTTAATCAGTATGGGCGCACTTACTGCATGTCAAACAACAACTCAAGCACCTCAAGAAGTTAAAAAGGGTCACTTTGATAAAAAACATCATCATAAAGAACGTTTAACACCTGAACAACGCGAGCAATTCAAACAAGCGCGTGCTGACCGTAAAGCGATGATGCAGCAAATTCGTCAAGCATGCGACGGCAAAGTTGTAGGTCAAACTGTTCAAATCAAAACTGATAAACAAAATATTGATGGTACTTGTCATATCCGTTTCATAGCGGATCGTGCTGATATGAAAAAAATGCATGAGCAAGCACGTGCCCAATTTAAAGCTGAAAAGCCAACTTCGGCCCAAGCTAACCGTTCACAAAAAGGTGAACCGCTCACAGATGCCAAACGTGCTGAGCTTGTTCAAAAATTTGATCAACGTTTGATGCAACAGCAAGTTAGTCAAAATGCAAAACTTCAAGCATGCAATGGACAAACTGACGGTAAAAAAGTTCAAATCAAAGTGGGTGAACAGACTATCAACGGTGTATGTAAAGTTTATTTCAAACCAAATCAACCACTCGTTAAACCAGACTTAAAAAAATCCGCATAATTCAATTCAACTCACTACTAAGTGATTGAATATTAAGGTGAACCGCTCACAGATGCCAAACGTGCTGAGCTTGTTCAAAAATTTGATCAACGTTTGATGCAACAGCAAGTTAGTCAAAATGCAAA
>NZ_JBWYIZ010000011.1:0-109408 GCF_056779995.1 Acinetobacter sp. ANC_7504 | reverse complement strand
TCATCGGACATGCCAGCAAAAAGATCAGTTTATTTGCAGCGCAAGAAGGGGCACGACTGTATGCAGGCAAAGGCAAGATCGAGATTCAAGCTCAAGGAGATGGTGCTGATCTGATTGCAAGAAAGGGTGTGCAGATTATTTCCACGGAGGCAAATGTCGACATCACGAGTGCGAAAGAAATCGTACTGACCGCAGGCGGTTCACAGCTAAAAATAAATGCTTCAGGGGTATTTCCTACGACTGGCGGTAAGTTTGAGGTTAAGGCAGGACAGCATTTGTTTGTGGGGGGAGCAGACGTTGGATTTAATATGCAAGGACTACCTGCATATGAAATATATAATGAAAAATTCCAAATCCTTTTGCCGTCGGGTGAGCCTATGAAGTTTATTGATTATAAGGTTTCTACGAGTGATAAAGAATTTATTGCACAAGCGGATAATAAAGGTAAATCTAAACGTATTAATACCAAAGGCGAAGAAGGTTTAACATTGAATTTAAACTGGATGACTTTAGAGGTAGTTGAGAGCGAAGGAGATGTGGAATAATGGGAGGTGATCTAGACTGGAAAAGTAATACCAATACGACTGAAAATAGTTGCAAAATAGCACAGTGTGATTGTTTGACTTTTTGGGAAGTATATCAACAAGTAGCGATGCAGCGTCTTTCAAATTTAAAAGATGCTAAACAAAACTTATATAGACTTGAAGAAGGTTATGAAGCACGAGCAAGAAGAATAGCGGCAGCATACGCTAAAATTTTCTTAGAAAAAGAGATAAATGGTAATGTAAATTTAAAAGGTCGTTATTACTGGATGGGTTTGGGTGCATTTGCATCTAAAACAGTTGCTAATGTTTTTGATCATTGGGGAAGTCAGACTGGTTATTCTGCTCCTATTATTGTAAATACTATAAAAGAACCAATTGATCTTTTTGCATTAGGGAATTTGTGGCTATTTATGGATATTGCCCCTTGGCATTATGCTTGGAGTGCTTCATCAAAAACATTTGATAGTTGTAGAACCCAAAGAAATATTTCAAAATTTACTCATATAAAAAAAGAAGTCATGAATCTACCATGGTCAAGTTGTTTGCCAGAGATTAAATACTTAGGAAGTACAGAACAAATCAAAGATGCTTTTGCTTTGTTACCTCAAATAGAAAAAATCTTTTTGGGAGAAAGAACAGAAAAGGGAAAATACAATGCAGCTAAGAAATATTTATTTGATCACTTAATGTTTATTGCAGTTCAAGAGCAATTTAATATCTTGCAAACGGTTGTTTGGAATAAGGCTTCTGCGCAATGGGGAGCAGAGAAACAAAGAAGCTGGTATATGGGCTGGGCTATGCCAGATGCAACCTTAGTTTTATCAAGTGATTATGATGTGGATGAAGTTAAAGAGGGCTGGTTCTCTAGTAGTGATAAGGCTAAGCGAGCTAGCGAACTGCCTGAAGAAGTTTATATTTCACCTTCTAGTGATACAAAGGCGGAGAATTACGATAGTCGTATGATTTGGATTAAAAAAGCCGCTGAAAAATATCACCGTTTAATGTTGGATGATAAAGGGCGTGCCTTTTTACATCAGGAATTAAAAACAATAACGGGGTGGAGTCAGAGCAAAGCAAACTTTCTCTTTGGAATACATCCAAGTAGTAATGAAGGGAAAAAATAACGATTTTTTTAACAAAAGTTTCAATATGAAAAATTATCTGAGTTTAATTTTTGGATTTTCGATATGTTGCCTATTATTGGCTTGTACTCCAAATACGAAAAGTAAAGGAAATGAAATCATGCCACCACAAAGTGCTATTTTACATTTTGGACAGCAAGGATTAAAAGATTTTATTCAATATAGTAATGCGCCAATAGACCGCCAACCTGCGGGGATGAATTTTTTGTCACTAGATTGGAGACCGCCCAAACTGGGACAGGTTAAAATTGTAACTGAACAAAGTAACTTTGAAATTGATAATGTTATTAGTGTAATGGGGACGCAAATTGCACGAATGGGCAATGATGGTGTTTTGATTATGGATGTAACCGCTAGTTTACATGCTAATGAATATACGACTAGAGAAGATGCATATCAGGCTTATGTAAAACTTATGAAGCAAATGAGTGAGAAAAACTGGAAGCAGTATTTTTTACCTTATTCGGAACGTATAGATAAAAAAGATAATTTAAAATATATGAGTCAAAACATGGGAGAGGTTATTGACCCTAGCTATATTTTAAGTTTTAAAGAGTGGCAAGAAATGATGGATCTGACTAATGGCCATATGTATTTTAATTTATATAATAGTAATATTAATTTGGGGATATCTCTTTCTAAAACATATAAAGATGATAAAAAAGAACAGTATATGCTGAGATACAGTTTTGAGCATTTTAGATATACTGGTTTTAATGCTATTTCTAACTCAGATGAAATGACAGCAGAACAGTTAAAACAAGCCTTTTTAGATGAAAGGAGGGAAAATGAAAAAGATCGTAAATTTAAGGAACAAAAAATTAAACTGGAAGGCTATCATATTGATGGCAGCTATGTAGACCCTGATGTTTGGCAATATATGAGATAGGATATTTGGTCGGCTTTGTTTCACAAAGTTGTTTGTTAGGTTTAATTTAGCAATATAATTGTGAGACGAGTAAGCCCACACCTAAAATCTATTCGACATCCAACTGGCCTAATTACAATAAAAAGTTTTAATTAATCGTGGAAATATTTCGATTTGTTTCGATCTTCAGACTCAATGGTGCACAAAATTACTGCAGTAGTTTCGCTAAGAAAAAATGCAAACCTTGGAAAGATAAAACTGAGTTCCTAGAACGTAATGAGTTACTTCGAATAATTCACTGTTTAGGTTTAGGCAGAAACCTATGAAAATAATGGTTGGTTTATCATCGTCGCAGTTTGGTAGAAACCAAAATACATCGCATCAAATATAGATAAGCTGACAAAATACACTGAGCCAGCGAACACTGATGATACCTAAAGCAGCCATGATGGTATTAAGAAAGGGTTAGATGTTTATATGGCATCAGACCAAGATGATAAGGTTAAGCGTTCAGTCGGTACAACGGTGAGTGATGGGGTGCAAATGTCATATTTATGGATTACTAATAAGATAAAAAGCTCAAAATTATTGAGTTACATGAAGAAAAATTGATTTTACAAATAGAAGATTGGCGACGAGTTAAATTCAAACCATCCACAGAAAGAAAACTAGGTAAAACCATCGCAATTCGATGCCCATATGATCGAAGTTTGGTCACTATTACTGGTGATAAAATTCGATCATGAAAAATGTAAAGGCTTAAATAAACCTAAGTGTACACGGACAGTGACGGCACACGGAATAAAATTAGAATTTGTTTAACCAAAAGAGATGTTGGAGAGATGAAAGTATGTCAACACAAGTAGATGATCAAGAAATAGATTGGCAAAAATGGTTAAGTTTAGAAGTAAAAGATACAAGTTTATTTAGAGATAATTTGCTTGAGCAAGAAATGTATCACAGAAGATTTGATACATTTGTTAATGGGTTATATACAGTTGTTGATGGATTTAGCCATTATAAAAATGATTCTAAATTTGGTGGATATATTGCTTCTGGAAGAAGACGGATTATTGATGCATTAGATTTGATGTCCTTACAATATTCAGCAGGTGGTGATTTAAATTTTATAAAAGAACTTTACCCGTATCTTCTTCATTGGACAGAAGAATATGCTGAAACGAGTCATCTTTATAATTTAAGCCCTGATGCAGGTGGCCGTTATGTCTGGCATATTTCCTTGGGAACTGAAGATTATTGGTATATTGCTTTACGATTGATATGCTTTGGTTTACTGACAGGCTATGCAGATCAAATGAATCGGATTATGCCAATGATCGACTACACCGAAGCAACGCCTGAAGGACAAGAAAAAGATGGCTTAATCGAGCGATTGGTTGCACCGTTTGTGGAAGATCGTGGTACTCCACCGAAATATGCTCGTAGACATTTTCCATATCGTAGACTCCTTAAAATTTTTGATGCAACCCCCGAGAACCGATCAGCAATAATGCTACGATACCTAGAAGATTGGTATGAAACAAGTCATCATGAACCTTATTATAATCAACATCCACAAGCTGATATTAGATCAGGTATCAGTTATTTTGGTTATTGGTCATGGGAAGCCGCAGCTGTCACTTGGCTACTAAATATTGATGACACAATTTATCGAGAGCATCAATTTTATCCGAAAGATTTAGTTGATTTTTCTAAAGCACAATCAGAAAAAGTATAAGAACAAGATTCGGTAGAAAAAATTAAAATCAAAGGTGGGGATAAATGTCCAAAAACAGGTTATTGGACGACACCTGCTCATCCAAATCAACGTCTGCAATTTAATAATGGTGAGATTTTACCAACGTTTTTAGAACAAGATTGGGGTCAAGTATATTGGTATTTTGATGGTGAAGAATAAAACTATATCGCTCAAGGGGAAACTTTCGTATTTATCGAAGTTTAATAAAAAACCCGCTTACGCGGGTTTTTTGATCTCAAACGAGATTACATATTCGGATAGTTCGGACCACCCGCACCCTCAGGTACAACCCAAGTAATGTTTTGTGACGGATCTTTAATATCACAAGTCTTACAGTGAACACAGTTCGCAGCATTAATTTGGAAACGCTTAGAACCATCATCATTTTCCATGATTTCGTATACACCAGCAGGGCAGTAGCGCTGAGCAGGTTCATCCCATTGAGGAAGGTTAACATTTACTGGAATTGATGGATCAGTTAATTTTAAATGCGCTGGCTGATTTTCTTCGTGTACTGTATTCGAAACAAACACTGAAGATAAACGGTCAAATGTAAGCTTACCATCTGGTTTTGGATAGTTTGGTTTGAAGTTCACTGCATCAACAGTTTTTAAAGCACTGTAATCAGGTGTCAAATCACGTAAAGTGAACGGAACTTTAAATACATTTTGATCGATAAAGTTGAATGCACCACCGAAGAATGTACCAAACTTATGCATTGCAGGGCCAAAGTTACGAGCATTATATAGCTCTTCTTTCAACCAACTGTTGTTAAATTTCTCTGTATATGACGTTAACTCTTTAGCAAAGAAATCTTCGCCTTCTGTCACACGAGCAATTGCAAGGTCGCCGCCTTTTTCTACACCAGCTTTAATTGCTTCAAATACAGCTTCACCACATAACATGCCTGATTTCATAGCAGTGTGTGAACCTTTAATTTTTGCAAAGTTCAAGAAGCCAGCATCATCACCAATTAAGCTTCCACCTGGGAAGGTGAATTTAGGAAGAGAGTTAAAACCACCTTTAACTACTGCACGTGCACCGTAAGAAATACGTTTACCGCCTTCCAATACATCTTTAATTAATGGATGTGTTTTCCAACGTTGCATTTCCATGAATGGATACATATGAGGGTTTTGGTAAGATAAGTCGACAATCATACCCAATGATACTTGGTTATTTTCAGCGTGATATAACCACCAACCACCAGATGAACCAGTTTCAGTTAAAGGCCAACCCGCACCGTGCATGACTTTACCTGGTTTGTGCTTCGCTGGATCGATTTCCCAAAGTTCTTTAATACCGATACCGTAATGTTGAGGATCAGCGTCTTTATCTAAGCCGAATTGAGCGATTAGGCGTTTACCTAAATGACCACGGCAGCCTTCAGCGAATAACGTGTATTTCGCATGGAGCTCATAGCCTGGGGTAAAGTTATGTGTTGGCTCACCATCTTTACCAATACCCATATCACCTGTTTGGATACCTTTTACAGTACCATCAGCATGATACAGAATTTCCGCTGCTGCGAAGCCCGGGAAAATGGATACTTCAAGCTCTTCAGCTTTTTGTCCTAACCAGCGTACGACGTTACCAAGAGAGATGACATAGTTACCGTCGTTGTGCATTGTTTTAGGCACAAAAGCATGAGGCATTTTTTGAGATTTTTGATCTGAAAGAAGGAAGTACGTTTCATCTTCTGTAACAGGTACGTTTAAAGGCGCACCTTCTTCTTTCCAATTTGGGAACAATTCATTAATAGCGCGTGGTTCAAGCACAGCACCAGAAAGAATATGCGCACCTACTTCAGAGCCTTTTTCAACGACACATACAGATAAATCGTTGAGGTTGTTTTCAATTGCAAGTTGACGGATTTTGATCGCAGCTGAAAGACCCGCAGGGCCCGCTCCAACGATTACAACGTCAAACTCCATCGATTCACGTTCGATGTGTTCCATAAAGGACTCCTCATAAAGTAAAGGGTGGCAACCGATAATTCCGACGGTGCTGCCATGAGTGTTCTTAGTTGCAGGTACAATTTTGCTCTCGTACCTTTTATATATTTTGCGCTAGTATAGGTTCAAACCTTGATCAAGCCAATTGGCTGAGTCGCTTTATTTTCCGTCAGCAGGGCATAAACCATGGTAAAACAAAATGATTCTATAACAGCACAGCCTGATTCACTTGTACCTGATGATAAAAACTTAATCAATATCGTACAATATCTAAAAGATGCACAGTCAAGTCACAAAAGGTCAATCCCACCTCTTGAACAATGGAACCCAAAGCATTGTGGCTCAATGGATTTGAAAGTAAAAGCGAATGGTGAATGGTGGCACGAAGGTCAATTGATTAAAAGACAAAGCCTCATTGACCTATTCTCGACAGTACTGTGGAAAGAAGACAACAAATTTTACTTAAAAACACCCGTTGAGCAAATCGAAATTGAAGTCGAAGATGAACCTTTATTGGTCAATCAGGTAGATCAAGTCGAGATTCAAGGGCTTTCTTATCTACAGCTAACAACGACCACTCAAGATCTCATTATTGTGGATCAAGATCATCCAATCTTTATGCGTGATTTTCAAGGAGAGATGCGTCCTTACGTGCATGTGCGTTTCGGCATCAACGCATTGATACAACGATCAACTTTTTTTCATTTAGTTGAAATGGGGGAGTTGAGCGAAAATGAGCAAGGTGAATCAGTTTTGAATTTAAAAAGTGGTAATCTGCTATTGCAATTAGGGACTTGAGGTTTAAGCTTAGCCCATTCATTTAAGCATTATAAAAGTAGTCGTTGAGATGTCTGCAATTTTACCCCAACCGAGCTCTAATGAGCCTATGCCTCATGCACTTGAACATGCCCCTATTGGGATTTTCGACTCGGGGATTGGTGGTTTATCAGTTGCATTGGAAATAGCAAAATATTTACCCAATGAGCATATCCTTTACTATGCAGATACAGCTCATGTCCCTTATGGTCCGCGCGAAGATCAAGATATTCGTCAGCTCACAGCACATGCAATTGAGTGGTTGTATCGTCAAGGATGTAAAGTTGCGGTTGTTGCGTGTAATACGGCATCAGCTTTTAGTCTGGATTACTTAAGGACACATTATGGTGAGCGATTTCCGATCATTGGGTTGGTTCCTGCGTTAAAACCTGCAGTGTTACAGACACAGTCTAAAGTGGTGGCTGTATTGGCGACTCCAGCGACTTTTAGAGGCCAGTTAATCAAGGATGTAATGCAGAATTTTGCAGATCCTTTAGGTGTTAAAGTTCATCAAGTCACCAGTTTGGATTTGGTTCCTTTCGTGGAAGCAGGGCAACAAAATTCGCAAGCCTGTATTGCAACATTACAACGGATACTTGATCCCGTCATGCAAGATCAAGCCGATTATTTGGTGTTGGGTTGTACGCATTATCCATTTTTAAAATCAGCAATTGAGCATCTTTATACAGAGCGACTGACTTTGGTTGATTCAGGATTTGCTGTTGCACGCCAAACAGCAAGAGTCCTTATCAAAAATAAATTCAATGCTACTCAACCATATGACAAATCAGTGCAGTTGCGTTGTGTCGTCAGTGGCGGAAATGCGCTTGAACTTCAGCCTGTACTTCAAAATATGATCGGGCATGAAATACTATGGTCAATTGAAAATTTAACTGATACATTCGAAGAAGAATGATCAATATCAAGCTATATATTTTAAGCCTTATGAGTAAGGCATTTTTACCTAGATGCAGGATTGGATTAAGGCATGCTAGATAAGCGTTACCAAGTGTTTATTACAACTTCTGGTAAAGAGATGCAGCCAGAGCGTATGGTTGTGTCTCAAACGCTGATCGGTATGGGTTTTTTTTCATGGGGTTTAGAACAAAGAACACCTGTAACAACCGCTTTTGCACGCCGTCAAATTGATGATTGTGATTATGTACTTCTGCTTTTAGGAAGCCAGTATGGTGAGCAATCTGTCTCTGGTATTAGTTACATGCACTTGGAATATATCTATGCCGTGACTAAGCAAAAGCCCATTATTGTATTTATGCATGAACAGCCAGAATCGCGTGAGGAGCATTTACGAGAGCATGAAGTGGATCTTCAACAGCGCTTTCAAACTTTCCGTCAACAGATCATTCGAGAAGTTGATCAGGTCGTATTTTTTAAAAGTGCTCGTGAATTAGAGCTAGCACTCAGGTCTCATATGCCTCAAATGCTTGAACGTTACCCTGTTTTGGGTTGGGTAAGACCACAAAGCATTCAAGCAAAACAAGATGAGATTGATCGATTAAGAGCTCAGCTGGCACAAGCAAAAATGGAACAAGCCAAATCTGAAGTCGATCCTTTTCTATCTTTGCCTAGAATAGAGTGGGATGATCAATTCAGTTTTGATTATCGTATGCATGCCTATGTTGATAGTCATTTTAAAGAAATTATTTGTATACGTTCCATGCGATGGCATGAAATTTATACTGTTCTTGAGTCTCAATTTTCCCAAGCAACACCAGAAGATTTTTATTCTAAAGTGTTGAATCAGTATTTGACTGATACGGGGCTGGTCGATGCTCAATTGCAACTTCCTAAGGCACATATGGTATCTAGAGCACAGATTAATGTACGTGCATTGCATACCATCAAGCAACAAATGCGTAATAATGAATGGATCGTTCCTGTAGGACGAGATGATCGTCAGCGGATGTTATGGAAATGCATGAATAAATAGATCAAGTTCATATGATAGTTTTTCTCTTTCATTCACATTTTAAAAAGCAATCATAAAATCACGCCGAATTTACTTAGACTCTGATAAAGTATTTCTTAATTAAACAGTGAATTGATGTGGATCAGATGTCTGAGTTAAAGCCGAAAATCACCGTAATTATTGCCAACTTGGGAACACCAGATGCCCCTACAGTGCCTGCGGTACGAACTTTTCTAAAACAGTTTTTATCTGATCAGCGTGTGATTGAGATTCCATCGTTTTTGTGGAAAATTATCTTACATTGTTTTGTTTTACCATTTCGACCAAAGCATGTTTCTGAAGCATATGCGCAGGTGTGGAATGGAGATTCCCCTATGCGTGAAATTCTGTTGAAGCAAACAGATTTAATCCGTCAAAAAGTTATTCAAGATTATCCAGATTTTGATGTTCAGGTCGTTCCTGCGATGACTTATGGTCATCCTAGTATTCATGAGGTTCTAAAAAAACTTACTCAGACACCGCAAGATCACGTCATTTTATTTCCACTTTTTCCTCAATATTCAGCGACATCTACAGCACCTTTGTATGATGCATTGGCGAAATGGGTTTTAACGCAGAGAAATTTACCTGGCTTAAGTTTAATACGCGATTATTATCAACATCCAAAATTTATTCAGGCTTTGGCAAAGAGTGTTCAGGTTTTTCAGGCGCAACACGGTAAAGCGGAAAAATTATTAATGTCTTTCCATGGGATTCCTCAGCCTTATGCAGATAAAGGTGATCCATATGCCGACCGTTGTAGGGTTACAGCGAAAAAAGTCGCAGAGGCTCTGGGATTACGTGACGATGAATGGGCTATCAGCTTCCAATCACGATTCGGTAAACAAGAGTGGGTCAAGCCATATACAGATGCGTTGCTGACTGAGTGGGGACAACAAGGAGTTCAATCTGTCCATGTTCTCAGCCCTGCTTTTTCATCAGATTGCTTAGAGACTTTAGAAGAGTTGGCTGTGGAAAATGCCGAAACCTTTAAAACAGCGGGCGGGAAAGACTATGCCTATATTCCAGCGTTAAACACTGATGCAGCACATATTGATTTGTTGGTCGATTTAGTAGAAGCTCAACTGGATGCACTCAAGATTACCCTCCAACATTCTGCGTAAATTTAAAGGTTCCTATGCTTCAAGTTAAAATTATTCCTGTGACAGCATTTCAGCAAAATTGTTCATTGGTTTGGGATCAAGAGACCAAAGAAGCTGTGTTAATTGATGCAGGTGGTGAGCCTGAAAAAATTATGCAAGTTGTGCAAGAGTTAGACTTAACAGTGAAGGAGCTATGGTTAACTCATGGTCATCTTGATCATGCTGGTGCGGTCGGAGCATTGGCGAGAGAGTGGGGTATTCCAGTAATTGGTCCTCATAAAGAAGATGCATTTTGGTTAGATATGATTCAGGAAGTTTCAGCACGATATGGGTTTCCGATACCTGAACCTGTTGTGGTTGATCAGTGGCTTGAAGGTGGTGAAACTTTAAAATTAGGGGATGAATCCTTTGAGGTTCGATTCGCTCCCGGTCATACGCCTGGCCACGTCATGTTCTATAATGCTAACTATGGCTTGTTATGGACTGGCGATGTTCTTTTCAAGGGTTCAATTGGTCGAACAGATTTTCCCAAGGGAAATCATCAACAGTTGCTAGATTCCATTGAGAAAGAATGTTTTAGTTTGCCAGATGAAACACAGTTTATTTCAGGGCATGGTCCAATCAGTACCATTGGCTATGAGAAAAAGTTTAACCCGTTTGTGGCAGGTAAAGCTGGTTAATTAAAAACGAAAAAAGTGATCTCGATTGATGTCATTCAATTCCCAAAAGAGAAGGGCAGCGGCTAACACAAATAGTGCAGAGATTAAAATCAAGACGAAATCATGTTGATAAATGCCTAGACCTGCAAAAAGGAGGCCTAGGCAAGTTAAAATTATACTGAGTGTGAATGTGAATTTATAAAGTCTCATGTATTTATGAAAGTAGAATTGTTGTTTTAATGTGATTGTTATCACAATATCACAACACAAACTTAAATAAAATCACATTTATTGAGTTTTCTTAAAAAAGCTAATTTTTTGTTTGTGTAAATATAATTGAATTATTCTTTTAATATTGAGGAAAGTTGGCATTATTCATGATATTCCCCTTGATCAGCTTGAGGAGAATCCTGTGTCGGAAGGCGATATTCATCATTTGCCCAAGCCCCTAAATCGATAAGTTTGCATCGTTCAGAACAAAATGGACGAAATTCATTGCCAGTCCATTGACTAGGCTGTCCACAGCGTGGGCACGGAAATGTTTTTGGCATAAATCAATCCTAGTAAAATAAAACAGCTAAAATAGGCAAAAGCATCTAGAGTTGCTAGACTTGTCGCGTTTTCATAAGTTTGATCTGATTATGCCGATTCGTCAATTTCAAGCACAGCGTATGCATGCGCCACGCGACTTTCTACCGATTCTAGCTGAACCACTATGTGTTGAGATTGGGGCGGGTAAAGGTAAACATGCTTTATTGTTTGCGCAACAAAATCCGCAAAGACAACTAATCGCGATTGAACGAACTAGAGAAAAATTTCTAGCGATGCAAAAACAGCATCAACTAGAGGGACAAACCAATTTGCGACCTGTACATGCAGATGCAATCCCTTGGATCGTACATGCGCTATTTCCACAGCAAGTTGAAGATTTTTTTATTTTATATCCGAATCCTGAACCTCATAATCCAGCGCAACGTTGGTTGAATATGCCTTTTTTTGAATTTTTACTGTCTCGATTGCAACCGAATGGTACGATCACTTTAGCCAGCAATATTCCTGAATATATTGACGAGGCAGAGCAACAACTGCTTAATGTTTGGAACCTTTCTTATGTTAAAGAACGAATCTCTTCAACTTCGGCAAGAACGCATTTTGAAGTAAAGTATCTAGATCGTGGTGAATTATGCCAGCAGTTGATTATTCAAAAACCTGAAGCGTACCAAACTCGCTTCGATCACTTTATGCCTCTGCAAGGGCAAATGCCGATCTCTTCTGAAAATCAACAAACGAATAATCTATGAATTTGGAATATTCAAAGCGAATCGCAATCGTAGGCGCAGGTCCAGCAGGTTTAATGGCTGCTGAAGTTTTATCTGCTCATCCTGCATTTGAAGTTCATATTTTTGAACAAAAGCCTTCAGCTGCGCGTAAGTTTTTGATGGCAGGTAAAACAGGTTTAAATATTTCTCATGCCGAACCTCTTGATCAATTTATTGGTCGTTATGATCATGCCGAATGGCTTGCACCTTGGGTGAGAAAGTGGGATGCGCGTTGGATTCAGAATTGGATGAAAAACCTAGGGATTGAATCCTATGTTGGAAGCTCAGGTCGTATATTTCCCAATGAAATGAAAGCAGCTCCATTACTGCGTGCTTGGTTAAAAAGTTTAGTGGATTCCAAAGTCAATTTTCATTATCGGCATCAAATTACCGCGCTTAATCAAAATGAACTGACAGTTTTTGATACTCAATCCAATTCAATACGAACTGAGCAATTTGATGCGATTGTATTGGCGTGTGGCGCTGTGTCATGGGCACAGTTGGGTAGTGATGGGGCTTGGCAGTCATGGTTGGCTAAAGAAGAGTTAAAAGCGTTTTCCCCGAGTAATGCTGGTGTAGTCAGAGCTTGGTCTTCGTATATGGAACCTGTATTTGGCTCGCCACTCAAACGAGTTGAAGCTTGGGTGGATCATCAGCCCAAAGCTAAGGGGGATATTGTGATCACCCATTATGGTTTGGAGAGTGGGTTGGTCTATAAGCATGGTCGGGCACTTCGAACACAATTGCAATATCAAGATTCCATGGTTTTAAATTTAGATTTACTGCCAGAATTATCTGAGCATGAAATCATCTCTAAACTTAAGAATGCTAAGAAACAAAGCATAAATAATGTATGGCGAAAATTGGGATTAGACAATGCAAAGTCAAATTTATTACGTGAATTGACCTCAAAGCATGATTGGGCGATTGCAGAGAAAATGGCTCAGCATATTAAACATTTATCTATCAAACTAGACGGTTTTAGACCCATTGACGAAGCCATTAGCTGCGCAGGTGGTGTACGGGAAATTGCCTTGACTAAACAGTTACAGTTGAAAAGTAATCCAATTGTTTTCTGCTGTGGAGAGATGTTGGATTGGGATGCCCCGACAGGTGGTTATTTACTTACAGCGTGTTTTGCAACAGGTCGAGCAGCAGGATTAGGTGTAATTGAATACCTAAATAATACTGTTGAAAAAGACTAGCCAAGCGCTAGTCTTTATTTATGATTATTTCGCAGTGAGTGCATTTCCTTCAAATTTAATGCCATCCCATCCATGAATCATAAATTGACGGATATTTTGATGATCTGAAGCTTCAGGTGTCGCCATAACAGAAACGTAGTGTTCTGCAAAAAGCTGTAATGTTTGTTCTTGAGAAAGACCATTTAATTTGGCAAAGGAAAAAACTTTAGCACTCCCTTGATTTTCATTACTGGCATTATATTGTTGACCATTACTAAATGCGGTTGGCGTATGTGTATAACCTGCTTCAATAAATGAAATTACGTCGGCAAATTTTGCTTCGCCATTTTTTAATTGTTCCAATAATGCTTGAGCCATAATTGAGTCCTTACACGTTTAAATTTGCTACATCTTAACGAAAAAACGCGTGAATCCAAGACAATAATTCGTTACTTTTTAAGGTAAAAATATGATCAATACACGAGAACGGACATAATATGAGTTGGTTATGGGTAGCATGTGGTGGAGCGATTGGTGCAACACTTCGATATATGACCAGTATGTGGTTCATGCAAAATGCAGATCAATTTCCATGGGCAACTTGGATTGTGAATATTCTGGGCTGTGTTCTAGCAGGGGGATTTTTTGCATTCAGTTTACAATATCCTGTATTACAACAAGAAGCTCGCCTATTTTTTATGGTTGGCATATTAGGTGGGTTTACCACATTCTCAAGTTTTGGCTTGGAAACTTTTCAATTGATAAAATCTGGACAATATAATTTGGCACTGATGTATGTTGTAAGTAGTATCTTGATTGGACTTTTAGGATTGATCTTGAGTTTTACCTTTACTCAATTTTATTTAACCAATAAATAACGATAAGAATAAAAAAAAGCCTAAATTGGAGGAGTAAATTTAGGCTTAAAAATAGTGAGAGTCGAAAATTTTATTATTTACGTTTAAAGCGACCGAAACGCTTATTGAAACTTGCCACACGACCTTCATTATTGGCCTGACGGACCTCACCAGTATAGAAAGGGTGCGAAGCACTTGAAATATCTAGCGTGACATAGGGGTAAGTTTTCCCTTGATATTCTTTGGTTTGCTTTGATTGAATCGTACTACCGATGATGAAATACTGATCTGCATTGGTATCATGAAATAGTACTTCATGGTATTCAGGATGAATATTGGGACGCATGGAAACACTCCGAATTATTTATATGATGTTATAATATAACATAACAATAATGAGGATTGTAAGGTCTTGTTAATTTTTCAATTAGGAACGAGCGTTTCAAACAAATCATTGATATTGTCATCGACTTTTAAGTTAATCAGATTCCAATAGTGTCCAGAAATCGTACGATTGACCATTAATGTGTCTGGAGAGGGCTTAAATGTATCCCAATACTTAAGTGATTTTTTCACTAAAATGACGCCATCATGATGAGATGAGTTTTCAGCAAAATTGTATTGAGTGGTAAGGGGTCTGAGCAACACTTCTAACCATTGTTTGTAAAGTTCCTCAGGGAATTTTCCTGTTTCAGCAAGAGCATCCAACGCGAATAGATGTTGTTCAATCTCTTGGATATTTTCAGCACGACCAGCGCGAACTAATTTTTTAAATCGATCCACCAGTTCAGCAGATAAGGTTTTAACACCACCAAAATCATAGATGATGACACTACCATCTGAGCGGAAAGCAAAATTGCCAGGATGCGGATCACAATGAAAGCGTTTTAGATAGAAAATCTGATGGCCAAGAGCCTGAATTAGTCGACGACCAATTTCGTTACGTGTTTCAAGCGGCCAAGTGCTTGCGGTTTCAATATTGTCACCTGCTTCTAAGCTCAATGTAAGAACTCGTCTGCTGGAATAATCTTTGAACACTTGTGGGATAATAATTTTAGAATCCAATGCTTGATGGAAGGTTCTAAATACCTCTAAATTTTGCGCTTCAATTTCATAGTTGAGCTCTTCGTGTAAGCTGTCTTGAATTTCTGCAAATAATCGATCTTGTAATTTTTTATCGACTTTTAATACACCCATCAAACGTAAAGCCAAGCGGACTTGTTTTAAATCGCTTTCGCATGCTTCATCTACGCCTGGGTACTGTACTTTTACAACGACTTCTTGGCCATTTTTTAAGGTTGCTTTATGAACTTGCCCAATCGAAGCTGCTGCAAAAGGTTGTTCATCAAATGTTTTAAAAACATCTAACAGTGGCTGACCAAGTTCTTTTTCAACTTGTTGCTTGATTTGCTGGAAGGGCATCGCAGGGGCTTGACGTTGTAATTTAGCAATAGCCTTTGCGACTTCAGGCGGGAAAATATCTTTGTATTGTGATGCAATTTGACCAACTTTCATTACAGCACCTTTCATTTCCCCAAGGGTGTCTGCAATTTGAACGCCAATGTCTTGAAAGAGCTTACTGCGTGCTTCGTTTTTTTTATCATCATCTGCATTAAAGGTGCGGATAGAGTTGGACACGGTTTTAGTAGCAATACTTGCAGTCATACCTGCGAGTTTCATGAAACGACGGCCGGGAGAGCTCGCTTTGTTTGCCATGAGTTGAGAACCTCGATTCATTATTTTCATCTTCTGATTTGATCATAGGCGACAAATCAAAAGATGCATATTTGAAATTGTTAATGAGTTGTAAGTAAATGATTGGCATAAAAAAATAAATCCCGAGCATTCGGGATTTATTGTTCATGATGATTGACTACGCTCAAGTCGCTGATTATTCATATATAAACGTCCGAGTAAGAGTACACAGGCAATACTTAACCCCACGATCAATCCAATCCATACACCCGCAGGACCAATGTTGGTAAATCTAGAGAGATATACGCCTACAGGGAATGCAATCACCCAATAGGCAAGCATAGTAATCCACATAGGACCCTTCGTATCTTGCATGCCTCTTAGACATCCTGCAGCACTGATTTGCCAAGCGTCCATCAGTTGGTAAGCAACAGCGAATAGCACCAAGTAAACCGCAATTTGAGTCACCAATACATCAGAGGTATATAACGCGACAATTTGATGGCGGAAGACCCACAATAAAATCATGGTCATTACTGCCAGTACAGTACTTGTTGCTAAACCCAACCATTGGACTTTACGCATAGATTGGTAATCCTTTTCACCATAATACGTTCCCACTCGGATGGTAAGTGCGATCGCGAGAGACATCGGGATCATAAATAATTGTGACGTAATGGAGATGGCGATCTGATGCGCTGCTACCGTAATTTCACCCAATGGACTCAATACAATTGCTGCAGTACTGAAAATACTGACTTCAAAGAAGATAGCCAATCCAATTGGGAAACCTAAAGCAAGGATGCGTTTTAACCAGTAGCGATCAATTTTTTCAAAATGACTAAAGGGTTGGGTTTTTTGATATGCCTGATTATTCAAGATATACAATGCCAACGTGATCAGCATCAGCCACTGTAGAATTGCCGTTGCAAATCCACATCCAGCACTTCCTAATGCAGGAATTGGACCTAGACCATACATAAACACAAAATTAAGCGGAATAAGTACGACTAAGGCCATTAAACTGATCACAGTCACTGGGCGTGGATTACCAATCGCCTCAGAGTATCCTCGTAGTGCAGCAAACATGGTGACCGCTGGCATACCGAATCCAATCGCATGTAAGAATAGGCCAGCTTTAGGGTGAAGTGAATCTGGAACGCCAAGAAGGGGAAGGGTATAGGGGAGAATCTGTAAGACTAGACCAGCAATAATCCCGAGAACTAAGGCTACCCATAATGCTTGTCGTGTAATAGTGGCAATTTTCTCTGGAGTCCGCGCACCGTTCGCTTCAGCAACCAACGGTGTTGTTGCAATCATAATGCCGCTAAATAGCAACATGACAGGAATCCAAAGACCTACCCCGACAGCGATTGCTGCTAAGTCTAATGCAGATAAATGTCCTGCCATAATGGTATCAATCAGTCCTAATCCTGCTTGCGAAAATTGCGTAATCAAGATTGGGATCATGAGATGAAATAGTTTTTTTAATTCATAACTGATGTTGGAAGTTGCAGTTACATTAGACACAAAAATTACTCATCGTTTTTATGTGCTTAGAATAAAGGTTTAGCGTTGTAAAGTGAGAAGCACACCTATAAAAATCACCACGCCACCCAAAATGCGCTGCCAATTAATGGCAATTTTTTCTGTACCTAAAATTCCAAAATGGTCGACTATCATGGACATAACAATCTGTCCAAAAATAATTAATGCCGATAAGGTTAAGAAACCTAATTTAGGTGCGGAATAAATACTAATACTGATGGCATAAACACCTAAAAAACCGCCAAGCCAAAGATGCCAAGGAATTTGTACAATTTCGCTCAATTGTGGTTTTTCAGTCTGTTGAAAAAAAACCAGTATTGCGAGAACTATTGTACCAATCAAAAATGATAAAAGTGCAGCTTGTAATGGAGAATATAAATATTCACGTAATTGTGTGTTAATCGCAGTTTGGAAGGTCATTGCGATTCCGATCCCCAGCGCTAAAGGGATAAAGAATAAAAATTGGCTCGCGACTTTAAACATAAATGCACCCACGTCCTTGTTTTATATTGAGTGTAAAGTAAAAACTGAATCAGTTCTGAGCGTTATGGTGTAGTCATGTTAAAATAAGTTTTTTAAGTTTTGAGCTGTACGTTTGGCTACTTTGAATCCACAAGATATTCCATTGTCACTTTATATTCATATGCCGTGGTGTGTGCGTAAATGTCCATATTGCGACTTTAATTCGCATGCAGTACCCAATGGGGCATTGTCCATGACGTTGGAGAAAGAATATTTACAAGCATTGGTTGAGGATTTCAAAACACAGATAAATTTTGCTCAGGGTCGTCAAATTCATAGCGTGTTCATAGGTGGAGGTACTCCTTCTCTCATTTCTGCTCAAGGGTATCAATGGCTATTTGCTCAGCTAAGCGCTTTGATTCCGTTTGAGGATGATTGTGAAATTACCTTAGAAGCCAACCCGGGAACGGTAGAACATGATCCATTTGCAGATTATTTAAAGGCGGGGATCAATCGGTTGTCTTTAGGTGTCCAAAGCTTTAACTCGAATCATCTTCAAAAATTGGGGCGTATTCATTCCAACCAAGATGCAATTTCAGCAATTGGTTTGGCGAAAGATGCAGGCTTTAAGCGAATTAATGTCGATTTAATGCACGGCTTACCTGAACAAACGCTTGAACAAGCATTACTTGACTTAAAACTTGCCGTGGAGCACGGTGCTACACATATCTCGTGGTATCAGTTAACCATTGAGCCCAATACCGTATTTTTTCGAACTCAACCTATATTGCCTGTCGATGATGTATTAGAAGAAATTCAGGTACAGGGTGAGGCCTATTTAATCGAAAATGATTTTACTAACTACGAAGTGTCGGCTTGGCGTAAAGAAAAACCCTCAGCACATAATTTAAATTATTGGCAATTTGGCGATTACTTAGCGATTGGTGCTGGTGCGCATGCTAAAGTGACGCTAAGTGATGGTGTATATCGTTACCAAAAAACACGATTACCGAAAGATTATCTAGCGAAAGTCCCTGCAGAGCATTTGCAGTTTAAGAAAATTGAAGCTGATGAAATGCCATTCGAATTTATGATGAATGCACTTCGACTTAATCAAGGTGTACCAACTTCACATTATGAAGCTCGTACAGGTTTATCTTTGCAATCAATCCAAGATCAAGTTCAATCATTGATTGACAGAAAATTAATGTTAGATGATCCAAACCGTTTGTCATGCACTGCTCAAGGACATTTATATTTGAACTCATTGCTTGAGGAGTTTCTGTAAGTTCTATAGTTAAACTCCAATGTAATTTTTAACAGCGAAACTGTTAAATCCACATTTATTTCGCTTTTTTACTGTGAAAATAATGATGAGTTTTTTAATGGTTTTCATCAAGATAGGTAATAAAAATGAAATTAGTTCTAGTGGCTTCAATCTTGGGATTGGCATTCGTTGGTTGTGCTGATAAAAAACAAAAATAGTGAGCAAATGTCAGAACAAGAGAGACCAGCGCATTTAAATGCTGAAGCTTCAGCGCCTGTTGATCAAGTTGCTCGTGCTGAAGGTGAACAGGTGATCCATTTTACTGGACCAATGGATTTAACATTAGAGCTAAAAACAAAAGACAATTTTCAGACGGCAGAACTCAGGGATAACTCGGATGCGGTTTATCACTTGAAGAGCGCGGTTGCTGCAAGTGGTGTAAAACTTGCAAATAGAGATGGTGTTTCAATTCATTTTAAAAATTTCAATGGTTTGAATGAGGGAACAGTTGAACTCGTGAAAGATAAGCCAATAGAGATTAAAGAGTACCGTGAGCATTAAAATATATGCATTAATTTACAACACCTGATTGGTTGTTCAATCAGGTGTTTTTTAATCCCTTAATTTGAGCGTTGATCTTCAACATATTTTTTTAAATGATTGGCCATTTTCCACTGAGAACCAATAAAACGATACAGGGCTTCAACTTCTTGTTTTGTCGCGTCTTGAATAAATTTATCGTCTAAAGTTACTTCAATAGTTCGTTCAAATTCTGTGCTATTGGCGTTGATACGATCAAATTCATAGGTAATTTTTGAATGGATTGGGACTTGAGCAAATTGTTCTATGGTTGCGATAACAAACTTCTTATCTTTCTCAAACTCAATCACATGCCATTCATTACTCCAATCTTTTATGCCTGGAATCGGGCTGCTAATAAATTCTTTGAAAGTCGTACCTTTTTGAACACGAATATTCTTAGGCTCAATGGCTTGAGTTGCACCCACATTAATTTTTGGCCAAAGATTCACATTGGTTAAAATATTGAAGACTTCACTAACAGGGCGATGAATAATGACCTCAGCAGATCCACTCGTCGAGTAATTCAAATTCTTTGTTGAATACGTCGTGGTTTTTTGGTGATTTTTAATATCCGATTCAGCGAAGCTATTTGTAGCGAGAAAGACTGCACTGAGTAAAGAGAAGGAGATCAATGTCTTATGCATATTATTTTCCTTTTTGTATATTGATAAAAGCTCATTTGGAATATTTATATCGCTTGATCAAGATACCACTGTTGTATTCTTGCTCTAAATGTAATTTCGTATTCTTAAAGTACAATGGTTTATTGAATTAATAAAAAAAGACCGCCTTGGCGGTCTTTTTTTCTATGAAATCTTAGTAATCAAAACTGAAGTGTTCAGCTTCTAAAGACATTAAAGTTTTCGAAGGGTTAACCATAGATTCAGCATGACCTTGGGCACGTGGAAGTAAACGCTCAAAGTAGAAATCTGCAACTTTGATTTTCGCTTTATAAAATTCAGGAGTTTCTTGACCATCACCTGATGCTAACTTCGCTGATGCCACTGCCGCTTGTTGAGCCCAGTAATATGCCATCATTGCATAACCAGAGAACATTAAGTAATCCACAGAAGCACTTGAAACGATGTCGCGATCTTTGCGTGCAGCAAGCATAATACGTACAGTTAATGCGTTCCATTGTGCACAAATCTTAGTTAAGTCCCAAGCAAAACGGCGCATGTATTTATTGCGTGCGTGCTGGCCACAGAATTTTAAGATTTCAGCTGTATAGTCACGAACGACTTTACCTTTAGAAGATAACAGTACTTTACGACCGATTAAGTCTAGTGCTTGAACACCAGTTGTACCTTCGTAAAGCGTTGAAATACGCGCGTCACGAACGATCTGCTCCATACCATGTTCTTTGATATAACCATGGCCACCAAAGACTTGCATACCGTGGTTTGCTGCTTCTAAGCCTAACTCAGTTAAGAAGCCTTTCAAAATTGGTGTGTAGAAACCTAGTTTATCATCGTAATCATCAAACTTCGCTTGATCACCTTGAGCTAAAGCATCAGTCATTTTGTCAGCAAGCTGTGCAGCATGATAGATCATTGCACGGCCACCTTCAGCAATCGCTTTTTGAGTCAAAAGCATACGACGAACATCAGCATGATGGATAATTGAGTCAGCTACTTTTTCAGGCTCTTTTTTACCTGAGAGTGCGCGCATTGACATACGTTCTTTTGCATAAGGTAATGCACCTTGGAATGCAAGTTCTGCATGTGCTAAACCTTGAACAGCAGTTCCGATACGCGCCGTATTCATGAAGGTAAACATTGCGTGTAAGCCTTTGTTGACTTCACCAATCAGATAACCCGTTGCAGCATCAAAGTTCAGTACGGCAGTAGCAGATGCTCTGATCCCCATTTTGTGTTCAATAGAACCGCAAGTCACAGGATTGCGTTCGCCTACACCACCATCAGCAGTTGGGATGAATTTTGGAACAATGAATAAAGAAATACCACGTGTACCAGCTGGAGAGTCTGGAAGACGTGCCAACACAATATGAATGATATTTTCAGTTAAATCGTGCTCACCCGCAGAAATAAAGATTTTAGTACCTGTGATAGCATAAGTACCGTCACCTTTAGGCTCAGCTTTAGTTTTAACTTGACCCAAGTCTGTACCACATTGTGGTTCAGTTAAACACATTGTGCCTGACCATGTACCAGCAGTGAGGTGAGGCATGTAGGTGTTTTTCTGTTCTTCAGTACCAAATTGCATGATGGTATTCATACAACCCATACTTAAGCCCGGATACATCGTGAAAGACCAGTTTGCTGTACCCATCATTTCTGATTTGATCAGGTTCAGCGACATAGGCAGTGCTTGACCACCAAACTCTTCAGGATACGAAAGACCTTGCCAGCCACCTTGTACAAACTGCTCGTAAGCTTCTTTGAAACCTTTAGGCGTTTTGACTTCGCCATCTTTAAAATGACAGCCTTCTTCATCTCCAGGCTGATTAAGTGGAGATAATACATTTTCACAGAAATCTGCAGCACCTTCGATAATCATATCGACAGTATCAGAGTCAGCAGCTTCGCCGTTGCTTAGAGTTTTATAGTGCGCAGGATAATCAAAAACTTCGTTCATTAAGAAACGAATATCACGTACGGGCGCTTTATATGCAGGCATTGAACTTTTCCTAATTTGAATAGAGAAAATACTTTTTAGATGATCCGATTATTGACCTACAACACTAAAAAAACATTGATGTAAGTCACGGAAATAAATGTCAGAATTGCGAATTAGTGTTTAGGCTCTTGAATGAATATAAACTGAATTCATTTGTTGTAGTAGGAGTTTATTAGAAAAAATAATATTATTAATACATAAGCTTAGGTTGGTTTTGTTGTGTGGATGACCATATGTTTAATTTGAATTTATTCAATTTGAATATGCACTAAAAATATGTCACTAAAATCAATTCGAAGAGATTTAATCGATATTATAGAGAGAAAAAAGTGCAATTTAAAAAATTGCACTATTCACAAGGCACTAAACGTGTGCAAAAACTAAATAAAATCTTTTAATTCTGGACGCACACCATTCCAAATCGCGAAAGATTCAATCGCTTGTCCAACGAGCATTCCAAATCCTTCTGCAGTCGGAATTCCACGCTGTTTCGCTTGATCAAGGAAAGTGGAAGGTTTGCCATAGGCCATTTCATAGGCATATTTGAATTTTAACTGTTGGGGTAGATTGATTGCATCGCCAGATAAGCTTGCCGAGGTAGCATTAATAACAATATCAAATTCACCTGCTATGTGATCAAGACCACAAGCGTTTAGCTCTAGATCTGGGACAGCAGGTTGTAAGTCCTGAATCAATTGCTCTGCGCGAGCAACCGTTCGATTAGCAATCATGATTTTATTTACACCAGCTTTATGCAGTGGATAAATCACGCCACGTGTTGCACCACCTGCGCCTAAAATAAGCACGCTTGCTTGCTCAAGAGGCCAATTTAAATGTTGAATGGCTGCAACAAGTCCTTGGCCATCGGTATTGTCGCCATGCAATACACCATCTTTCATCCATAGTGTATTTACTGCTTTTGCAATTTTGGCACGTTCAGTGAGTACATCACATTGTGCAAAAGCTTGTTCTTTAAACGGCACCGTGACATTCAGACCAATACCACCAGCCTTAAAAAATTCATTGATACTCTGTGTAAAACCATCGAGAGGAGCAAGGCGTTTGCTATATTCAAGGATCACCCCAGTCTTTTGTGCGAACGCATGATGAAGCTCTGGAGATCGAGATTGTTTAATGGGATTTCCAATTACGGCAAATTGTTTGCGCATTGCTCTAATTCCTGATGAAGAAGTGGCAAACAATATACGTCAAATGCAGAAAGTTCCCAATATGAACATATTCAATGAAGTGTATTAATGACTTGGGTTACAAATTTCAAATAGGGTATGAAGTAAAATATGCGCAATGTTGAGCAGTAGACCAACAGCTGCAAACACCATCAAGCTAAAACCAAAGCTATCATTGAGTAGTGTTTCTGAAAATATAGTGGTACTGATTGCACTCAAAAGAGCAATAACCAGTGTCCAAAATACGACAACACGTGCGCGAATAGAGTTGTGTTGCATATCGATTCCTTATGCAGAAGTAAAAACTTCCATGAGTAATACAAGTAAAAATTGATTGTACAGTACTTTGCTTAAATTAAACTTAAGAGCTGTGTCAGAAGTGTGACAAAATTTAATCAATTTTATCTATTGTGCCTTTTTTTCTAAGAGAATGTAATGGAATTATTCAATTTCGTTAGACAATGGGATGAATATATTGCTCAACAAAAAAGCCCTGTTTTAACAGGGCGAGTGATTTACAATTAATGCAGTTCAGCGAGCCAATCTCTCGGTTTTAAATAGTAGTCGGTTAATTTTTTTTCAGCAGAGCCTTCATCCCATTCAGGTCTGTATTTCCAACCCGTTAATGGAGGAAGACTTACTAAAATAGACTCAATTCGACCGCCAGTTTGTAATCCAAATAACGTCCCTCGATCGTAAACTAAGTTATATTCCACATAGCGCCCACGACGATACAATTGGAAATCGCGTTGAGCTTCACTATAGGGTTTATCTTGATTACGTTGGAAGATTGGTAGAATCGCATTGAGATATCCATTGCCTACAGCTTGCATGTATTTAAAACAAGTTTCGAAATCCCACTGATTTAAGTCATCAAAAAATAACCCACCGACACCACGTTGTTCATCACGATGCTTCAAATAAAAATAATCATCACACCATTTTTTATGATCTTGGTAGACATGATCGCCAAAAGGTGCACAAAGATCGTGCGCAGTTTGATGCCATGATTTAACATCTTCATCATTCGGATAAAATGGCGTTAAATCAAAACCGCCGCCAAACCACCAAATAGGATCTTGTCCTTCTTTTTCTGCGACAAATAGTCTTACGTTGGCATGTGAGGTCGGCACATTTGGATTTCTAGGATGGATCACTAAAGAAACCCCCATGGCTTGTGCTTGTGCGCCAGCTATATGTGGGTGCCGTTCGGTAGCAGATGCTGGTAACTTTGAGATATTGATGTGCGAGAACATCACACCACCTTTTTCGATCACTGTACCATCTTGTAATACGCGTGATCTGCCACCACCACCTTCGGGACGTTCCCAATCATCGATCTCAAATCGGGCATTACCGCCACCTTGTTGTTCTTGTTGTTCAAGCGCAGCACAAATTCGAGTTTGTAAGTCGAGTAAAAATTCACGAACACGTTGAATATCTGCAGAAGTCGGGTGTGACATACCAAGCCTCTTGGGCAATGAAAAACTAGCTACATCAAAACATAAATTGTATGAAAGATTAAGGCGATTTTATCGATATAGCAGATCGAGATTTAAGTTTAGTCAGGGTAAACGTACTTTGTGATTTGAATTTGCTTATGAATCCTGACCAAGATACTAGGTTGAATTAAAAGAATAAGCTCCTCAAAATAGGACGACTGAAAGCAGTTAAGCTTTTAATATGTGGTGATTTTAAAGGTGGGGATATGTTCGAAAACGTTGTTTCACTGGTGCAAAAATATAATGTTCCAGGTCCTCGATATACGAGCTATCCCACAGTTCCGTATTGGGAGCAGTCGACTTTTGATCGAGTACTATGGCAGCAAAAACTAAAAATACGTTTTGATAAATCGAATAGCCAACATGGTATTAGCCTTTACATTCACTTACCTTTTTGCGAGTCCTTATGTACTTTTTGTGGATGTCATAAAAAAATCACTAAAAAACATGAAATGGAACAGCCCTATATTTTGGCTTTGTTAAAAGAATGGAAATTGTATTGTGAGTTATTTATAGAGCGTCCTTTGATTAAAGAGATACATCTAGGGGGGGGGACACCTACATTTTTTTCTCCTCAGCATCTTAAACAGTTGATTGATGGGCTTTTAGCGTTATCACAAGTAGCTGAAGATCATCAATTTAGTTTTGAAGGACATCCTAATAATACTTCTTACGATCATTTAAAGACGCTGTTTGAATTGGGTTTTAGACGCGTTAGCTTTGGCGTGCAGGATTATAATGAAACCGTGCAGAAAGCGATCCACCGAATTCAACCTTTTGAACACGTAAAGCAGGTTACAGAATGGGCGCGTGAAATTGGTTATACCTCTATTTCGCATGATTTGGTCTACGGGCTGCCCTTTCAATATTTAGATGATGTTTTAAACACAATTGATCAAACCATTCAAATTAAGCCAGATCGTTTAGCCTTTTACAGTTATGCGCATGTACCATGGATCAAAGGCAATGGGCAACGTGGTTTTAAAGACCATGATGTTCCGCGCGATGAAGAGAAAAGACAGTGTTATGAGCAAGGAAAACAAAAATTATTGTCTGCTGGATATCATGAAATAGGAATGGATCATTTTGCGCTTGAGCATGATGATATGTATCAGGTATTTCAAGCCCAACAGTTACATCGTAATTTTATGGGATATACCGTTTCAAAAACAGAAGTGATGATTGGCTTAGGGATGTCAGCTATTGGCGATTGTTGGCAAGGTTTTGCCCAAAATGAAAAGACGCTTGAAAATTATTATGCTCGATTAGAACAAAATGAAATTCCAGTTTTTAAAGGTCATCTTTTAACAGAAGAAGATTTGAAAATCAGAAAACACATTTTAAATCTCATGTGCCACTTTGAGACGAATTGGCAAGGTGACATGGATTTTGCACAGCGACCACAAGTTTTAGAAGATTTAGCTGAAATGCAAAATGACCAACTTGTGAAGATGAGTGAATATGGATTGAAGGTAACGGAAGCTGGAAAACCATTTGTACGAAATATCTGTATGGCTTTCGATTTAAGGTTAAAAAGAAACAAACCTGAAAATCGGATATTTTCTATGACGATATAGTCATCTTCACAAATTAGATTGAGTCTAAGTGAAAAAATACCCCTAAGCATCGGGGTATTTTTTTACAACGATTAAATTATGCTGTAGTTAAAAATCATCCTTTTGATACATATGTGACATGCGCTCATGTTTGGTTTTTAAGTATTCTTCATTGAATTTATTCAAACCGACCGTTAACGGGACACGATCAACCACATCAATTCCTAAATCAGTTAAAGCTTTAATTTTGAGAGGATTATTCGTAACCAGTTTGACTTTTTTCACTTGTAAGTGATCCAGCATGATACTGCACATATCGTATTTACGCGCATCAGCGGGTAAGTTGAGCATCAGGTTGGCATCCACTGTGTCATGTCCTTGATCTTGCAAGGCATAAGCACGAATTTTATTGGTTAAACCAATACCACGACCTTCTTGACGTAAATATAAAATTACACCTTGTCCTGCTTCGTTAATCAGTTTTTGAGTTGCTTGAAGTTGTGGGCCACAATCACATTTTAATGAAGCAAAAGCATCACCTGTTAAACATTCGGAATGGATTCGTACCAAGACAGGAGAGGTGGGTGCTGTATCTAATCCTTTTGACAATGCTACGTGTTCTTCACCTGTTTTAGGATCTTGAAAAACAGTGATTTTAAAATCACCAAAGGCAGTGGGTAATTTAGATGTGGCAACAAACTCTATAGGCACAGCGACTTCCATTACATGTTCATAATTTGGCTAAAGTATAGCTGAATGATCAGACCATAGTTGAGTATCATTGTGCAAATTTACACAGAAGATTTCCTTTTTTTTGCAAAGCACAAGATAATAGTTGATAAGTAGCATCGATATTCAGGATAATCTAGCTACCTAACAACGCCCGTTTAGCGAAAGCTCAACACTGGACCAATATAAATGTGGTTGATTTAAGGTGTTTTTTTTCGATTTCTCGATCAATAAGAAGAATCGAGCTAACCCATTTACCTAGCTTAGGATTTGCCAGGCTTTAGAAGGCATTGCCACATATGTTGTATACCGAAATACCTAGTCAACGTCCTGTTACGCCTTTGTTGGATGCGATTGATCATCCAATGCAATTGCGTCAACTAGCCAAAGAACAATTGAGTCAAGTGTCGGACGAGCTACGTCAATTTATTTTGTATGCTGCTGGACAAAGTGGTGGGCATTTCGGTGCCAATCTGGGTGTAATCGAATTAACTGTTGCCTTGCATTATTGTTTCAATACACCACATGATCGTCTTATTTGGGATGTGGGTCATCAAGCATATCCACATAAAGCTTTGACTGGACGTCGTGAGCAACTAACAACAATTCGTGCAAAAAATGGCTTAGCGGCGTTCCCCGCTCGTGAAGAGTCTGAGTTTGATACTTTTGGTGTGGGCCACTCATCAACTGCTATTTCAGCGGGTTTGGGAATGGCTTTAGCTCGTCGTTATCAAAAAGATCCTTGTGAAGTGGTTGCAATTATCGGTGATGGTGCAATGACAGCAGGGATGGCATTCGAAGCCATGAATGATGCTGTTGCACATAATGCTGATCTCATGGTGGTACTGAACGATAATGATATGTCGATTTCATGTAGCACGGGTGGTTTTGCAAAACATTTGGCTGCTATTTGGGAAAAAGGGCAATCTGTACACATTGATGAGCAGGGTAATCCATTTATTCGGGATTATCCTGAGTGGGACTACACTTCACGCTTACATTGTGCTGCTACAGAGGCTGCAGATAACTTATTTAAAGCGATTGGATTTGACTATTTTGGTCCATTCGATGGTCATAATGTCGATGAACTTGTTAATGTATTTAGTGCCTTAAAAAAACGTAAGGGGCCGCGCTTAATTCATATCTATACCAAGAAAGGTAAGGGCTTCGCACCTGCTGAAGTAGATCAAATAAAATATCACGCAATTGCTAAATTAAATGCTGCATCAGCTTCAACAAAAGCACCCAAATATTCTGATGTTTTTGGGCAATGGTTGTGTGATGAAGCCCAGTTGGATGATAAGTTGTTAGCCATTACACCTGCCATGTGTGAAGGTTCAGGTATGGTGCAATTCGCCAAACAATATCCTGATCGTTACTTTGATGTGGCAATTGCAGAACAACATGCAGTGACCTTAGCTGCTGGTATGGCATGTGAAGGTTTAAAACCAGTAGTGGCAATTTATTCAACCTTCTTACAGCGTGGTTATGATCAGCTCATTCATGATGTGGCATTACAAAACCTTGATGTCACATTTGGTATCGATCGTGCAGGTTTAGTAGGTGAGGATGGACCAACTCATGCTGGTGCATATGATTACGCATTTATGCGTACAGTTCCGAATATCGTGATTATGGCACCAAAAGATGAAAATGAATGCCGTCAAATGCTACATACCGCTTATTTGCACCCGGGTCCTGCTGCAGTACGTTATCCACGCGGAAATGGTTTAGGTGTTGAAATTCAAAAAGAACTGACAGCGCTTGAAATTGGTAAAGCTGAGTTAACTTTGGAGCTGAATGTAAAAGCCGAAGAAGTGATTACTATTTTAGCTTTCGGTAGCCGCGTGAGTGTTGCAGAAAATGCTGCTCAGCTTTTAGTTGATCAATTGGATGTTGCAGTACGCGTTTTGAATATGCGTTTTGTTAAACCCCTAGATGGTCAAATCATTCGACAATATGCAGATCAAACCCAACTTTTTGTAACGGTTGAAGAGCATGCAGTCATGGGTGGTGCTGGAAGTGCTGTGAATGAATTTATAATGGCCGAACACATTCTCAAGCCAGTTTTGAACATAGGCTTACCTGATCAATTCTTAGCACAAGCCAGTCATGGTGAGATGCTTAAAGATTGTGGATTGGATGCAGAAGGTATCCAATCTTCAATTCAACAAGCTTGGTTAAAGCTTGTACAGGTGGTTTAAATACAAGTCATAAAATTTTAGAAACATTTTTTACCTAAAAGTGCCGATATTTGATAAAATGTCGGCGCTTTTATGCATTATTCTTTATCAGTATCTTCAAATTTGTAGTGGGTGTTCAATGGAACCTATGGTGGTGATGGCTGCGCGTGCGGCTCAAACAGTTGGTCAAGAGCTTTTAAAAGCGCATCAGAATCGTCATAAACTTGATCTGCAAGTTGAAGAAAAAGGTATCGAAGGTCCTGTGACTCGCGTTGATCGCTATGTTGAAGAGTTGACGATCGATATCTTGCGCAAAAGCTATAAAAATCACAGCTTCCTTGGTGAAGAGTTTGGTATGCAAGAAGGTAAAGGTCACGATGCTGACTGGTGTTGGGTGATCGATCCTTTAGATGGTACTTTAAACTTCATTAATGGTGTCCCACACTTCTGTATTTCTATTGCAGTTCAACACAAAGGCGTGACTCAACACGGTGTTGTGTATGACCCAATCAAAGATGAATTGTTCTCTGCGAGTCGCGGTCGCGGTGCAATGATGAACCAACGTCGTATTCGTGTGAATGTAAAAGATAGTTTAGATCGTACATTCTTGGCTGTTGGTCATGCATATCGTGCTAAACGCGATGGCGAAGTAGTTTCTTATGCAAAAAATCACTTCGATTCTTTGTTGGCTGTATCTGAACAAGGTGCTCAATTCCGCCGTTTAGGTTCGGCAGCACTTGACTTAGCTTATGTTGCTGCTGGTCGTTACGATGGTTATTTCGAACTTGGTTTAAAACCATGGGATATCGCAGCGGGTGAGCTAATTGTTAAAGAGGCTGGTGGTACAGTAGTTGATGCGCGCGGTGGTTCTAATTCAATGGAAAATGGTCAAGTCTTGGCTTGTTCTATGAAATTATTGAAACCATTGATGCAAGCAGTTGTCCCAGCTTGGGGTGCTGCTGCTAAATAAGCAGATCAAATTTATGATAGCTCCCTAACTGGGAGCTTTTTTATGTCCAAAACATGATAAATCTGAATATTTGTACTTGAATGCACCAAAAAGCAATTAAACTTAATGACATTATAAAAAAATCTGTTATACTCCGCGCACGCACTAAATTTCGTTCATTACCTGAACATTTCTCTTCTATATTGTGTATGCGCGTCCGGTCCAAAGAGAGGACATTATTTCGCGCCCCACCCAATCGCTAAAAGCGATTCCTTCAGGTTCAGGCTGTAATCATGTGTGCGTTATACGCATCGTCGTTCTCGGATCGCCGCTGATTCTATATTTTCAGCGATTATTGCTGTACCGCTTTTTGCCGATGTCCATCAGACTTTATTTAATGGAGCACCCAATTTTCGGGTGAAAAACTCTATGAGCAAAACTTTTGCTGATTTTCCACTACACGAATCACTTCAACAAGCATTACAAGCATTAGGCTTTACATCGCCTACTCCTGTTCAGGAACAATCAATTCCTGCTGCTTTAGATGGTAAAGATCTTTTAGTATCAAGCCAAACAGGTTCTGGTAAAACTGCTGCATTCTTATTACCTACACTTCACGCTTTAGCGGGTAGTGAAGATACGTTGCTTTCTTTCAAAGAGCGTATGCGTGCTGTAACCGCACCTACAATTTTAGTACTTTGCCCAACACGTGAATTGGCTCAACAGGTGAGCCAAGATGCGATTGCATTTGTACGTCACATGAAAGGTGTTCGTATTGCTGCGATTATGGGTGGTATGCCTTTTGGTAAACAAATCCAACAATTAAAAGGTGCACAAGTTGTTGTGGCGACTCCAGGTCGTTTACTTGATCTAGTAAACCGTCGTCAAATCAAATTGGACAAAGTTAAATCATTAATCGTAGATGAGGCAGACCGTATGCTTGATCTTGGTTTCTCTGAAGATTTAGAGGCGATCAGTGATTTAGCGGGTAACCGTGATCAAACATTAATGTTCTCTGCGACGTTCGCACCACGTATTATTACGTTGGCAGAACGTATGATGAATGAACCAGAACGTATTGCGATTGAAACTGGTCACACGACGAATACTGACATCACTCAGACTTTACATTGGACTGATGGTTTTGAGCACAAGAAAAAGCTTTTAACACATTGGTTAAATGAAGAAGATCTAGATCAAGCTGTTGTATTTGCTTCTACGCAAGAAGATACAGATATGCTTGCAGAAGAACTGTCTGAAGCTGGTCTTTCAGTTGTAGCACTTCATGGTGCAATGCCACAGACTGTACGTAACCGTCGTTTGCGCAGCATCCGTGAAGGTCGCGCAAAAATTTTAGTTGCAACTGATGTTGCAGCACGTGGTCTAGATGTACCAACAATTTCACACGTGATTAACTTTGGTCTTCCAATGAAGAACGAAGATTATGTACACCGTATTGGTCGTACAGGTCGCGCAGGTCGTACTGGTAAAGCAATCACATTAGCGACTTACCGTGAACGTGGTAAAATTCGTGCTTTAGAAGACTACTTAGATGCACGTCTAGAAGTTTCTGAAATTGAAGGTCTTGAGCCATCTCCACCTCCAGCACGCGGTAGTCGTGATGGCGCTGGTCGCGGTCGTGGCCGTGGTGGTGAAGGCCGTGGCCGTGGTGGTTTCGGTGGTGGTCGTCGTTTTGAAGGTGAATCAAACTTCAAACGTCGCGAGGGTAACCGTGATGGCGAACGCCGTTCGTTTGGTGAAGATCGTCCACGTCGTGAATTCAATGGTGAGGATCGTCCACGTCGCGAGTTTAACAACGACCGTCCACGTCGTGAGTTTAATGGCGAAGATCGTCCGCGTCGCGAGTTCAACAACGATCGTCCACGTCGTGAATTCAATGGTGAAGATCGTCCACGTCGCGAGTTTAACAATGACCGTCCACGTCGTGAGTTTAATGGCGAAGATCGTCCACGTCGCGATTTCGGTGACCGTCCGCAACGTTCATTTGATGATCGTCCAAAGCGTGATTTCGGTGATCGCCCTCGTTCTAACGATGACAATCGTGGTAACCGTGTAGATTATAAACCTCGTGAAAACAGTTTTGGTGACCGTCCAAAACGTGATTTCGGTGACCGTCCAGCACGTCGTGAAGGTGGTTTTGATCGTCCAAAACGTACATTTGGTGATGACCGCCCAAAGCGTGAATTCAATAGCGATCGCCCACGTCGTAAATTTAACGACTAATCGGTATAGCTAAATAAACCAGCCTTCGGGCTGGTTTTTTATTGCTCATATCAAAAAATCTGTTAGAATAAAAGTGAATAATTTCACATTATTTATGGTAAATGTAAAATATGAATAATAAGATTATAATGATTGAGACGAAGCAAATGAATGTTGGTGCAATCATGATGTACGTGTTCTTTTTATTGGTATTACTTAATCTTGCCTATTACTTTTTTAGTATCACATTATAAATTTATAAAAAAGAATAATTTCAAATCATTGTTTCATAAATAAAACACATCTTTCTATAAGCAAAATTAATAAAAATGATCAATAATGCTACAATGTCCGCTTAACCTTGTATTTTATAAATAACATTTAAATTCAGTTATTTCAGAGTATAGTATGCAAGCTGAAAAATTGTAGGAACACGCTCAGCTATGAATAATCAAATACAAATCGATGAGCAAGCGTTGATCGAAGTAAAAAATTTAAGCTTTAATCGTGGTGATCGTGTTATTTACGACCAAGTCAATTTAAAGATTCGTAAGGGTCAAATTACTGCCATTATGGGGCCTTCAGGGACGGGGAAAACCACGCTTCTTAGACTCATTGGGGGGCAACTTGTACCTGATGCAGGCGAGGTCTTGTTGGATGGTAAAAATATTAGCCAAATGAGTCGTCAGGAATTGTTTAAAGCTCGTGCTCGTATGGGGATGCTCTTTCAGAGTGGTGCGCTTTTCACTGATATGACTGTCTATGAAAATGTAGCTTTCCCTATCCGCGCCCATACTCAATTGCCTGAACATTTGATTGCAGAACTGGTCGCTTTAAAACTCGAATCTGTGGGATTACGTGGCGCTGAGCAAATGATGCCTTCTGAGCTTTCAGGGGGGATGAATCGCCGTGTGGCGTTAGCTCGTGCAATTGCACTAGATCCAGATTTGATTATGTACGATGAACCATTTGCTGGTCAGGATCCCATCGTAATGGGGGTTTTAACCCGATTGATTCGTTCTTTACGAGAAGCGTTAGACCTAACGACCATTATCGTGTCTCACGATGTTGCTGAAACATTATCGATCGCAGATTACATTTATGTGGTTGCGGAAGGTAAAGTACAAGGCGAGGGGACACCTGATCAGCTAAAGAATCATAGTTCGCCTTTCGTTCGTCAATTCTTAACAGGTTCGGTCGAAGGTCCTGTGGATTATCAATTTAGTCATCAAGCATATTTAAGTGATGAGGTGCGTACATGAATGCGATAGCCTCACTAGGCAGACGCGTTATAGAACGTGTTCAAGGTATTGGCGTTGCAGCCATTATGCTAGTTCAAATTTTATTTTCGATGCCGACTTGGATTGGAGTCAAACTCTTTATCTATCAAATGTACCGTGTTGGCGTATTATCATTGCTTATCATTGTGGTGTCAGGGCTGTTTATAGGTGCAGTCTTGGGTTTACAGATGTATAGCATTTTGGTCACTTTCGGCAGTGAAGCGATGCTTGGTGCAGCAGTTTCGTTGACCTTGTTGCGTGAACTTGCGCCAGTGGTTGCTGCACTTCTTTTTGCGGGGCGTGCAGGATCTGCTTTAACCGCCGAAATTGGTTTGATGAAAGCGACTGAGCAATTGTCTAGTATGGAAATGATCGGTGTTGATCCACTTAAACGCATTATTTCACCACGTTTATGGGCGGGTATATTTAGTTTGCCTATGCTTGCCGTAATTTTTGCTGCTGTGGGGATCATGGGCGGAAAAATGGTCGGTGTGGATTTTTTAGGTGCTGATGAAGGTTCGTATTGGAGCGGTATGGAAAGTGCCGTTCAATTTTATAAAGATGTCTTTAATGGCACGATCATCAAAAGCTTTGTATTTGCTTTAATCTGTACGTGGATTGCCGTATATCAGGGGTATTCATGCGAGCCCACATCAGAAGGCATTGCGACAGCAACAACAAGAACGGTAGTGTATTCATCACTATGTGTTTTAGGATTTGATTTTGTTTTGACTGCGGTCATGTTTGGAGGTGTGTAATGAAATCACGTACGAGTGAGCTCGCAGTTGGAATATTCGTGATTCTATTTGGTTGTGCATTATTTTTCTTGGCAATGAAAGTAAGTGGCTTAGCTGGGACAAATTTAAAAGATAGTTATAGCATGACGGCAACTTTTGATAACGTGAATGGTATTAAACCACGTGCTAAAGTTGCACTAAGCGGCGTAAAAGTAGGTGAAGTTGAGTCAATCACATTAGATCCGTTAACACGTCTTGCAACAGTGAAAATTAATTTAGATGGTGAGCTGACATCTTTCAATGATGAACAACTTAAAACTGTGCAAGAAGGTGCTTTAGAAGAGTTGCGTTATAGCAGTGACTATGAAGCTGCGACGCCATCGCAACAAAAAGAAATGGAAAAGCAACTGATCGCTAACATGAACTCCATCACCAATATTGATGAAGATGCTTACATTATGGTAGCGACAAATGGCTTACTGGGCGAGAAGTATCTCAAAATTGTTCCAGGTGGTGGTTTAAATTATTTAAAACGTGGTGATCAAATTGGCAACACACAAAGCACAATGGAAATTGAAGACTTAGTGTCTAAATTTGTGACTGGTGGTGCTGGTGATTCAGCTGCGAAAAAAGATTCAAATGGTTCATCAGATGCAGAAACTGTAGAATTCACAGATGAAACTGCTTCTTTTGTTGAATGATTAAATAGAGGAAAAATAAATGAATACGTTCGTAAAGCAAACACTGACTGTTAGCGTTTTATCGACGATGATTGCGAGTACAGCATTTGCTGCACCTACGGAGACTCCTCCTGCATTTATCAAAAAAGTAGCTGATGGCTTAATTTCACGTTTAAAAGCAGACCAAGCTAAGTTACAAAATAACCCTGCTGCGGTACGCGCAATTGTTCGTCAAAATTTAGATCCATATATTGATTCGCAATCATTTACTCGTATCGTGATGGGAACTTATGCGACGAATCAATATAGTAATGCTGCTCAACGCGCACAGTTTGAGAAGAACTTCCGTGAAACATTGATTGAAAACTATGGCAGTGCTTTCTCTAAGTTTTCTAATCAGACATATACAATTCGTCCGTATAAAGCATCTAACACTAAAAACCCTGTTGTAACGATTGATTTTATTAACAAGGGTGAGAAGATCCCTGTATCGTTCCAATTGGCTGATAAAGGTGATCAGTGGAAGATTCGCAATATCAACGTTTCTGGAATTGACTTAGGTTTGCAATTCCGTAATCAGTTTGCTGCTACTGTGAAGCGTAATGGTGGCGATATCAATAAAGCAATTGCAAACTTCAAGCCTGATGCTGAAGCTGCAGTTGAGAAAAAATAACAGAGAACAATTGTGATTTCACTCAAAGATCAAGAAATTATGGTTTCTGGAAAAATTAGTTTCGACAATGCTGAACAGTATTATCAACAAGGTTTAATGTTGATTCAGCAGGTAAAGCAGTTTCCACTTACTGTAAATTTATCAGGTCTTGAACATGGTAGTACTCTGGCGCTAGCTGTTTTAGTGCGTTTATTGCGTCAAGCACCTGGAACATCGAGTTTACAGTTTAAATCTGTGCCAGAAAAAATGATGAAAATCATTCAATCTTGCCATTTAGAAAATGATTTAAAATTGATTTGATTGAAAAATAAAAAAGCACCTTAGGGTGCTTTTTTATCGCTTTAAAATAGTAATTTACTCAACAGAAGGTACTTCATACGTTGTTTAAAAAACGCGACATCAAAGCGCTCAAATCCATTTTTTCCATCTAAAATAAATGAGTGGTCCAAATAGAAACACTAGGATAATCAGACTGACAACAACAAAGCTCGTCGTTCCTTGAGCAAAGGGCAGTACATCAGTATTCATACCATAAATACTGGCCACCAACATCGGGGGAGCAAGCATACTAGGTAAAATCGAGAATCGTCGAATCGTATCATTCTGTTCAGTATTAATGAAACCTGAAGTGGTATCCAATAGGAATCGAACCTTTTGGAACAAGAATGCATCATGTTCTACTAATGAGCGGACATCCTCACTGAGTTCTCGAATATCAGCATCATAAATATGACTGCCTAATGCACGGGGTCTGGCTAAGAACGTTAGGACGCGGCGTAAGTCAATCAAACAGAGTTGTGCTTTACCCAACATATCTTCTTTTTGAGCAAGACGGGTAATCATATCATCGAGATCAAGAATTTGTTCACGGTGGCGAACATTCAATACTTCTGTAGAGTAGAGTTCTAAATCCTTGTGGATATCTTCTAAGATATCCGCAAGCTCATCGAGTTTAGCTTCGAGTAAACCCAAAAGTATCCAAGTCGGATCTTTATAGTCAATGTCGTAATCATTACGGCGAGCACGTGCTCGAAAGGCACGGAAAGCAACGAGCTTTTCACCACGTAAAGTAAATAGTCGATCTTTATGTAAAATAAATGCAACAGTTTGAACCGTTCCTAGCATATTGGATGACTCTTCAGGGTCACCATCGACTTGGTAGTTTTTATTTTTCGTTAAAAAATACGTACTGATATGTAAAATGCCATCATCATCACGGTAGAATCGCGCAGATGATGAAATATCTTCTAATGATTTTAGTGTTGGAAGATTTTGTTTATAGGCATCTAAAACCCATTCTTGCTCATCTTGAGAGGGTGCAATTAAATCGATCCAAACCAATTCAGGGTGTAAATCAAACCCACCATTGATCGTTGCATCTTCTAGACTACCGCGCTCTGTGGCATAAAAGGCTTCAAGCATTTTATCTTTTCTCCCTTGCGCAGTTTGTGTGTGAACGATGGGTGTATTTTAGACAAGGATGCCATGAAAAAAAACCGATTCCATCATTAATTAGGTTAAAAAACACAGAACATATCATTTTAATTGTTGTTATAAAAACTTAAGGCTAATTTTAAATGAATTCTATTGCAATATTTTGTGGTTCAACATTAGGTTCCGATCCTGTTTATGCTGATGCAGCAAAGAAAACAGGGAAATATTTAGCGCAACAAGGCAAGAACTTGGTGTATGGTGGCGGTCGTTCAGGATTAATGGGGATTGTTGCGGATAGTGCATTAGAGGCTGGTGGAAAGGTCATTGGCGTGATTCCACAAGGATTGGTGGATCGTGAATTAGCACATCCAAATTTGACTGAACTTCACGTTGTTACCAGTATGCATGAGCGTAAAACGCTGATGGCAGATTTGTCGGATGGTTTTATTGCCTTACCGGGTGGTGCAGGAACAATTGAAGAAATTTTTGAACAATGGACATGGGCGCAACTCGGTATTCATCTTAAACCCTGCGCATTTTTAAACATCAACGGGTTTTATGATGGTTTATTACAATTCATTCAACATACGACAGATCAAGAGTTTACTCGAGCTCGCTTTACCAATGCATTAATCAATTCAACTTCAATCGAGGATATTGTGTCAAAATTCGAGTCTTATCAGGCACCACTACCGAAATGGGGTGTCCAAGATCGAGAAGATTTGGTGAAACTAGATACATGAGCAAAATCATTACTGTCGCAGCAGCGATTATTTCCAATGACGATCAGCAGTTGTTGTTGGTTCGAAAAAAGAATACCCAGTTTTTCATGCAGGTTGGTGGGAAGTTAGAGGAGAATGAGCCTTCTGAGGACACGATTCTGCGAGAAATTAAAGAAGAAATTGGCGCTGAGGCAGTAATAGATCAATATATAGGTCGTTTTGAAACCAAAGCTGCAAATGAAGCGGATCATCAGTTGATTAGTTATCTCTATCGAGTTCAGCTTAAACAAGAGCCTCACATTCATGCAGAAATTGCTGAAATGAAATGGATCGATTTAGATGATGATGCTACGCCTTTAGCACCGTTAACTCGAGAAATCGTGATTCCTTGGTGTAGGCAGCATTTTAATGCCGATTAAAACTTAAAGTGACTGTGTCAATATTCTGCAGCTGCAATGCATGCGATCTGAATGTTCTGACAGCCGAGCTTTTCTAGTGCATTGGCCAACGCATTGACTGAACTCCCTGTGGTCACGACATCGTCAATAATCAGGATATTTCTAAACTTTCCTTTTTCTGAACGTATTGGTTTGAATTGAGATTGAATATCCTCGATTCTTTCTACACGTGTTAAGCCTTTCTGTGAGTGTTGTGCTGAACGTTCAATTGGCTGCCAAATGGGTATTTGCAGTTTTTTGGAAAGAATTTTTCCGATGACCATCATTTGATTATAACCACGCTCTTTCAAGCGCTCGTTTGAAATAGGCATAGGTACAATCGCTTGAAAACGTTTCAGTTTAAGTTCTAGCAATGTGTGTGCTAGAAAAGTTTGATAATGAAGTTGTTGTTCATATTTGAATAAGTGAATAATGCGATCTATAGGAAAGCTATAGTCGAAACAAGCATAAATATTTCTTTCATGTCGATGAATGAGTGAAGGGCTTTTCCATGGAAGCATTGTCCAACAGTCATCACATAGTCTGTGGGTTTGAGTTGGAGAGAATCCGCATAATTGGCAAGCGCGTCGTGATAATAATGTGTGATAGAGGTTATGAATAGGGCTCAGCATCATGGCTCAAGTTATTTTTATTGTGAGTACCTATGATTATAACTGAGCTCGTTGATTAAGGAACATATTAAACATACGCATATCTAGGCGCTTCTGGTAACCATCGTTTAAGAAGAGCATCCGCTTGATGTGGGTAATCTTTTAAAATTTGAGTCGCGACATAGTGCGCTTGAGTTAACAGATGGTCATCCCGTTCCAATTTAGCCACGCGAAAGCCCATGTCTCCAGTCTGTTTCGTTCCTAACAGTTCGCCTGGGCCGCGGATTTCCAAATCTTTTTCTGCTATTAAAAAGCCATCATTGGTTTCACGCATAATGCGTAAACGCTCTTGTCCATTCTGCGATAAAGGACTTTTATATAATAATGCGCAAAAACTTGCTTTAGCACCTCGACCCACACGCCCCCTTAATTGATGTAGTTGAGATAGACCCAGTCGCTCCGCATTTTCAATGACCATGATGGATGCATTTGGTACATCCACTCCAACTTCGATCACAGTTGTTGCGATCAGCAGTTGTAATTGATTGTCTTTGAACTGTTGCATGACAGCTTGTTTTTCATCAGCTTTCATTTTGCCATGAACCAAACCAATATTGAGGTGCGGAAAGCGTTCTTTAATCTCCTGATAAGTCGCTTCAGCAGCTTGGGCATCTAACGTCTCTGATTGTTCCACTAATGTACAGACCCAATAAGCCTGCTTACCTTCAGCGCAGTTTGTCGCAATACGCTGCAGGACCTCTTCACGACGATCGAGTGGAATAGTGACTGTTTGGATTGGGGTACGCCCTGGGGGTAACTCATCAATCACAGAAGTATCTAAATCGCCGTACGCTGACATTGCTAAAGTACGTGGGATAGGCGTGGCGGTCATTACCAACTGATGTGGTGTCGTATCCTGTGCCCCTTTATTTCGTAATGCTAGACGCTGGTCAACTCCAAATCGATGCTGTTCATCAATGATGACAAGACCCAATTTATGAAACTGGACGTTATCCTGAAATAGTGCATGAGTGCCGACGACCAATTGGGCAGAGCCTTCTCTAATCTGCTGTTCTGCAGCAGCGCGTGCTTTCCCTTTTTGTTTGCCTGATAACCAAGAAACTTGGATGCCGAGTGGTTCGAACCATTTTTTAAAATTTAAATAATGTTGTTCTGCGAGGATTTCAGTCGGTGCCATAAGAGCAACTTGCCATCCCTCTTCGAGTGGATGACATGCCGCAATGCCTGCTACTAAGGTTTTGCCTGCACCTACATCACCTTGCACTAGTCTGAGCATCGGTTTGTTTTGTTTAAGATCTTTCACAATTTCATTTGAAACACGTTTTTGAGCATTCGTCATTTCAAAGGGAAGTATGGAGAGAAGTTGTTTGGCAAATGTTCGACTGGCTGAAAATGCAGGTGCGGAGATCTGTTGAATGTATGCACGACGAGTCAACAAACTAATTTGATGACTGACTAATTCTTCAAAGATGAGACGTTGCTGCGCAGGATGCTGCCCTTCAGCCAGTTGCAACATATTGGCATCGGTGGGAGGGTGATGAATATATTCTAGTGCTTCTTTTAAAGCATACCCATTGGTAAATTTTGCAGGAATCAGTTCTGGTAAATCATGGGCATGTTGTGCTAAAGCTTGTTTAATATATTCGCGCAGTTTAGGTTGAGTGAGTCCTTCCGTTGATGGGTAAATTGCGGTTAGCTGCGTTTTTGGAAGTGGGGTATGCTCCGTAATCAATTGAATTTCTGGGTGATACATTTCTAGGCCACGAGCGCCTACTCGGACTTCACCAAACACTCTTAAACGATTTCCAGGCTTTGCGCGATCCATCAATGCTTTATAAATATGATAAAAACGTAAGGTGACTTTTCCAAAATCATCTTGTAATAATATTGCCATGGATTTGCGTTTACCGGGCGGCATATCCATTGATGCGACAGTGCCTTCAAGTAAATAGCTTCGACCTACTTGAAGGTGATCCATGGGCACAATAGTACTGCGATCTTCATAATCTCGAGGCAGATGAAACAAAAGATCATCCGTATTCCAGATATTTAATTTTTCGAGTAAAGCGGCAGCGGCGTTTCCTACACCTTGCAACTGATGGACTGCAGTCATGTCCCCTCAACTTTGCTTAAATTGAATTTATAACACTAGAGAATAGGTCTTACATGCATATTCTATTTATCGGTTATGGTAAAACATCGCAACATGTTGCTAAACAATTATTTCAACAAGGACATCAAATTACCACAGTCAGTTTAAGCAGGAAAGATCAAGCAGGTGCTATGCATCTTCAACAAGATATACACCAACTTGATTTATCGACATTGTCGCCTATTGATGCAGTATACGTGTTGATTGCACCTAAAGACCCATCACTAAACGGGTATAAAGCAGCTTTCATAGATGCGATTCCACATATGAGAAATCAGCTGGCTCTGCATCCTATCCAAAAGATTATTGTTGTCTCGTCGACACGCGTTTACGGACAAGATCAAGGGGAGGAGATTGATGATCAAACAGAGATCAATCCGCAAGATGAGAAAGCATTAGTGTTAGCCACAATGGAGAAGCTTTGGCAAGAAGCCTTTCCACAGCAATGTATCATTGTGAGACCCACTGGTATTTATGGCGTATCCGTGAAGAGAATGATGCAGCTTGCTCAAAATACAATGACTTATCCCAATGTGCATTGGTCGAATCGAATTCATATCGAAGATTTAGCGGGTTTTCTTGTCCATTTACTTCACGTGGAACATCCAGAAAAAACTTATATTTGTAGTAATAATCAACCCATTCCATTACATGAAATTATTCTGTGGTTCCAAAAGCAGTTAAACATCCCTCCATTAAAATTATTGAATGAGGCACAGCGTGGAAAGAAAATTTATGCCTCTCGAATGTTAAGCACTGGTTTTAAATTGAAACATGCTCAATTTTTTAAGGATTATCGAGAACTCATTTAGGCATAAAAAAACCCTCGCTGGGGAGGGTTTTAGATACTATTTTTTCTTGCGTTTTAAGCGTTTTTTGGCTTGTTGATCAGCAACTGCATCCAAAGCTTCTTTCAGCTCTTCATCGTTAAATGAAGTGATATGTTGCAACATTTGTAAGGTTACATCATCTAGTACCAAGTTGGCATATTGAGCAACCTCTTTGAATTGTGCATCAAAGACTATTGCGCCTTCTTCGTTATTACTGATATAGCCTTGTTGAGTCAGAACTTTGATAAAACTTTGGAAGAGCGCTTTATCAAAGAATTCAGGTGAGTTGAACTCATAAAGTACAGATAAACGCTGACCTAATAGATGGCTTAAATCTTCGACCTGCTTGGTCGTAATATTTCCAGAGCCACGTTGAGTAATTAGGGCAAGTGTCATGTAGTAGCGTTCAATACTTTGCTTCACTGGAGCAGCAAGCACGACTAACTGATTGTGTTGTTCAGAGTTAGGTGCAGGGCTACATAAATTTCCATGTTCATCAATCGTAATCAACTGTGCTTCCACCAGACCTTGAACATAGTTACAGATCTGTTCTTTAAGCTCATCCGTATTCCACTTAAGGAAAAGTTCAGCTTTCAAGAATGGATAAAGTGTACGAATGACATTAATCAAATCGCCCTGTGAAATTTTACCATTGTGCTCGACCATCGCAGCAATCAGTGATGGCAAGACATAAGCATGCAAAATATTATTGCGGAAATATGTCAGTAATACTGCTTGACCATCTTCAATCGCAATGATATCGCCAAGGACATGTTTTACACGCTTAATCAACTTGAGTTTTAAACCATAAGCAATGATTTCTTTACCAGACAGTGGTGTGATTTGAACTCGATGATCATAAGGTAAAGCTGTTAGAAGATTGCGATAGGTATCTAACTGTTTAATACAAATCTCTTCATCAAGCGTGTGCTTGGAAGTCGATAAAAGAATAAGTGACAATAACGAAACTGGGTTGATAACAGCAGCACGGTTAATATTTTCAAGAATTGCATTTGCTGAGGTGTTGACTGCATCAGAAACTTCTTGAGGAATCGGGTCATCATTCTTCTCAATTTTGATATGTTCAGCACCATGCTGTTTCAAAATCTCATCAAGGAAGACGGGTTCACCAAAGTTTACGTGTACTTTACCGAAGATGCGTTCAATCTTTCTTAAGGTTTGTAAAATACCAAAGATAGATTCGGCCTCTTTAGGCTTACCATTCATTTCACCGACGTAAGTTGCACCTTCCATCAGGCGTTCATAACCAAAATAGGTCGGGACAAATACAATAGGTTTAGCACGACCACGCAAATGACTATGCACAGTCATTGCCAACATACCTGTTTTCGGCGGTAATAAACGTCCAGTACGTGAACGTCCACCTTCAATAAAGTATTCTAATGGCGTGTTACGCGATAGGATACTGTATAGATATTCTTTGAATACAGTGGTGTATAACGCATTTCCACGGAAGGTTCGACGTATAAAAAATGCACCGCCACCACGTAAAAGCTGACCAACGAATGGCATATTCAGGTTATCACCTGCAGCAATGTACGGTACCATCATCCCACGCTTATAAATCACATAAGAGAGTAATAGGTAGTCAATATGGCTACGATGACAAGGTGTATAAATAATTTCGTAGTCTTTCGCTAATTCACGAACTGTATTGAAATTATGTACTTCTACGCCGTCATAGAGTTGAGTCCAAAGACGCGTCAGGGCTTGTTCTGCAAAACGTACGGTTGCATGAGAATAGTCTGATGCAATTTCATTCACGTAGCCGATCGCACGGCGCTCAGCTTCAATCAAACTGATTTTAGAGCGGATACTTTCTTTGCGAATTCCGTCCTGAACATCTTGAGATTTAATCAATGATTGCATCACGTTTCGACGATCTGACAAATCTGGACCTAATACAACTTCACGCTGACGATCTAGATAATCATTGAGTTGATTGACGATATATGTTGCAGGAGACAAGTTTGGATGTGTTACACGTGCGTAATCTACCAATTCGCGCAGTGATTTTGGTTCATGGAATTCAAGAAAAGATTGGCGACCATGTAAACCAATATTCATCAGTTGTTTAACAGTACTTGGTGTTGCCCAAGTGTCCGTAAATAGCAATTTAAATAATGAATCTTCTTTGTCCGGTGAGCGGCCCCACAATACAGTCACTGGTACAAGTTCAATGTCAGTATCTGGGTGCTTATCCAATATCTCGATCAATCTGAGGAGACGAGGTGGAAATGCATGGGGTGGCGGATTAAGTAAGTTTGTTTCATCTTGATGTTGTAAAAATAATACAGCAGCTTTCTCTTTATGGTCCCCGATCATGAGTGGGTCAAGTGCTGGCGCGAGATTTAATCGACGAGTTTCGCCGTCAACCACCAACGCATTACTACGCGAGTAATTTTGTAATACATAGCACACCACTTTTTTGTGAGTCGTGTTATTTTCAGTGGGTGGTGTTGAAGGTTGGGTTTCAGTAGGAACCTCTCCAAGAACATGCGGTGTTACTACGAGGTCAAGCAACTTACTGGAAAGTCGACGATACATTTGACCAAAGCCATTCTTGGACATACATACTCCTAGCCAAAGACGAATTTCGCATGACGCGAATGAAGGCAATTATTTTCTTAAATCTGTGATCAAAACAATATGTCATTTTCTAACAAAATGCACAGAATTTGGATGAATTTTCGTTAATAATCGTATTTTTAGCCAAAATATCAAATTTGTTTTATGACAATATAGTCAAGCAAAGTTTAGTTGTTTACTCGGAAATTATGGCAAGATAGAGATTGAGTCATTAAATTGGAAAATCTGTTTAAATTCAACAGGACCAATTTAATGTCGTAGCAATGAAATATATAGGTCCGATATGAATCAGCTCACGCAAGAACTCGTAGATTTACTCACGCTAGAACGACTTGAAGAAAACATTTTTAGAGGCAAAAGCCAAAATTTGGTTGGCAAACGCGTCTTTGGTGGACAAGTTCTAGGTCAAGCGTTACGTGCTGCTTCATATACAACTGATCGCCCTGCACATTCATTGCATGCATATTTCTTATTTGGTGGAGATGTTAATGCACCCATTATTTATGAAGTAGATCGAATCCGAGATGGGCGTAGTTTCGTGAGTCGCCAAGTTCGTGCGATTCAACATGGCAAGACGATATTCATGTGTATGGTATCTTTTGCAGACCAAGAAGAGGGTCTCAATTATCAAGTTGCTGAACCAGAATACCCGCCAGTAGATGGGCTAAAATCTGAAGCTGAACTCAAGAAAATGATTGTCGATTTCGTACCAGAGAATGTGCGTGCCAGCTTTATGCGTGATCGTCATGTTGAAATTAAGCCTGTAATGCCAGTCAATCCATTCCAACCACAACCTGAAGCGCCGTCTTACGCGCACTATATTCGTACACACGATCGTTTGGCTGATGATGTAGATGAAAATGCATTACATCAGGCGATCGCTGCTTTTTATTCAGACTTTACTTTGATGACAACTGCACTACGACCACACGGACTTAGTTATATTTCACCGAGTTTACAATGTGCCAGCATTGACCATACCATGTACTTTCATAAACCATTTCGTGTAGATGATTGGATGCTCTATGACATGGAAGCAACGATTAGTGCAAGTTCTAGAGGATTGAACTTTGGACGAATGTGGCAAAATGGACAATTGGTCTGTAGTACAGTGCAAGAAGGTCTAATTCGAATTCGTGAAATCCAAACGCAATAAGATAATTGATCCATGCTTCAAGCCAAATCTTCAGATTTGGCTTTTTACTTCATATTTGTATTTATAAATTATTCGTTTCGGTTGCAAAGCTAACAAGAAAAAATGATCGATTCTTGAGGGCGCTCATGGCATAGTGCGACTAATAAATCAAAATGAAAAGCACAGGACATGAGTCTAAATACGCAAATTTTAATTGCTGCAATTTTAGGTGTGGCTTTTGGCTTCTTGTTAAATGTATTCCCTGATACAGTATTTTTTAACGGAAGTCTGTATGGCTTAGGGATTGCCAGTAGTATCTTTATCGGCCTACTTAAACTATTACTGATTCCTCTAATCTTTAGTTCTATTGTTGTCGGAGTTTCCAATCTGCAGACTGGTGGCCAACTTGGCAGAACTTGGAAAATTACCCTTGCTTGTTGTGTCACAACCACAACGTTGGCGCTGATTTTGGGGCTTGCGTGTGCGCATCTTTTTGAGGTCGGGAAGGGTGTAGACATCACTATTTTTCAAGAGACCATGAATCAGCATCAGACGCCTGATACTTTGACTCCCTCGAGTTTTTTTACCAACTTTATCCAAAATACACTAATAAACCCGTTTAAAGCATTTGCTGAAGGTAATGTGTTAGCCGTTGTCGTTTTTGCACTTTTAATTGGGGTGGCTCTCGTTAAAGGTGGTGAAAAATTTAAAACAGTGAAAGCGTTGAGTCAGCAATTTTTTGAAATCATGATGTTGATGATTGGTTGGGTGATGAAGCTCGCACCAATAGGGATTTTTGCGTTACTGGCAAAGTTAATCGCGACGGAGGACCTATCTGTTCTGAGTCGATTAGCAGAATTTGCAGCAGTAGTCACGGGAACGACCATCTTTCATGGCCTTGTTGTTTTGCCTTTGTTGCTCTGGATTTTCGGGAGAATGAATCCAATTACATTTTTTAAGGGAACACGAGCAGCCTTGATTACGGCGTTTGCTACCAGCTCAAGTTCCGCAACTATGCCGCTATCAATGAAGTGTGCTCAGGAAAATTTAGGAGTAAGACCCCAGACTGCAGGATTTGTGATCCCTCTCGGGACACAGTTGAATATGGATGGGACGGCATTGTATGAGGCTGCGGCGGCGCTGTTTATTGCGAATTTAATGGGGCTTGATTTAACGTTAGGACAACAATTGATTGTGTGTGCGACAGCAATGATTGCATCTTTAGGGGCACCAGGTATACCTAGCGCAGGTATGGTTACCATGATTATGGTTTTACAATCAGTTGGACTCCCAGCAGAAGCAATCGCAATATTATTGCCGATTGACCGTTTGTTAGATACTGTCAGAACAGTGGTAAATGTGCAGGGAGATATGATGATTAGTGTTGTTGTAGATCGTTACACGAATCCTGATCATGAACCTATTGAAAAAAATACAGCTTAAAAGATTAGATCAGATATAAAAAAGCAGGGATCCCCCTGCTTTTTTATTAAATACATTATGCAACTTTCAGTGCTGCACGTTCTGCTGCTGGTGATTGATTTAGATAGTTAATCGCATCTTCAGTTTTTGCTTCATGAACAGGGTCATACCAAGGCATTAAATAGCCGAGTTGTTGAGAAACAAGCCACAATGGGTGAGGGAGTAAACCATTGTCTTTTTGGGCAATTCGTGCCCATTCACGCCAAATCCAAGGTTTGTAAACAGCTGGTTTAATTGATTTAAAGCGAGGGTCTTGACCCATAATATGAGCAGCACCATCAACCCATAAACCTAATACAGCAGCAATCACAACTACACTTTGATAATAGCGAGAAATATAACCACCGCCAAGATGACGATATAAGTCAAATGCAACGGTACGGTGTTCAATTTCCTCAGCACCATGCCATTTTACGAGATCGAGCATATTGGCATCAGCACCCAATTCTCCCCATTTTTTGTTGTACAAGGCATATTTGCCGAGGACACAAGTCATATGTTCAACAGTAGCAATAATACCTAATCTGAATAAATCCCACTGATGATCTAATGCTTTTGGGACGTTTAGACCTAAAGGTTTATCTGCTAAAAGTTTTCCAAAAAGAAAGTCCATAATATCGAGGTTACGTTGAATATCGATATGACGTGCGCTGAGATATTCTTTATTCGCTGAATTATGTGCTTGAGCGTGCATCGCTTCTTGGCGAATAAAAGCTTTCACATCTTCTGCAAGTTTTTCATCAGTAATTTTGGGCAAAACTTTGTTGTACAGACGACAAAACCAAAATTCGCCTGCTGGTAAGATGTTATTAATTTCATTGATAAAATAACTAACGAAAGGCTGATTTGGAACCCAATCTACTGGTGTATCCGCCCACTCAAATTTAACTTTACGAGGTTTGATGTGATACTCAATAGAAGATCCAATCTTACTATTTCTTAATCGAGACAATAATTTCATCACACTTTCCTGAATTTTTGTTGTGATTATCATTTTTCAGTATAAAAAAATGCCCTCAAATAACCTTAGCATTTGAGGACATTGATATATCAATTAGTGAATGTAATGATTTAACCATTCGGTAGGGTAGATACTATTCGGCTTTGTTGGATTTTAGTTCGGTTGTTTCGCTTGGTGATTCATCATCTTCTTGAATAACATGATCAAAATCTTCATCGATGTCTGATTCACTTACTTCAGGAATTGCACTTAGATCAAATCCGTTAGGCTGCTCAAGCGTAAAATTTAAACGACCAGCAATAACGCTTGCGAGTTCTTCAAGACCATGCTTATTGAGGGATGAGAACAATTGGATAGAGAAGTTAAGCTTCATTTTCTTTAATTGAGCTTTGACTTCTTGCAATGCTTTGGAAGCTGGACCACGATTTAACTTATCTGATTTTGTTAATAAAACATGGACAAATAATTTACGTGAATAAGCCCATTCTAACATCATAACATCGAAATGTTGTAAAGGGTGTCGTATGTCCATTAACAGTACAAGCCCTTGTAAACTTTCACGATGAATGAGGTAGTTTTCAAGCTCTTTTTGCCAAACGATTTTCATGCTTTCAGGTACAGCAGCATAGCCATATCCAGGAAGGTCAACTAATCTTTGTTCGGCATTGCCCATGCTAAAAAAGTTAATCATTTGTGTGCGACCAGGTTTTTTAGACGCACGTGCAAGTTGTTTTTGATTGGTTAATGCATTAATCGCACTCGATTTACCAGCATTCGAGCGACCTGCAAAAGCAATCTCATAACCTGTGTCTTCTACACATAAATTCAGTTTTGGTGCACTCATTAAGAATTCGGCTTTGCGCAACCAGTTGAGCGCTTGAACCGAATATTCAGTAATCGCTGGATCGGCTTTTTTCTCATAGCTGATCTTTTGCTTTGGGGCATTTGACGCCTTACTGTTTTTCGACTTTCCTCTGCTGTGATGCATAGCTCAACTTCAATAACTCAATTTACAATCAGCTATTATAAAGGAAGTCGCGCATGCAAGCGAATACTCAATCGAATTGAGTCAATCTATGGTGTAACTTGAATGAAAGGAATGGGTGAATCTGAATTGAATTTTATACCTGAGGTGGGTATAACATCCTTCAGTTTAAATTGATCTAAATGCTGATAAAACTGTTTGACTGCATGATCTAAAATGCCTTTTAATCCACAGTCACTTCTTAATATGCATGGTGGATTATGACACTCAACAATTTGCTGATCGCCTTGAAGTGTTCTCACTAAAGTCCCTAATGAGATATTCAGAGTTTGAGGGGCTAGACGTATACCGCCACCTTTGCCTCGAGTGGTTATTAGCCAACTTTGTTTTGCCATATAGTGAACGATTTTCATGGCGTGGTTTTCTGAGACCTGCAATTGGTTTGCCAGTTCTGCAATGGTATAAGGCAAGTCGCGAGGGTGTGCGACATACATCAATATACGCAGCGCATAGTCGGTAAATTTATTCAGTTGCATAGATCATCATCAAAGATAGCTTATTTCTATCTTAACATTGAAAGCCCCGCGAACGGAGCTTTCAATGATCTCTTAAAATCTTATTTCGGTTAAAGATTTAGATGAATTAATTTTTTAGTGGTGCAGATACCTCAACCACATCACCTACTTGATAGTGGTTTAATAAGATATTTGCCACAGAATATTCAGTTGCTTCATCTACCGCTTTTACTGTGATTTGATACTGGTCAGCTTGTGCAGCATCAAAGCTAAATTGTTGTGGTTGGCGAATCTCTTGCCCCGGTACTTGGACTCGCACCGAAATATATTCACCTGTTTCAGCCGTCGCAATGGTGTGACCGTCTTTGGCAGCTAAAGTTAAGGTTTTGGTGTTAGCTTCAGCTTCAATCGCTGTAATTTTAAATTCACGCCAGCCAGCCCAACCGCCATTTTGTGCAGTCAAAGCTTCATATTTTGATTTTTCGACACCGATTAAAATGTCTGCCAATTGCATATACGCGGCTTTCCAAGCAGCAATCAGATCAGAGTCCATTGGCACATCTAATACTTCGCTTATTGAATGCAGAAGGTTTTCACCCACAATCGAGTATTGATCCGCTTGAATGTCTAAACTTACGTGTTTAGTGGTAATTCGCTCAATCGCTTTTGCCAAAACTGTAGGATTTTCAATATTTTCAGCATATGCCAAAACAGCAGCAGCTAAAGCGCGTGGCTGACGACCAGTACTTTGATGATCCATGTTAAATGTATTTTTTAACTCGGGGTTGTTGTTCAGCATGCGATTATAGAAATAGGTTGTAAGGGCAACACCATTCTCACGCAGGACGGGAACAGTCGCTTTTACAAGTTCAATATGTTGTGGCGTCATGAGCTTTAACTTTGGTTTTATTAAAAGATATATTTAAAATACATCTTTTAGGGTCGAGCTGCAATATGACTTGCATAGAAAACCTTAAAATAATTATGGGATATTAAAATATCCCATAATGAAGTTAAAAATGATGGGTAAAGGGAGGGCTATTTTTTTCCAAATAATGAGCCCAGTAGACCGCGTACGATTTTTTGCCCAGTGCTTCCGCCGAGGCTTCGTGCAGCACTTTTAGCAAACGTACCGACAATATCTTGGGTGAGTTTTTCGCGTTGTTTGGCTGCACGTTCTGCTTCTTTTTGTTGTTCACGGGCAAGGCGTTCTTGTTCTTTGGCTTGCTGTTTTGCTAACGCTTCTTGTTCGGATTGTTGTTGACGCTGAACTACTTTGTTTTGCAGCATTTCAAAAGCACTTTCTCGATCAAGTACTTGCTCATAAACACCTGCAACCACACTGTTTGTCATGAGCGTCTTACGCTCTTCAAGCGTGATAGGTGTAAAAGATGAATATGGGGGCATAACCCAACCGCGTTCAACTATTTGTGGCGTACCTTGCTCATCTAGACAGCTAATCAGCGCTTCACCAACTGCCAGCTCCGTAATAGCATCTTGTACTTTGAATGCAGGATTTGCTCTAAAAGTATCAGCTGCAGTTTTTACTGCTTTTTGATCTTTTGGTGTGAAGGCACGAAGTGCATGCTGAACACGGTTGCCCAGTTGTCCTAAAACACTTTCAGGTAAATCCAGAGGATTTTGGGTGACAAAATAAATACCTACTCCCTTAGAGCGGATTAAGCGTACCACTTGTTCGATCTTTTCTTGCAAAGCAGGGCTGGCATTGTCAAACAGTAAATGAGCTTCATCGAAGAAAAATACCAATTTCGGTTTATCCATATCACCGACTTCAGGTAATTGTTCAAAGAGTTCGGAAAGCATCCACAGTAAGAAAGTCGCATACAGCTTTGGGGTATTCATTAATTTATCGGCAGCGAGCAAATTAATATTGCCGTGACCTTGTGCATCGGTTTGGATAAAATCCATGAGGTCTAATGCAGGCTCACCAAAAAATTGATCACCGCCTTGATCGGACAGTGCTAGCAAATTACGTTGGATTGCACCCAGGCTGGCAGGGGAAAGATTGCCGTATTCTGCTTTAAAGTCAGCTGCATGCTCAGTCACATAAGTGATCATCGCTTTGAGGTCCTTAAAGTCGATCAGTAATAAACCTTGATCATCCGCGATGCGGAAAATCGCAGAAAGCACACCTTCTTGGGTGTCATTCAAATTCAGCATTCGGGCTAAAAGCAATGGACCAATTTCTGATACTGTAGTCCGAATCGGGTGACCTTGTTCGCCAAATAAATCCCAAAAAACCACAGGTGATGCGCTAAATGGGATTGATTCAATATTGAGGCTCTTGATGCGTTCATCAAATTTTGAATTGCTTTCACCTGCTTTGGCAAGGCTAGAGACATCACCTTTTGCATCGGCTAAAAATACCGGCACACCAATACGAGAAAAGTTTTCTGCCAAGACCTTTAAAGTGACTGTTTTGCCTGTTCCTGTTGCGCCGGCAATCAAGCCATGTCGGTTTGCCAGTTGCGAATGTAAAACAATCTCTTGGGATGTATCTGAGGTTTTTTTTGCGATGACAATTGGTGTGCCCATAATTATTCCTTTTTATTCGATCTTTTGTTGTTGCATTATTTTGAGTGCTTGTTGAATATCTTCTATCAAATCGTGAGGATGTTCCAGTCCTATACAAAAACGAACCAATATTCCTTCTTGTAAATGTGGATGTGCAAGCTCACGCATTTGATCAATTTGATAGAGCATTACTAAACTCACTGGGCCACCCCAGCTAAAACCTAATTTAAACAGGTGGAGAGCATCACAAAAATGGAGTATATCTTGAAGATTATATTTTTTATCAAAAATTACACTGATTAAACCTGCACTTAATTCTGATATGCAAACTTCCTTCCAAAAAGTATGACCTGCAGATTTTGGATTGGCAGGGTGTAACACTTGTGCAAACTCATTTTGCTTTTGAAGCCAGCTCAATAAAGTTAGCGCTGATTTAGATTGGTGCGTATAACGGAGTTCCATTGAAGATAGGCTGCGCTGAATCTGTGCAGTATCATCGCCTGATATTGAAATCCCTTGAATTGCATGCATACGAAATAGCTTGTGGTATAAATCCTTGGTTTTTGTAACGACACTCCCCATGAGAATGTCACCACCACCGCTTGGATATTTGGTGAGTGCATGGACGGTGATATCGACTGCTAAGTGTTCTGTACCAAAATCAAAAGCATTAAAAGCCAGACCTGCTCCCCAAGTATTATCAAGTGCGGTAAGGATCTTATGCGTTTGAGCTTTTTTGACCAGATTCTTTAAATCTGGAAATTCGAGTGTTACAGATCCTGCAGCTTCTAACCAAATTAACTTAGCTTTATCACTGGGTTTAAAGCTCTCAACATCAATTGGGTTATAGACCTTAACGGCAATACCATAACGTGATTCTAGGTTTCGCAAATGCTCCATATTTGGACCGTAAATATTGTCAGCGACCCAAACTTCATCACCATGTGCTAAAAAACAAGAATTCACCAAGTTGATTGCAGAGAGTCCGCTTGGTGCAAGGAGGCAGTATTCTCCGCCTTCTAATTGTGCAATATTGTCGCCTAGCGTAAACGTAGTGGGGGTGCCATGCGTTCCGTAACTATAGTCATAAGCATCGGTCCAATGGCGATTGAAAAGAGCATCGGTATTTTCAAAAATGATCGTTGATGCGCGATAAATAGGAGGTTGAATACTATTTAAAAGTTGAGGTGCTTTTCTAGGGCTATGTATGAGTTGAGTTTGCGTATTTATTTTCACAATTTACCTGTATAAACCGTCATTTTATAACTAACAAAACATACTACTAAAAAACCGCATAGCTGTGCTTTGTTTAAAATTATTTAACAACTTATAGGTTGGCTTCATTTTTGCAACTGCTAGTGCAATATAAGAAAAGTTCGGGTTGGAAAATGAAGCCATTAAAAGTGCATTACTTTCAGCATATTGCTGGCGAAGGGTTCGGAAGTTGTTATGAGTATTTAAAATCAATTGGAGCACAAATTAGTGCTACCGAGTTTTTTGCATTACCTGTTGAGATGGCATTAGAAATCGAGGCGTTACCAGCAATTGAAGATATTGATTTACTCATCATCATGGGTGGAGCAATGAGTGTAAATGATGAGGCAAATTATCCATGGCTAAAAATAGAAAAAAGATGGATCCGTCGATATTTATCACTAGGCAAGCCTGCAATTGGTTTGTGTCTCGGAGGTCAGCTTATAGCCAATGCTTTGGGAGCAAGTGTACGTTTAAATGAACAACAAGAGTTAGGTTGGACTAAAGTCTTCAGAACTCAACATGGTTTATCAGATTACTTTGAAATACCTAAAGAATTGGAAATAATGCAATGGCACAGTGAGACTTTTGAGATTCCTAAAGGAGGCGTCAGACTGGCTGAAAATAATGTGTGTGCAAACCAAATGTACCAAATTGGAAAGAATGTGCTGGGTTTTCAGTTTCATCCAGAAATAACGCCGAAAGTTTTACAAATGTATATTGAGAATGAAGAGCATGAGAAGGTATTTTCTGGCACTTATGTACAATCATTAGATACCTTAAAACAAACAAAAAAAACGAGGTTTCAAAAAGGGAATGAATTGCTGATCGATGCAATTAATTATGTATTGGGGTTCGGGCAGGGTGTACAAAAGAAAGCCGCCAACGCTTAACCGTAAATTGAGAAAAAATGATAAATAGGTTTGCTTAACAGTTAAACAATCGTTATAATGGGCGACCCTTTGATATTGAGGGCTAAACAACGTTGATTGTTGTTTAGATCGTTACAGTCGTGGCATCGATCACGACCTTAGTGATTTTCACTGCCTCTGACACTTGCCTTGTTTTCGGACAGGGGGAGATGCGTCATGGGTGATTCTTTATATATTTGGCTTGGAGTTTACTGGTATGTCTAACCAGAGAATCCGTATCCGTTTGAAGTCTTTTGATCACCGTTTAATTGATCAATCTTCTCAAGAGATCGTAGAAACAGCAAAACGTACTGGCGCACAAGTTTGTGGTCCAATCCCGATGCCAACTCGCATCGAGCGTTTTAACGTTCTAACTTCACCGCACGTTAACAAAGACGCGCGTGATCAGTATGAAATCCGCACTTACAAGCGTTTGATCGACATCGTTCAACCTACAGACAAAACTGTAGATGCATTGATGAAATTAGATCTTGCAGCTGGTGTAGACGTTCAGATCGCATTGGGTTAAGGCTTTCGGTTAATTAACACTCTAAGTTAATTAAGCCGCTTTTTTAGAGGTTTATGCACATGGCTATTGGTTTAGTCGGTCGCAAGTGCGGTATGACACGTATCTTTACAGATGCTGGTGTTTCTGTACCTGTTACAGTGATTGAGGTTGATCCTAACCGCATCACTCAAATCAAAACGCTTGAAACTGATGGTTATCAAGCGATTCAAATCACTACTGGTGAACGTCGCGAATCTCGCGTTACTAATGCTCAGAAAGGTCACTTCGCTAAAGCGGGTGTTGCTGCTGGTCGTTTAGTTCAAGAGTTCCGTGTTACAGAAGCTGATCTTGAAGGTCGTGAAGTTGGCGGAACTATCGGTGTAGATTTGTTCACAGTGGGTCAAATCGTTGACGTAACTGGTCAGTCTAAAGGTAAAGGTTTCCAAGGTGGTGTTAAGCGTTGGAACTTCCGTACTCAAGACGCTACTCACGGTAACTCTGTTTCTCACCGTGTTCTAGGTTCTACAGGTCAAAACCAGACTCCTGGTCGCGTATTCAAGGGCAAAAAAATGGCTGGCCATTTAGGTGCTGAACGCGTAACTACACAGGGTCTTGAAATCGTTGCTATCGATACAGAGCGTTCAGTTCTTGTAGTTAAAGGCGCGGTTCCTGGTGCTACCGGTGGTGACGTAACTGTTCGTCCTACTATCAAGGCTTGAGGGGAAATAACGTGAATTTAAATACTGTTTCCGGCTCTGCTGTTGAATTATCAGAAGTTGCGTTCGGTCGTGAATTCAATGAAGCTCTTGTACACCAAGTTGTTACAGCTTATTTAGCTGGTGGTCGTCAAGGTTCAAAAGCTCAGAAATCACGTGCAGACGTTTCTGGCGGTGGTAAAAAACCATTCCGTCAAAAAGGTACTGGTCGCGCTCGTGCTGGTTCTATTCGTAGCCCAATCTGGGTTGGCGGTGGTAAAACTTTTGCTGCTCGTCCGCAAGACTGGTCTCAAAAAGTAAACCGTAAAATGTATCGCGGTGCTATGCAATGCATCCTAGCTGAACTTGTTCGTCAAGATCGCTTAGTTTTAGTTGAAGAGTTTGCTGTAGCTGCTCCAAAAACTAAAGAATTGCTTGCAAAACTTAACGACTTGAATGCTACTCGTGCATTAATCGTTACTGATGCTGTTGATGAGAACTTGTATCTAGCTGCTCGTAACCTTCCACACGTTGATGTGGTTGATGCTGCTGCTATCGATCCTGTTAGCTTGATCGCGTTCGATAAAGTTGTTATGTCTGTAGCTGCTGCTAAGAAAATTGAGGTAGAACTCGGATGAACAACGAACGTATCTATCAAGTCCTAAAAGGACCTGTATTCTCAGAAAAAGCACAAGTTTTAGGTGAAACTGCTGGTGTTCAAGTGTTTAAAGTTGCTATCGATGCAAACAAACTTGAAATCAAAAAAGCAGTTGAACAATTATTTGGTGTAGAAGTTGTTAAAGTTAACACGACTATCACTAAAGGTAAGACTAAACGCTTTGGTAAAACTATCGGACGTCGTTCTGATGTTAAAAAAGCATACGTCACCCTGAAAGCTGGCCAAGATGTAGAAATGGCTGACTTGGGCGATACCGCTGAAAGCACAGCGGAATAAGGACGAGAATTATGCCTATTCAAAAATGTAAGCCAACGTCTCCAGGACGTCGCTTTGTAGAGAAAGTCGTTCACGACCATCTTCACAAAGGTGCGCCTTATGCTCCGTTGGTAGAAGCTAAAAAACGTACTGGTGGTCGTAATAACAACGGTCACATTACTACACGTCACGTTGGTGGTGGTCACAAGCAACATTACCGTATTGTTGACTTTAAACGTAACAAAGATGGCATTCCTGCGACTGTAGAGCGTATCGAATACGATCCTAACCGTACTGCACACATTGCATTAGTTTTGTATGCTGACGGTGAGCGTCGTTATATCATTGCGCCTAAAGGTCTACGTGCTGGTGATAAAGTTCAATCTGGTAACGATGCTCCAATTCGTCCAGGTAACTGCTTACCACTTCGTAACATGCCTATCGGTTCTACTCTTCACAATATCGAGCTTAAAATCGGTAAAGGCGCTCAATTAGTGCGTTCTGCTGGTGCTTCTGCTCAGTTATTGGGTCGTGACGGTTCTTACGCAATTATTCGTCTACGTTCTGGCGAAATGCGTAAAGTACACGTTGAATGTCGCGCAGTTCTTGGTGAAGTTTCTAACCAAGAAAGCAACTTACGTTCACTAGGTAAAGCTGGTGCTTCACGCTGGCGTGGTGTTCGTCCTACCGTTCGTGGTATGGCGATGAACCCGGTAGATCACCCGCATGGTGGTGGTGAAGGGCGTAACAAAGGTATTCAACCTGTAAGCCCATGGGGTCAAAAAGCTAAAGGGTACAAGACACGTACCAATAAGCGTACGACTAAGATGATCATTCGCGACCGTCGCGTTAAGTAACAAGTAAAGGAATCTGACAATGCCTCGTTCTCTGAAAAAAGGCCCATTCGTCGATGCGCACTTGTTCGCTAAGGTTGAAGCGGCTATCGCGGCTAATAACCGTAAGCCGATCAAAACTTGGTCGCGTCGTTCGATGATCCTCCCGGATTTTGTTGGTTTAACAATTTCTGTACACAATGGTCGTAACCATGTTCCGGTAATCGTATCTGAGCATATGGTTGGTCACAAGCTTGGTGAATTTGCACCGACTCGTACTTACCGTGGTCACGGTGTTGACAAGAAATCTAAACGTTAATAGGTGCTATGATGGAAGTAACTGCTAAATTACGCGGTGCCGCTATCTCGGCACAAAAAGCTCGTTTGGTTGCAGACTTGATTCGCGGCAAATCTGTTGCGCACGCTCTTAACATTCTAAACTTCAGCAACAAAAAAGCTGCAGTTTTAGTTAAGAAAGCGTTGGAATCTGCGATTGCAAATGCTGAACATAATAACAGTTTAGATGTAGACGATCTTAAAGTTTCTACGATCTACGTTGATGAAGGCATGAGCCTTAAACGTATTTTGCCACGTGCTAAAGGCCGTGCAGATCGTATTACTAAGCGTACTTGTCACATCACCGTTAAGGTAGGGGTTTGATATGGGTCAGAAGGTTCATCCAATCGGTATCCGCCTAGGTGTTGTGAAACGTCATAACGCTAACTGGTATGCGAATCCGAAACAATACGCTGAATACTTGCTTAAAGATCTTCAAGTTCGTGAGTTTTTAAACAAAAAACTTAAGAATGCGATGGTGAGCAATATTCTTATCGAACGTCCAACAGGCGCTGCTAAAGTAACAATTAGCACTGCTCGTCCTGGTATCGTGATCGGTAAAAAAGGCGAAGACATTGAAAAATTACAGCGCGAACTTACCAATATTATGGGTGTTCCAGCGCAAGTAAGCATCAACGAAATTGATCGTCCAGATTTAGACGCTCGTCTAGTTGGTGAAGCAATTGCTTCTCAATTAGAAAAACGTGTAATGTTCCGTCGTGCTATGAAGCGTGCGGTTCAAAACACTATGCGTGCTGGTGCGAAAGGTATCAAAGTTGAAGTTTCTGGTCGTTTAGGCGGTGCAGAGATTGCACGTACTGAATGGTATCGTGAAGGTCGTGTACCTCTACATACTCTTCGTGCTGACATCGACTATTCAGCGGTTCGCGCAGAAACTACTTACGGTACGATCGGCGTTAAAGTTTGGATCTTCCGTGGTGAGATCTTGGGCGGCATGAAACAAGTCATGAACCCAGCTCCAGCTGAAGAACGTCCAGCTAAACGTGGTCGCGGTCGTGGTGAAGGTCAAGAGCGTCGTGGTCGTCGCAATGATCGTTCTGCTGAAAAAGGAGAATAATCCATGTTGCAACCTAAACGTACTAAATTCCGTAAAGTGCAAAAAGGCCGTAACACTGGTCTAGCACATCGCGGTAGCACAGTATCTTTTGGTACTATCGCACTTAAATCAGTTGAACGTGGTCGCATGACTGCGCGTCAAATTGAAGCAGCGCGTCGTACAATCAGCCGTCGTGTAAAACGTGGTGGTAAGATCTTTATCCGTGTATTCCCGGACAAACCAATTACTGAAAAACCATTAGAAGTTCGTATGGGTAAAGGTAAAGGTTCTGTGGAATATTGGGTTTGTGAAATCAAACCAGGTAAGATCCTGTACGAAATGGAAGGTGTGAACGAAGAATTAGCGCGTGAAGCATTTACACTTGCTGCTGCTAAACTTCCGTTTAAAACCACTATCGTGACTCGGACGGTAATGTAATGAAAACTAAAGATCTACGTGAAAAGTCGGTAGAAGAATTGACAGCTTTGCTTGATGAGCAACAGTTGAACCAATTCCGTCTTCGCATGGCTAAAGCAACTGGTCAATTGGGTAAATCGCACGAAGTGCAATTAACTCGTAAAACTATTGCTCGCATCAAGACCCTCCTTACCGAAAAACAGGGGAACGCACAATGAGTGAGCAAACAGTTCGCACGTTAACAGGCAAAGTAGTAAGCGACAAGATGGACAAGTCTATCGTTGTTCTTATCGAACGCCGCGTTCAACACCCGTTGTATGGCAAATCAATCCGCCGTTCAACAAAATTACACGCTCATGATGAGAACAACACTGCTAAAACTGGCGATGTTGTAACTATCAAAGAAAGCCGCCCAATTTCTAAAACTAAGTCTTGGACTTTAGTTGAAGTTGTTGAAGCAGCTGCTGAGTAAATAACGTTCTTGTTGCATCATCGGTCAATTTCGAGTACTCTTTGAGCCTTTCGAAATTGTGACCGGTGATGCTCGGTTTTGGAGTAGGGCAATGATTCAGACCGAAACTATGCTCGACGTAGCAGACAACAGTGGTGCTCGCCGCGTACAATGTATTAAAGTACTTGGTGGTTCACATCGTCGTTATGCTTCAGTTGGCGACATTATTAAAGTTACTGTAAAAGAAGCAATTCCACGTGGCCGTGTTAAAAAAGGCGACGTAATGAATGCAGTAGTTGTACGTACAAAATTCGGTATCCGTCGTCCAGATGGTTCTGTTATTCGTTTCGATGATAACGCTGCTGTTATTTTGAACAACAACAAAGCTCCGATTGCTACTCGTATTTTCGGACCAGTGACTCGTGAACTTCGTACTGAACAGTTCATGAAAATCATTTCATTGGCTCCTGAAGTTCTATAATAGAGGCAATCATGGCTAAGATTAAAAAAGGCGATCAAGTAATCGTGATCGCAGGTAAAGAAAAAGGCAAACAAGGTACTGTTTTGTCTGTTTCTAATGACCGAGTTAAGGTTGAAGGTCTTAACTTAGTTAAGAAGCATCAAAAGCCTAACCGTGCAACAGGTGCTGAAGGCGCTATCGTTACACAAGAAGCTTTGCTTCATATCTCTAACGTGGCAATTTTTAATGCTACAACCCAAAAGGCTGACCGTGTTGGTTACCAAGTGATTGATGGCGTGAAAACTCGCGTTTACAAATCAAATGGTGAATCAGTGGCGGTAGCGAAGTAATAGGTTGAAATAGGCAATGGCCAGACTTAAAGCGCGTTACAACGACGAACTTAAAGCTCAATTACAAGAACAATTGGGCGTTAAGAATGTGATGGAGATCCCTCGCATCACTAAAATCACGATCAATATGGGTGTTGGTGCAGCAGCTGCTGACAAAAAACTCCTTGATGGTGCTCTTTCTGATATGCAAGCTATCGCTGGTCAAAAACCAGTTCTTACGTTAGCTCGTAAATCTATCGCTGGTTTCAAAATCCGTGATGGTTGGCCGATTGGTTGTAAAGTTACTTTACGCGGCGAACGCATGTACGAATTCTTAGACCGTTTGATCTCTATCGCGATCCCTCGTATCCGTGACTTCCGTGGTTTCTCTGCGAAATCATTTGACGGTCGTGGTAACTACTCTATGGGTCTTAAAGAACAGATCATGTTCCCTGAGATCGATTTTGATAAGATTGACCGTATTCGTGGTATGGATATTACCATCACTACGACTGCTCGCACCGATGACGAAGGCCGTGCGCTTATGCGTGCATTTGGCTTCCCGTTCAAATAAGAGGTCGATATGGCTAAGAAAGGTATGATTAATCGCGAATTGAAACGCGAAGCTACTGTTGCTAAATACGCTGCAAAACGTGCTGAATTAAAAGCTGTTATTGCAAACGTAAATGCAAGCGACGAAGAGCGTTTCGAAGCGATGATGAAGTTACAAGCATTACCACGTAATGCATCTCCAGTACGTCTTCGTAACCGTTGTGGTTTAACTGGTCGTCCTCATGGTTACTTCCGTAAGTTCGGTTTAAGCCGTAACAAATTACGTGACACAGTAATGCAAGGTGATGTACCGGGCGTTGTTAAGGCAAGCTGGTAAGGAGCACTATAAATGAGTATGCAAGATACCGTTGCCGACATGTTAACACGTGTTCGTAACGCACAAATGGCGAAGAAACAAACTGTTTCTATGCCAAACTCAAAGTTAAAAGTTGCGATTGCTAACGTTCTTCAACAAGAAGGTTATATCGCTGACGTAGCTGTTGCGGATGCTGAAGGCAAACCAACACTTACTTTGACTTTAAAATATTTCGAAGGCAAACCAGTTATTGAAACTGTGAAGCGCGTTAGCCGTCCAGGTTTACGTCAATATCGCGGTAAAGATAACCTTCCAAGCGTTAAGCAAGGTTTAGGTATTGCAATTGTTTCTACAAGCAAAGGCATCATGACTGATCGCGCTGCACGTGCTGCAGGTATCGGTGGTGAAGTTATTGCTTTTGTTTCTTAATAGGTGATTCCTCATGTCTCGTGTGGCTAAAGCCCCAGTAACTGTACCTAATGGTGTAACAGTTACTCAGAACGGCCGGCAGGTCGAAGTGAAAGGCAGCAAAGGTACTTTGTCTTTCAACCTGCATGCGCTGGTCGAGCTAAAACAGGAAGACGGTATTCTAGCTGTTGCTCCTAAAGCTGAATCTAAAGATGCTTGGATGCAAGCTGGTACTGCTCGCGCTGTGCTTAACAACCTTGTTAAAGGTGTTAGCGAAGGTTTCGAACGTAAGTTACAACTTATCGGTGTTGGTTATAAAGCTGCGGTTAAAGGGAACACAGTTCACCTTAACCTAGGTTTCTCTCACCCGATCGATTACAACCTTCCTGAAGGTGTAACTGCTGAAACACCTACAGCTACTGAAATCGTGCTTAAATCTGCTGATAAAGCAGCTTTAGGTCAAGTTGCTGCAGATATCCGTGGTTACCGTCCGCCAGAGCCATATAAAGGTAAAGGTGTTCGTTATTCTGATGAAGTTGTACTTCGTAAAGAAGCTAAGAAGAAATAAGGCGCGAGGTTCTTATGAACGAAAAGAAACAAACCCGTTTGCGTCGTGCGAAAAGCACACGCTTGCACATCCGTGCATTGGGTGCGACTCGTTTGTGTGTAAACCGCACTCCGCGTCACATCTATGCTCAAGTAATCTCAGCAGATGGTGGCAAAGTATTAGCGCAAGCTTCTACTTTAGATGCTACGTTACGTAGTGGTACTACAGGTAACGTTGAAGCAGCTACTAAAGTTGGTGCTTTAATCGCTGAACGTGCTAAAGCAGCTGGCATCACTAAAGTTGCATTTGACCGTTCTGGTTTCAAATATCATGGTCGTATCAAAGCCTTGGCTGATGCTGCTCGTGAAAACGGCTTGGAGTTCTAATCATGGCTAAAGTTGAACAAAACGAAGGTCTTGTTGAAAAGCTGGTTGCCGTTGATCGTGTAGCCAAAGTTGTTAAGGGTGGTCGTATCTTCTCTTTCACAGCATTAACTGTTGTGGGTGATGGTAATGGTCGCGTAGGTTTTGGTCGTGGTAAAGCTCGTGAAGTTCCAGCTGCTATTTCTAAAGCACTTGAAGCTGCTCGTCGCAACATGATTACTGTTGAACTTGTTGATGGTACTGTTCAGCACCCTATCAACGCTCGTCACGGTGCTAGCCGTGTTTACATGCAACCTGCTTCTGAAGGTACTGGTGTAATTGCTGGTGGCGCTATGCGTGCTGTTTTAGAAGCTGTTGGTGTACGTAACGTATTAACTAAATGTTATGGTTCTACTAACGCTGCGAACGTAGTAAACGCGACTTTTAATGGTCTGCGTGATATGACTTCTCCTGAGAAAGTTGCTGCGAAACGTGGTCTTTCAGTAGCACAAATTCAAGGGTAATCAATCATGAAAACGATTAAAGTTACCCAGACTAAATCTGCATCGCATCGCTTGAAAAATCACAAGCTTAGCCTTAAAGGTTTAGGTCTGCGTCGTATTGGTCACACTGTAGAAGTTCAAGATACTCCTTCTAACCGTGGTATGATCAATCAAGTTTACTATATGGTTAGTGTAGAGGAATAAGCCATGACTCTGCGTTTAAATACAATTGCACCTGCAGAAGGTGCTAAGCGTGAAAACCTTCGTTTAGGCCGTGGTATTGGTTCTGGCGTTGGTAAGACTGGTGGCCGTGGTGTCAAAGGTCAAAACTCACGTAAGAGCGGTGGTACTCGTCCAGGTTTCGAGGGTGGTCAAACTGCGTTATATCGTCGTCTACCTAAGTTCGGTTTCACTAGCCAATTGGCTTTGAAAACTGCTGAAGTACGTTTGTCTGAACTTAACAAAGTTGAAGGCGATATCGTTACTCTTGAAACTTTAAAAGCAGCGAACGTTGTACGTAAAGATATGATTCGTGCTCGTATCGTTCTTTCTGGTGAAATCACTCGTGCATTCACTGTTCAAGGTGTTGCATTGACTAAAGGCGCTAAAGCTGCTGTTGAAGCTGCTGGCGGTAAAGTCGAGGAGTAATCGCGAGTGTCTATGTCTCCTAGTTCTACAGGTCATGTTCACATGATGAAAGGTCAACCATTTCACGTGAAATATCGTGAAATTATTCGCCGATTAATGTTTTTAATTGGTGCTTTGGTGGTCTTTCGACTAGGAGCGCATATTCCGCTGCCAGGTATTGATAATGTCGCTTTAGAACGTTTCTTTAATGCAAACCAGGGTACTTTCCTTGGTTTGTTTAATATGTTCTCAGGCGGGGCATTGGAACGAATGTCCATTCTTGCGTTGGGGATCATGCCGTATATTTCTGCATCGATTATCGTGCAGTTAATGTCAACGGTTGTTCCTTCGCTGGAAGCATTGAAAAAAGAAGGCGAGCAGGGCAAGCGTAAGATTAACCAATATACGCGTTACGGCACATTATTCCTTGCAATTGTACAAGGTATTGGTATGTGTGCGGGTCTGATTAGTCAAGGGATTACCTTTACTTCAGGTTTAGCATTCTATATCCCTGCGTTAACGTCGTTAGTTGCAGGTACCATGTTCTTAATGTGGTTGGGAGAGCAAATTACCGAACGTGGTGTTGGTAATGGGATCTCTATGATCATCTTTGCAGGTATTGTTGCTGGTTTACCAAGTATGGTTGTGCAATCATTCACCCTTGTGGAAAATGGTCAATCAAGCTTAATTGGTATTGCTATATTTGGCTTATTGTCTTTAGCTGTTTTAGCTGCGATTGTGTTTATTGAAAAAGCACAACGTCGTATACCTGTTAACTATGCTCAAAAGCAGCAAGGTCGCCGAGTATTTACTGCACAGCAGACTCACTTACCATTAAAAATCAACATGGCAGGTGTTATTCCAGCAATTTTCGCAAGTTCGTTATTGCTGTTTCCTGCAAGTTTAGGTCAATGGTTAGGTAGTTCTGATCCTAATGCAGGGATCGTTAAGCGCACACTACAAGATTTGGCATTAGTTTTATCGCCTGGACAGCCATTATATTTGGTGCTATTCGGTGCGCTTATTATTTTCTTCTGTTATTTCTATACGGCACTAGTGTTTAGTCCTAAAGAAGTTTCTGAAAACTTAAAGCGTAGTGGAGCTTATGTACCTGGTATCCGCCCAGGTGAGCAAACTGCTCGTTATTTAGATCATATTCTTAGTCGTTTAACATTTATCGGTTCGATTTATATCACTGTTGTATGTTTAATGCCGATGGTGCTTCAAAGTTCTTTCGGTATTCCATTCCATTTGGGTGGTACATCGCTGTTGATCGTGGTTGTTGTAGTTATGGACTTTATGGCTCAGCTACAGGCACACCTCACATCGCGCCAATATGATAATCAAACACTAATGAGTAAAACGACTGCTCATCCTAAGGGATAAGCGCACTTAGAGGTTTCATCATGAAAGTTCAAGCTTCTGTAAAGAAAATTTGTGGTAGCTGTAAAGTTATCCGTCGTAATGGGGTAATCCGCGTGATTTGTAGCGCTGAACCTCGTCATAAGCAGCGTCAAGGTTAATCTGATCAAGACCTGTTGATTTCAGTAGGCTAATTAGGTTATTATCCGCCCCTCAAAGATTTTGTGGGGCGGTTGATTATCTCTACTGCCTTTTTGGAGAAAGTGAATGGCTCGTATTGCCGGTGTAAACATTCCGGATAACAAGCATGCTGTTATCTCTCTTACGTATATCTTTGGTATTGGTCGCCATACTGCTAAGCAAATCTTAGCTGCAACTGGTATTGCACCAACTACTAAGATCCGTGAATTAGATGACGCTCAGCTTGATGCGATTCGTGCAGAAGTTGCTAAGGTTCCGACCGAAGGTGACTTACGTCGCGAAATTTCCATGAACATTAAACGTTTAATGGATTTAGGCTGCTACCGCGGTCTTCGTCATCGTCGCAGCTTGCCTGTCCGCGGACAACGCACCAAAACTAACGCACGTACCCGTAAAGGTCCGCGCAAACCTATTAAGAAATAAGATTTCTGGAAGCTAAAAGATGGCTAAAGATACTCGCACACGCAAGAAGGTCACTCGTACCGTCTCTGAAGGTGTTGCACACATTCACGCTTCTTTTAATAACACCATTGTGACTATTACCGATCGTCAAGGTAATGCACTGGCTTGGGCCACTTCAGGTGGACAAGGCTTCCGTGGATCACGTAAATCAACTCCGTTTGCTGCTCAGGTAGCTGCTGAAGTTGCTGGTAAAGCTGCTTTAGATTACGGTTTGAAAAACTTGGACGTCCTTGTTAAAGGTCCTGGTCCAGGTCGTGAATCTGCGGTTCGTGCTTTAGGTGCAGTGGGTTATAAAATTAATAGCATTACCGATGTGACTCCAATTCCTCACAACGGTTGCCGTCCACCTAAAAAACGTCGCGTGTAAGGAGAAACATTCATGGCTCGTTATATTGGTCCAAAATGCAAACTCTCTCGCCGCGAAGGGACAGACCTGCAACTTAAATCAGGCGTTAAACCGTTTGATGTTAAGACAAAAAAACATGCTAAAGCTCCTGGCCAACATGGTGGAGCTCGTGGTGGTAAACAATCAGAGTACTCACTACAATTACGTGAAAAACAAAAAGTACGTCGTATGTACGGTGTTTTAGAACGTCAATTTAGTAACTACTATAAAGAAGCTGCTCGTGTTAAAGGCGCAACAGGTGAAAACTTGTTGAAATTGCTTGAAAGCCGTTTAGATAACGTTGTTTATCGTATGGGCTTTGGTTCTACACGTGCAGAAGCTCGTCAGCTTGTATCTCACCGTTCAATCACTTTAAATGGTCGTCGTGTTAACATCGCGTCAATCCAAGTTAAAGCTGGTGACGTGATTGCAGTACACGAAGGCGCTAAACAACAATTACGTATTAAAAACGCAATTGAATTGGCTGCTCAACGTGGAACTCCTTCTTGGATGGAAGTTGACCATTCTAAATTAGAAGGTACATTCAAATCTGCACCTGATCGTTCTGATTTACCTGCTGAAATCAACGAAAGCTTGATTGTTGAATTGTATTCTAAATAATCCTTGAGGTAGCAATAATGACGCGTACTGCAAACGAGTTTCTAACTCCGCAAGCGATCAAGGTCGAAGCGGCAAGCGGGACCTCGGCAAAAGTGATTCTAGAACCTTTAGAGCGTGGCTTTGGTCATACTCTAGGTAATGCTTTACGTCGCATTCTTTTATCATCTTTACCTGGCGCTGCTGTGGTTGAAGTTGAGATTGAAGGCGTCGAGCACGAGTACAGTACTTTAGAAGGCTTGCAGCAGGACATCGTCGAGCTCTTGCTGAACCTTAAAGGATTGTCTATTAAGCTGTTCGATCAAAATGAAGCATATTTGACATTAGAGAAACAAGGACCTGGCGATGTAACTGCCGCTGATCTTCGTTTACCTCACAATGTCGAAGTGGTTAACCCTGAACATTTGATCGGCACGTTAAGTGCTTCAGGCTCATTGAAAATGCGCTTGAAAGTTGTTCAAGGTCGTGGTTATGAGACTTCTGATTCTCGCTTCCCAGAAGGTGAAACTCGCCCAGTGGGACGTTTACAATTAGATGCGTCTTATAGCCCGATTAAACGTGTTTCTTACACAGTTGAAAATGCTCGTGTAGAACAACGTACAGACCTTGACAAGTTGGTCATTGATCTTGAAACAAACGGGACTGTTGATCCTGAAGAAGCGATCCGTAAAGCGGCAACAATCTTGCAACAACAAATTGCAATCTTTGTTGATCTTCAGAAAGATCAAGCTCCAGTTGCTCAAGAACCTCGTGAAGAAGTTGACCCAATCTTGCTTCGTCCAGTAGATGATCTAGAGCTTACTGTTCGTTCTGCTAACTGTTTGAAAGCAGAAAATATTTACTACATTGGTGATCTTGTTCAACGTACTGAAGTTGAGTTGTTAAAAACTCCTAACTTAGGTAAAAAATCGTTGACTGAGATCAAAGATGTTCTGGCTTCAAAAGGCTTACAACTCGGCATGCGTTTAGAAAACTGGCCACCAGCTAGTTTACGTATGGACGATCGTTTTGCCTATCGTAGTCGTTAATTAAGTAGGACTATCACCATGCGTCATCGTAATAGTGGTGTGAAATTAGGCCGTACAAGCAGTCATCGTAAAGCGATGTTCCAAAACATGGCTAATTCTTTGTTTGAACACGAGTTGATCAAAACAACTGTGCCTAAAGCAAAAGAGTTACGTCGTGTAGCTGAGCCTTTAATCACTTTAGCTAAAGTCGATACAGTAGCAAACCGCCGTTTAGCGTTTGCTCGTACTCGTTCAGCAGCAACTGTTGGTAAATTATTTACCGTTCTTGGCCCTCGTTACAAAGAACGTAACGGCGGTTATCTACGTGTTCTTAAAGCGGGCTTCCGTGCAGGTGATGCTGCACCGATGGCTTACGTTGAGCTAGTAGATCGCGAAGTTAAATAATTTCGTGTAGAACATCGCAAGTTGTTCAAAAAAGGTCGGTTGAATAAACCGACCTTTTTTTTGTCTAACAATTGGCATTACTTGACCTGAATTGATATGTTTTTTGCAACTTTTAGTCAAACTTGACATTGTGTATTGTCAAAAATATGTTTTAATAAAAATGTTCTTATAAAAAGGTTAATAAAAGAAATGGATAAGCAAGTCGATATTCTTATTGTTGGTGCTGGTATCTCTGGAATTGGAATTGCAGCACATTTAATTAAAAATAATCCGAACCGTAAATTTGAAATACTCGAACGTCGTAAAAGTTTCGGTGGAACGTGGGATTTGTTTAAATACCCAGGTATTCGCTCCGACTCAGATATGTCTACTTTTGGCTACAATTTTAAGCCATGGCGTAAAGCGAATGTGCTTGCAGATGGTGCTTCGATTAAAGGTTACTTGGGCGAAGTTGTTAGTGAGTACAATATTAAAGAAAAAATTCATTTTGAACATCGTGTCCTTTCAGCTAATTACGATACTTCAATTAAAAAATGGATTGTAGAAATCGAAGATCAAAATGAAAAGAAACAAACTTGGCAAGCTAATTTCGTCTTAGGATGTACAGGCTATTATAACTACGATCAAGGTTTCCAACCTGATTTTCCAAATCAAGATAAATTTAAAGGTCAATTGATTCATCCACAATTTTGGCCTGAAAATTTAGATTATACCGGTAAGAAAGTAGTTATTATTGGTAGTGGAGCAACTGCAATCACTTTAGTACCAGCAATGGCAAAAGGTGGGGCTGGGCATGTAACAATGTTACAACGTTCACCAACGTATATTGCTTCAATTCCTTCGATTGATTTTGTTTATGACAAAACACGTAAATTTATGACAGAGGACATGGCATATAAGTTCACGCGTGCTCGTAATATCGGAATGCAACGTGCGATTTTTGCTTTGTCAAAAAAACAACCTCAACTTGTTCGCAAGTTACTTCTTAAATCTATTGAAATGCAGTTGAAAGGTAAAGTGGATATGAAGCACTTTACCCCAAGTTACAATCCTTGGGATCAACGTTTATGTGTAGTGCCAGACGGTGATTTATTCAAAATTTTACGTAGTGGTAAAGCAAGTGTTGAAACAGATCATATTGAATCCTTCACTGAAAATGGTATTCAATTAAAATCTGGTAAACACTTAGATGCAGATATCATTGTTTCTGCAACTGGTCTAGAAATTCAAATTATGGGCGGTATCAAAGCGACTGTTGATGGTCAGCCGATCAAGACTAGCGAACATATGCTTTATAATGGTGTGATGGTAAGTGATGTACCAAATATGGCGATGGTTATTGGTTATGTGAACGCGTCATGGACCTTAAAAGTAGATGTCGTTGCTGATTATATTTGCCGTTTATTCAAATATATGGATCAGAACGGTTATGATGAAGTTGTCGCACCAACTGACCATTCTGCAATGCTCGATGAAACAGTTATGGGTGAAATGTCATCAGGTTATATCGCGCGAGCGGCTGATCAACTTCCAAAACAAGGTACTAAGGCACCTTGGATGGCAACGCATAACTATTTAGCTGATCGTAAAGATCTCAAAAATGCGACTTTTAACGATGGTATTTTAAAATTTTCGAAGGCTCCCGCACAGTCTGTAAAAAAGCCTAAATTAGTATCTTAATGAATAGCTATTAAAATAAAAAAGGAAGCGAAAGCTTCCTTTTTCTATTTATAAAGAACGAGATATGAGTTCTTTCATGATTTCATTGGTGCCTGCATATATACGATTTGCACGGTTATCAATATATGCGCGTGCAATAGGGTATTCAAGCATGAAGCCATAGCCACCATGTAACTGCAAGCATTCATCGACGACTTTAGAGAACATATCAGAAATTTTATATTTTGCAGCTGCGGCCGCATCTACACCTAACGTACCCTCAAGTTGTAATTCCATACAACGATCTAAATAAGAACGACAGAAGTCTATTTCAGTTCGAAGTTCTGCTAGCTTAAAACGTGTATTTTGAAATGCACCAATTGGCTTGCCAAATGCTTTACGATCTTTTGTATATTGTACTGTGTGCGCAAAGGCAGCTTCTGCACCTGCTTGGCAGATAATCGCAACAAGCATACGTTCCCATGCGAGTTCTTTCATAAGCATGATGAAGCCCATGCCTTCCATACCAATTAAATTTTCCTTTGGTACACGAACATTATCAAAGAACAATTCGCAAGTATCTTGTCCTTTCATACCAATTTTATTGAGTGGTTTACCTTTGGTGAATCCTGCTCGATCAGCTTCGACAATGATAAGCGATAAGTTGGCTGAACCTTTATCACTATTACCTGTCTTGCACACAACAATCGCCATGTCACATAGATAACCATTGGTAATAAAAATTTTAGAACCATTGATGACATATTCATCGCCATCTAAAACTGCAGAAGTTCGTACAGCTTGTAAGTCTGAACCTGTACCAGGCTCCGTCATCGCAATGGCAGTGACAACTTCGCCAGAAGCCATTTTAGGGAGCCATTTTTTCTTCTGCTCTTCGTTGGCAAAATTATTCAGGTAGTTCGCAACAATATCCGAATGCAATGAAAAACCAGTTGATGAATCCATTGCATAAGCTTGTTCTTCAATGAGGATCATACTGTAGAGTCGATCTACACCATATCCACCATATTCTTCAGGCATTGTGGTGCACAATAGACCCATTTCACCCGCTTTATTCCATAAGTCACGATCTACATGTTGTTGTTCTTCGTATTTGGCAATATTTGGAACGACTTCTTTTTCATAGAATTTTCGGACAGTATCACGAAAGGCTTCATGTTCTGCATTGAATAATTTTCGAGGCAACATATTAGGAATTGGTCGAATTGCGCCTGATTGCATATTTATATTTCCATAAGTGTTATTAGAATAGCCACAACATAAGAGAGCCTGAACATTGGTGCAATGTGTTGAATGCTCAAAACACAAGAAATGCTGATGAATTTGGTCAATTGATATTTTTAAAACACAAAGCTCATGGCTTCAGTTAAAATGGAATGAACACAGATTAGGGGATAAAAATGTACGATGAATTAACGCTTGAAGAGCGTAAAGTTATCTATCGCGCACGTCGTGGGTTAAAAGAAATTGACGTGTATTTTGATCCTTATGTAAAGCAATACTATTTGCAAGCTGAACCTGAAGAGAAAGCAATGTTTGCTGAATTGGTTGAGCAAGAAGATCCTGATTTATTGGATTGGTTTATGGAGGTTTCTGAACCACCTCGACCTGAATTGCGCCAATTTATTAAAAAATTAAAAGATTATGTCCATAATCCATGAGCGTTATTCACTGAAACACAGCCTTTATTCAGCTGTGTTTCACGCTTTCTTTATGTTCATCATGAGTATTACTTTATTAATCAGTATTGAGCTCATTTATGCTTTAAGCAGTATTATATTTATACTGATTATCTGGTGGGGTTTTAGAAAAAAACCACAATTAAGTGAATTACAAAAACTAGACAAAGATTTATGGTCGATTCAAATGACTTCAAATCCAAAAATATACCAAGCAAAACTGACTCGAGTTTTTCATTTTCATTACTTCGTTGTACTCAGTTTTAACGAAAAGAAATTAGATTCTTTGGTGATTTGGAGAGATCAAATAGATGAAAAACAATGGAAAAGCTTGATTACTCATGCAAATTTTGGCTAATTGTTAGACAAAAAGTGCTTTATTTTACAATTTAAAACATGATAAAAAACAATTATTTAAAAACGTATAGTATGAACAAAAAATGAATTGTTTGACGAAAATGAAAGAAAATCAAATTGTTAGACAAAAATGCGATGAAATCTAAATTTCTAAAGTACATTAAATATACCAACAGCTAATGAGGAATTTCAAAATGAGCGAAATTCATATGTGGTTGTTTCTAGTGGTTGCTGCTGTTATGGCAATTATAATTGGAAGACTAGGAACTGTGCTGAAGGAACGAATTGAACACCACAACAACGAACAAAATAAACTCTCTTGAGTTTACCATTTAATAAGTAGCATGTGCCGAACCGTCGCAATGCTACTTTTTTTTGCCCAAAATTTTAACAATTCAAAAAATAAGTCAATTATTTCAATTCAGATCAATGACAGACTAATTGTTAATGAAGTGCATTGCTGCACTTTTATTCAGCGATTGCATCTGATATTTTAAATCGCAAGGATGACAAAATTATAAAATTGAGGACAGGAAGTATGTCTAAATTAAAGACTCAAGGTCTTTTCACGGCAATTGCGGTTGTAGCAGCTACAACTTTATCTGGATGTTCATACGTAATCAAAACTGGTGCGAATGCATCACTTGCGTTTAGTGAAAAACACATCTTACCGCCAGTACTCTCAATGGGTGATGTGGATATGGTGTGTAATCAGGGCACAGCTTTGACTCCTGTGATTATGGCGACTAAAGATATGGGTGCTGATCCGACCCGTATGGCAGTTCTTTTATATTCAGCTTCAGGGATGTGCGCAGAAAATCGTGCCTTAGATGCAGAATTAAGATACCTAAGAGCATCAAAAGCAGGTCAAGTGACAGAAGCACAAGATGCGCGTATTGAACAAAAGCGCTGGGCTGCTGTTGCTGCCGAACGTCAATATACGGGTTATCAATTGTTTGCGGAGCGTTGGCAGTCTAAATATAAATATAATTTAGGTGACTCATGTCCAACTATGCGTCGTAATCTTGACCAAACAGTATATCTGTTAGGCATGTTAAGTGGCTTACAAGCGATGACCAATGATATTGCTTCTGGTGGTCAAGTGCATGTTCCTAAAGATATCGCAGCAATTGTTGAACGTGGCATGGTCTGCCTCGATAACAACAAGTTCTGGGGCGTACCGAATGCTACTCGAGCAGTGATTTGGACATTATTACCTGGAGCTGATGCAGGCAAACCAGATCCATACCAAACGCTTAAACAATCTATGCAAATTGGTGAGCAAAAAGGAGTACGCTTATCGCATGCCTTGTATGCTGTTGCAGCACAAGCCAGTGGTGACGATGCAAAAATACGTGATGCATTACGTTCTTATGCCGCTTCACGTGCTGAAGAAGTTCCTGTAAATCCAGAGTTTAAGTTATTGGATAATATGGCAGGACAAATGATACAAGCGATCTCAGACCGTTATTGGACGGAGAATACAGGTGTCCGAACTGAAGCAGATGGAATGTCGAGCTTCTGGGATGATCAAGCGACCAATGAAGCCGATGATCTTTTCGAGAACACATTAGGCGAATAAGATTTTTTAATTTTGTTCAAAATTAAAAATGGAGTTATTCAAGAAAAAGAGCTTTAAGCTCTTTTTCTTTTAGGAATACGAAAGATGAAAGATACTATCCTGATTCGAAAAATACTGTTTATTGCATGCTGTATCAGTATTGCTGCTAGTTTGCAGATTTTTCAGGAGTATTTTTTCTATTGGCGTCCTGTATTGGATGAAGAAATTTGGCGAGTATGGACAGCTCACTATGTACATGTGGGATGGATACACTATGCATTGAATATGGTGGGTTTAGCCTGCCTACCATTCATCTTCCCATATGTCAAAATTAGGTACATGTTGTACTTGTTGATCGCACTCCCGCCATTAATTAGTTTAAGTTTTTTTTATGTTTATCCTCGCGTTGAAGCTTATGCAGGTCTATCAGGGGTGCTACATGGTATGTATATGGCTTTGGCAGTTTATTTTTTAAAATTTGAAAAAGAACGTAAATTCTCGCTGCTTGTATTAGCTTTAATCACGGGCAAAATTTTGTGGGAAAATATCTTTGGTTCTCTCGATACTGCGCAAATGATTGGTAGCCCAGTATTGGTTGAAGCACATTTAACAGGTGCAATATGGGGGGCATTACTCAGCATGTTCTTTTTAATTTATCAGCACATCTCCGTGAAGGACACACACATCTCTTAATTCCTCTGATGCTTAATTATCACTTATTTTAATGTGTGATCAGATTCAAATCTTTTGCATTTATTTTTTTAAGGTCATATTTGTTTAAAAAAAGAAATACAGTATGGTATAGCCTACTGATTTAGTTGGTTTTTATCTCGCTCTTAAGAGGTGAATTGATGAAAATTGGCATAAATTTAAAAAAAATGGAAAAGTCAGTCATTCTTTTTTAAAAAAAAATCAGTCAGATTCATGTGATAAAAGTGGTAAGGAAATTAGGTAAAGGATTTTGCCTAAGCCCGAATTAGAAAAGATGAGCTGTACAGGCAATGTATAGCAGTATTAAATAATGGAATAACAATGCAAGAGCCTTCTAAAAAGAGATCTGGGTTAGGTCTACTTCGTTATATATGGACTGAGTGGATATCTGCGTTTACGATTTTGCTTCTACTGTTACTGACGCTCATCATCGGGACAGGAGAAATGATTCACGGGCAGATGTTACGTATAGGTGAAAGTCTATACGGTGACGAAAAAATTGGTATGCAGTATTCATTCTTGCGTGCCGAACCTGAAAAGCCAGTCTGTGATCGAAATCCAAATATTGACCTTTTGGTTCAAAACCAAATGCAAGCTAATGCAAAAGATGAATTTGCAGATATCTTTGGTACAACGTCTGAAGAAGATGTTCGTGCCTCTGTATTGGCTGGTCAACAGTTATGTGAAGAAAAATATGCCTTCTATGATAAGTCAATTCAGTATTTAGAAGATAATCCTTCAATACGAACTTACCGAACCATGGAAACAACTTTCTTTGGTATTTTCCAATTTGGTACGGAAAATAAGGCAGTTCTATTGATTATCATGGTGGTACTTGCAGCGATCACTGCAACACTTAAAATCCACCACATTGGTCTACGCGGTCCAAGTTCTGTTTTAGATTATCGGGTTTACGCTGTCGCAATGATACTTGCGAACAGTTTCTTAACCAGTTCAGCGATCAGTCAGTATAGATCTGTATTGAACTCTGGTGTTCCGCCAACCAGTGAGATGACAATCATCTATTGGTTATGGATAATCTTGTTCAGTACACTGACATTAATTAGTTTGTACCAATTGTTCCGTGTACCAGAAAATGCGAAGCCAGGTGGTACGATTGGCATGGCATTATTGTCAGTCCCACTTTATGCCTATATGGCGATCACAACAGGATTTAACTTTACCTTTGTGATGGACTATCCAATGGGTCAAGGGATTTATTTAGGGCAGCTGGTTGAGTTCTCTACCATTTTCCTTAATTTATCACTGTTCATTTGGGCAGGTATGCTGTTAAAGCAGACATTAATTGTTGATAAATTCCTAAATATTTTACGTCCATGGAATCTAGCGCCTGAAACGCTTACCTGGTTAATCTTACTTGCTGCTGCATTACCTACAGCTTATACAGGTGCATCAGGTATTTTTGTAATCGCTGCAGGTGCGATCATTTATAAAGAAGTTTGGAATGCGGGCGGACGCCGTCAATTCGCTTTGGCTACAGCAGCGATGTCGGGTTCGCTTGGTGTGGTACTCCGTCCATGTCTATTGATTGTTGTTGTTGCATCACTGAACAAAGAAGTAACAACTGATTTATTATACCAATATGGTATCGGTGTTTTCCTCATCACTTCGACACTGTTCCTATTAATTTCACTGTTCTTTGCTGAGCAAAAATTCCGTATTGCAGCGCCATCAGTTGCATTCCCGAATTCCGCTAAGGCATTAGTGGCAGTAGTTCCTTATGTGATCGTGTTCCTGATCGTGTGGTCATTCTACAAGTATGCATTAAATACCAATTTGAATGAGTTCACTGCACCAGTCATGATGCCAATCATCTTACTTGTCATGGTGCTTTATGAAAAATTACGTCATGAACCAGCACCACTCGCACCAGTAGGACATTGGGATACGACATTAAGCCATACTTCGGTTGAACAAGAAGCAGCTAAGGCGCGAGTGTCAGCATCTGAAATTGCAGCGCAAGATAGTCCAGACAATCCTGCGCGTAAAGTGAGTTTCTGGAAGTCAATTCATGTATCTGCAAGTGAAACAGTCGGACATATCGGGGCGCTTGTGATCTTAATGGCATTGTCTGTCAGCGTTGGTGGATACTTAGAGCGTATCGAGTTGATGGAACACTTCCCAACGGATATTGAAAATATCTATATCGTGATTACCTTGATCGTATGTCTCATGGTATTTGTCGGTATGATTATGGATCCGTTTGGTGCTGTCATCTTAATTTCAGCAACAGTTGCGCCTGTCGCCTACGCTTATGGTATTGATCCTGTTCACTTCTGGATGATTGCTTTAATTGGTTTCGAATTGGGTTATATATCACCTCCAGTTGCACTCAATCACTTGCTCGCAAGGCAGTCGATTGGAGATGAAGAGGTGGCTGCTGCCGATGCAGAAGTGAAAGATAAAACGTTCTACTACAAATACGAACGTTGGATTCTACCTCTGATTGTGATGATTCCAGCAATGTTGATTATCGCCTATGTGCCTTATATCTTTAAGTTATTCGGTTGGTATCAATAATTAAATAAAATAAGCACCTTCGGGTGCTTATTTTTTGATGAATTTACAACAAAGCCAGCTCCATCGAGCTGGCTTTGTTGATTTTTATAATATCTTAATTTCTTGGGCGCGGCTTAAATTGAATAACACCAATTTCGTCTGCAACCTCAGGCATTTGAGGTTCATCTATATGTGTCGGACGATTTTCAGAATAGTTACATTCAATACATTCGATCCATTCTGAATCACCTGAAGTGAGCATGACAATACGATCCATAGCTTCACATTTCGGACATTTTGCACCTGCAATGAAACGACGTTTGATCGACATAATGACACTCACCTTCAAAAATTAGTAACGTAGTTTAAGCAGTTTTAGTGTCATTCGTCCAACCTTGATGGCGTAATAATGCATCAATTTTAGGCTCACGACCTCTAAATTTAACAAAGGCATCAAGCGCTGTATCTTTACCGCCTACAGCAAGCACTGCTTTGCGGAAAGCAAGTCCAGTCTCTTGGTTGAAGATGCCTTCTTGTTCAAAGCGATCGAATGCATCACTTGCTAAAACTTCAGCCCATTTGTAAGAGTAATAGCCTGCGGCATAACCCCCTGCGAAAATATGGCTAAAACTATTTTGGAATCGGTTGTATGGTGCTGTAGGGAGAACAGCATATTGTTCACGAATTTCGTTTAGAGTGTGTTGAATACCTATTGCATCTAAAGCAGGTGATTGTTTATGTATATTCAAATCAAACATGGCAAACTCAAGTTGACGAAGGGTTTGCATGCCTGATTGGAAAAATCTCGCATCCAAAAGAGACTTAAGGAGTTCTTCAGGTAAGGGTGTTTTGGTCTCAATGTGTTGGCTGATTAAAGCCAAGCTTTCATTATCCCAAGTCCAGAATTCCATAAACTGACTTGGCAGCTCGACGGCATCCCAAGCGACACCATGTGTGCCTGCTACAGAGATATGATCTACTTCTGTGAGCATATGATGCAGACCATGTCCAAACTCATGGAAAAGAGTAACGACTTCATCATGTGTTAAAAGCGCAGGCTGTTGACCAATTGGTGGTGTAAAATTACCGACCATGTAACAAATCGGTTTCTGCATGCCATTGTTGGTTTGCATACGTGAGCGGAATCCGCTCATCCATGCTCCACCACGTTTCCCACTTCTAGCGTACAAGTCAAAATAGAATCCACCTATGACACTGCCTTGATCTTCAAGCTCATAATATCGTGCATCTGGATGCCATACAGGTGCTTCACGTTCAATGACTTGAATACCATATAAACGCTCCACAATTTTAAATAAACCTTGAACGACGACAGGGGTAGGGAAGTATGGCTTAAGTGCTTCCTGAGACAGATTAAACTGTTGAACTTTGAGTTTTTCCGAGAAATACGTCGTGTCCCAAGGTTGTAGTTCATCTACACCATGAGATTGAGCAATTGCTTTTAATGCCTCAATTTCTTGTAGGGCAGGTTTACGAGCATGTTCTGCCAACTCAATCAGGAATTGATCTACAGCTTCAACACTTGGAGCCATCTTACTTGCCAGTGAATATGCTGCATAATGATCAAAACCTAAAAGTTGAGCCATTTCTTGGCGCAATTTGAGAATTTCTTCCATCACCGCAGTATTGTCATATTCAGGGTGATCTGACTGATCCGACGCTCGCGTGGTATATGCTTTATATAAGGCTTCGCGAAGCTCTCGATTATCTGCGTAAGTCATGATCGCAAGATAAGAAGGGAAATCCAATGTCGCCACGGCTTGATCGAGTTCACGTTGTTGACCGTATTGCTTTAGCAGTTCGATACTGCTCGCAGGTAAACCAGCAAGTTCATCTTCAGTTAATGGTTTGAAATATGATTGTGTGGCATCAAGAACGTGGTTAGAAAAATCTGAAGAAAGCTGCGATAAACGAGCTGATATTTCTGCGTAGCGTTTTTTTGCTTCGCCTTCTAGAGCCACGCCTGAGAGTTTAAAGTCTCTAAGTGCAAGTTTAATCGCACTCTGTTGAGCTTCTGGTAAATCCGAAAAAATAGGTGCATCATGCACATATTGGTAGGTTTGATAGAGCGCAGTATGTTGCCCTAATTGTGTGTAGTATTCACTTAAGCTAGGTAAAAGAGACTGATAAATCTCGCGTGTTTCAGGATTGTTCATCACAGCATTTAAGTGAGACAAAATACCCCAAGATTCGCTCATTTGGTTTTCTAATTGATCGATTTGATCGAGCACATTTAATTGTAATTGTACCGTGTCTGGGACTTTCTCGAGTTGGTTTATAAAGTGTTGACCATTTTGAATCGCTTGTTCAATCTGTGCTTTAAGTTGATCAAGTGTAATTTGAGAAAAATCGGGTACAGGCAAAGTTGCCTTTTCTAAAGTCATTCAAGGACCTAATTGATTCATTTACTTCATTTAGATGTAGGGGTTTATGGACTTTAAATCAAGTGATACATTCAATTATTTACGTAAGTGCTAAATAAAGAATCGGTGCACTTGATTATAAATTAAAAAAATAAAGCTTAAAAAAAAGAGCGCCGTAGCGCTCTTTAAAGATTTAGTCTAATTTAGCTTTCGCATTCGACTTTTTCTTTTTCACTTTAGCTTTCTTTTTCGCTTTATCTTTTACTTTTCCATCAGATTTTTTGTCTGATTTTTTAGAATAAGAGCTTGGTTTTGCCTTGGACTTTTTCTTACGAACAGGGCGTTCACCGTTTTCATCTTTATCTTTTAGGAGTTCGACAGGCTCATTCAACATGCGATTTAACGCTTCTTGCTTGGTGACCGGTTTTTCCTTTACGACACGTGGTGCTCGACTACGAATAGCGCGACCTGCATGGCTGAGTTGTTGAATCAATTCAAAATCAATCTTACGTTCTTCTAAATTGACACCTGCAACCTTGATGCGTACTTCATCACCCAAACCGAAGGTCTGACCACGATTTTGCCCAACTAAACTTTGACTCGCTTGATCGAAGACAAAGAAGTCATCGCCAAGCTGGCTTACATGGACCATACCATCGACATATAAATCTTTTAAAGTGACAAATAGACCAAACTCAGCCGTAGCACTAATGACGCCAACAAACTCTTCACCAAGATGCTGTTGCATATAATGGCATTTTAACCAAGTGGTTACTGAGCGAGAAGCTTCATCAGCTCGACGTTCTGTTGCCGAGAAATGATTACCGGCTTCTTCTAGTGCGCCACCTGAGACTGGTGCAGGTTTATTTTTCAGGTGTGCTTTGATAGCACGATGTAATAATAAATCTGGATAACGACGAATTGGAGAGGTGAAATGAGTGTATGCCTCATACGCCAAACCATAGTGACCAGCGTTATTTGGCCCATAATAAGCTTGCATCATGGAGCGAAGAAGCACAGCATGAATACTTGGCGCATCAATACGGTCTTTAGTGGCTTCAATGACCGCTTGGTAGTCCGCTTGCGTAGGTTGATCAGGGAATTTCAAACCTAATAACTTAACAAAGTCGCGAACTTTTTGAATGCGTGAGAATTCAGGTGGCTCATGCACACGATACAACATTGGAATTTCGTGTTTTAAAGCAAATTCAGCAGCAGCGACATTGGCTAACAACATACATTCTTCAATGAGTTTATGAGCATCGTTACGTGATCTTGGTAGAATTTCTTTAATTCCACCAAGTTCATCAAAGGTCATGTACGTTTCAACGGTTTCAAATTCCATTGCATGGCGTTCTGCACGTAAACCTTTTAATACTTGGTAAAGTTGGAATAATGTATTCAGTGATTTACGCACTGTACGATCTTCAGGTACAGCTTGACTATCACCTTCAAAATATTTTGCAACTTGGTCATAGGTGAGTCGTGCTTTAGAGTGCATCACCGACGGATAGAATTCAAATTTTGTGACTTTACCTGCGCGACTTAAATTCAAATCACAGACCATACATAGACGATCGACATTTGGGTTGAGTGAGCATAAGCCATTTGAAAGTGCTTCAGGCAACATCGGTAAGACAAAGTGAGGGAAGTACACAGACGTACCGCGTTCTTGTGCTTCATCATCTAAAGGTTTACCAATACGAACATAATGACTGACATCTGCAATTGCAACCACGACGCGATAGCCGCCACCAGGACGTTTTTCTGCATAGACAGCATCGTCGAAGTCACGCGCATCTTCACCGTCAATTGTGACTAAGGGTAAATCTCTTAAATCAATGCGTCCTTGACGATCTCGTGCTGTCGGTTCTTTAAAACTTTCAGCTTCTTGAACTACTTCTTCTGGAAATTCGTAAGGTAAACCATATTCTAAAATGGTTTGAGGAATAATAATTTCAGTATCAGATTTGTCGGCCATAGATTGAATAATATGACCTGTAGCAAACTCTTCACGATTTGGAAAATCATCAATTTCAACTCGAAGAGAATCACCAACTTTAGCTTTCGCATGCGCAATGAGTTCTTTTTCTAAGGTAATCGGTTGATGCGCATTTGGATTTGCTGGTTGAATGAAGTATTCACCTTCATATTCTGCGAGTTTCCCAATGATTTGTTTGACGCGTCGTTGGGTAATTTCAGTAATGAAACCCCATGGTTTACCTTTACGGTCAACAGAGGTCTGTTGAACTTTAACTCGGTCACCATGGAAGACTTGACGTAATTCACGCTCAGGTAACAAATATTCTTCTTTCTTACCATCTATACTCGCAACCCCCAAACCTTTGCTATTGATATAGATGGTCGCATCATGAACAGGTTGATCTGCCATAAGCTGGAACTTATAACCTTCTTTCGTCAATTGACCATCACGAACCATCGCACTTAAACGGTGACTAAGTGCTTCAATACTTTTTTGATCCGCAATTTCGAAGTGTTCCACAAGGTCTGCATGAGACAATGCTTTTTTCTTATTCTCAATCGTTTCTAGAATCAGAATACGGCTTGGAATAGGATTATCGTAACGTTCAGCTTCCGCTTTGGCTTCAGGGTCGACCCAATTTTTCATAATGTCTTTGGCTTCATATCAGAAGATAAGTTTAGCATAAGACATGATGAGAAATACTGCACGTAAATGATTGCAATAAAGTGTTTTTAGTTCATAAATTATAAAAGAGATGCAGAATAGACAGTATTAAAGTGAAATTAATGCAGATTAAAGGCAAAAAAACTGAAAATTGTTTAAAAAATATATGATTGAACAAAAAACATAGAATTTTTTAAATTCTCACTTGAAGAGTAGGGACGAAGTTTGTATTATGGCGTCTCGTTACGGTGAGGTGGATGAGTGGCTGAAATCACTTCCCTGCTAAGGAAGCATACCTATTACTGGTATCGAGGGTTCGAATCCCTCTCTCACCGCCAACGATAAACTTGAAATGCGCTCATAGCTCAGCTGGATAGAGCACTTGGCTACGAACTAAGGGGTCGGGAGTTCGAATCTCTCTGAGCGCACCAATCAAGTTAATCGATGTAACGAAGTCGTAAGACACTCAAGTACGCGCTCATAGCTCAGCTGGATAGAGCACTTGGCTACGAACTAAGGGGTCGGGAGTTCGAATCTCTCTGAGCGCACCAACTTGATCATCTCTAAGATGTAAAAAAGAGAAGAAACCGCTTAATTGCGGTTTTTTTGTTTCTAGAATGAAGTGATGCTATAAATCATCATATTTTATTAGCTACTTAAGAAAGAAATAAATTTTAAAATTTCTACACATATTATTTTTAATTAATAGATATTAGCTCTTATAAAAACATCATCAATCCAACTCAGGATTGTTTGGAATTTGGATTGATCCTGTTGACCATCTCTTAAATTGTTGATTATCTAGCCATAATTTACATTTACGTATAAATACTGTTCGCTTGATTTAAATTTTATTAAAAAGTACTTAACAAATAATAATATTCATATATAATGCACTCCATCAAGACGTCGCGCTCATAGCTCAGCTGGATAGAGCACTTGGCTACGAACTAAGGGGTCGGGAGTTCGAATCTCTCTGAGCGCACCAACTTGATCATCTCTAAGATGTAAAAAAGAGAAGAAACCGCTTAATTGCGGTTTTTTTGTGTCTATTTTTTTATCTTATTTCTTCTGCTCTTCGTTTTTGACTTTCAATGCAAAGACGACATTCGCCCCAACTGTAGGGAGCACATCATGATAAGGCAAGCTCCGTGCTGCACGAATCAGGAACGGTGCTTTTTCATCTATTTTTCCAGCATTCGTCATTTTCAATAAAGTACCTTGTTGAAACTTATCAAATTGCATTTTTCCTTTAATGTATTTCAGATCACCGCCTTGAGCATAAAAACTATTCTGATTCGAATGAGGAAAGCTAAAATTTAGTTTAAATCGGAATGGAATTTGAATAACTCCTAACCCGAGTTCAACTTTAAAATCTGCCAATTGTGTTTGGTCTTTTAGGGTTTCGATATCAATAGATTTGAGTTGGCGGGGAAACAACTTTTTATAATGTACAGGCTGTGTCCATTTTTGTAATTGTTGCACTGGTTGGGAATAATACTGATACGTCGTCACAAAACGCATTGATTCTGCACCGTGTTGATAAGGCACGGTTGTCGGTGTATGGACAAAACTTACAGGGTGTTCGGTGATACGACTGATTTGTGCGATTTTGGCCAATTGATTTGTCGTTAATTGGTCGGATGGAAATTGACCTGGTTTGAGCGTACTCGAAGAAGGTGCTGTTAATTTTTTTCGAATTGATTCAAGTAAAAATGCATGTGTACCACTTGGAATTCCCATTTTTGCTTCAGGCACTGCATTCAGAACTTTGCTAAATAGAAAACCTTTAGGTTGGTTCAAATCTCCCCATTGCGTTAGGGTCAGAAGAGTATGATTTTGATCCAATTTGAACCATTCAAATTTGCCTAGACCATAAGGAACGGGTGCATCCACAATCAAACTCGAAATAGTATTACCTTCAATATGATGCTGAAACACTATGGTCTCATTAAAGTTGAGCACCGGTATTGGTGTTGGAATGGAAATTTTATATTGAACCTGAGTGATATTTTTTTCTTGATTTAATATTTTAGCTGACTTCAATGTCGGGAATAAACCAACAAAATTTTCAAACTGTGAAAGCGTTTTGGCGACCTTTTCTTCATTGACAGGCAATACGATGGCAGATGATGTGAACTTCACATTTGGATTGGGTTGTTTTTTGCGTGTCGGAATAGATGTTTGGGTATTTGTGTGCGCATAGATGAGAATCTGATCTTTGGCGATGCTGGCGAGTTCGGTACTATTATTTTGAAATGGTTTTAACGCACTGGGTATATTTTCTTTCCATTCAATAATCGCGCTGTACGACAAGCTAGGTACAAAAATAAGGCTTAAGCACAATGCTCGATAGTTAAAGTATTTCATTTTCATCCTGAACTATGAATTTAGACTTTTTATTTTGTGTCATTGTAAATCGTGTGATGCTTTCATCAATAGTGCGATGATGTAATCAACAGTATTCATTAAAACGACAATTCGATTTCAGGTAAAGTGGTGTAATATCTTTGCTTAAGAAAATCGATTGTTGAATCCCCTATGTCTGATACTCAACCAGTTTTATCTGTCCGTTACTTCTTAAATTTACAAGAGTCTCAGGATGGTTTTGCATTAGCTACTTTTGGCAAAAAACAATTTACGCGTTTTTTAACGCCACTTGTCAGTATTGCGATCGTGATTTGGGGGCTTTATCTTGGATTAGAGGGTGTAGGACGCTATTACGTGGCTTTAGGCACGTTCTTTATCTTTTTACAAATCGTTATGCGTTACTGGTTCTTACCTATGATGTTCAAGCGTCAGTTTGAAAAATATCAATTTGGTAAGACTGAACAAGGTATCGATTTGTTTCAAAACTCTGCCGAGCTTTTTTCAAGTGGTCGTCCTAAACAAGCATTTGCCTACAGTGAAGTACAAAAATTTGTAGTGGGTAAATTGACCTATATGCTTGAACTCAAAAATCATACAGTGGTCATTATTCCAAAACGTGCATTTGAGTCTGATGTAGACAGAACACTGTTTGAAAATACATTCCAAAAACGTTAAGTTTTGATGAGTTCATTACTCAAACTATAAATAAGAGAGATTTTCATGAGTGCAGTTCCATCAAAAATTGTATGTGTCGGTCGCAGTTATGCTGCGCATGCTCAAGAATTAGGTAATGCGATTCCTGATCAACCTGTCTTATTTATCAAGCCGCCGAGTAGCTTGGTGTCCTTAGCAGAAGGGATTGATTGGAATCGTGCATTGGGACAGTGTCATCATGAATGTGAACTTTCATTACGAATAGATCGACCGCTCAAAAACGTTACGGATCCTCAAGAGGCATTAGCAGCAGTAGGTGCAGTCACCCTTGGTTTGGATTTGACTTTAAGAGATCAACAAGATCAGCTTAAAAAGAAAGGACAACCTTGGGAACGTGCGAAAGCATTTGATGGATCTTGTATTTTGGCAGATTGGATTTCGCTTGATCAGGTCCCAGCATTAGATCAAGTCCAGTTTAAGCTCGAAATTAATGATCAACTTAGGCAACATGGTGATACGGATTTACTGATTTTTAAATTAGGAGCGCTTTTGGCAGAAATCAGTCAAAACTTTAGCTTAGTGCCTGGTGATGTTGTCATGACGGGTACGCCTGCAGGTGTAGGACCATTAGAATCGGGTGATCAGCTCAAAATGACTTTGACTGGCTTAAATGAAGATTTTGTGTGGACTACGCAAGTGCATTAATGATGCATCAAGCTCAATTAAAAAGGATGTTGGTTCATCCTTTTTTTATGGCTAGAGATTGTCTGAATTGATGTTTTTACGAAACTGTTGGGGCGTGATGTGCATCCAGCGTTTAAACATATTGATAAAGGCTGAGGCGTTGGCATAGCCCAAATCTAGAGCAATATGTTCAACGGTTTTATTTTCAGACAATAAGCTTAATGCTCGTGTAATTTTAAAGCGTTGACGCCATTCATTGAGCGACATCGAAATTTCAGCTTCACATAGGCGAGATAAAGTGCGCTCACTCATATTCACCATTTGAGCATAATCTCTCAGTGGACGCTGATCACTGAGATGCTCATGGATGTAGGTAAATATCGTTTGTAATGCAGGATGATTAGAATGGGGCAAGTAGCTTTTGAGCAGGGGTGAGCTTTTTAATTGATCCAGTAAAACCATTAAAAGTCGTTGATATTCGGGTTGATCATGTTTGAAATAAGTTTTTCTGAGTTCATTGAGTAGCGCCGTCACTAAGGGGGAGCTTAGTAAAATACCTGCTTGTTTGGGCAGTGCATCACACAGGCTTTCATGCACGTATAAGGTGGCATGAGAAACAGCTGTGAGATTAATACTGCTGTGATGCAGATGCGGCGGTAGCCAAATTCCGTAGGGCGGAGGTGTTAAATATTGATTTTGATCAATATGAACTTCCATTACACCATCAAATGCATAGATAAATTCGCCCCATGCATGACCGTGTTTAGGATATTCCGAATGGGCTGGATCATTGCGGAATGTTAGCCAAAGATTCTCTTGGATATGATCATAATTATCTAACTGAACGAATAGTTCATGTGGATGGCGTTTTGGCATATTAAATTGCCTGAATAAATGTATTTGTTGTCTGTTTTGAATTATATATTCTAATTCAGTCAGCAGTATAGTGACGACTTGTTTGTGTGAAGAGTGCCACTCATGGGTGAGCGAAGAGGTCTTAACCTTCAGGCGTCAAGCTTAATGATCGTATTGTGTTTAGTCTGGGGTTTACAGCAAATTATCTTGAAACTTGCAGCTACTGATATTAGTCCTCTGATGCAAATCGCATTGCGCTGTGGTTTGGCAACCTTGCTTGTCGTTCCATTATTGTATCGACAACGAGTGCGACAACTGTTTCATTACCGTTATGTTGTTCCTGGAATTTGGTTAGCCTTTTTATTTTCTGCAGAATTTTATTTGGTTGCTGAGGCACTCAGGTACACCAGTGCTGCGCACACTGTTGTTCTGCTCTATACCGCGCCTATTTTTGTGGCTTTAGGCTTACATTGGAAAGTCAAAGCTGAAAAATTGAATCACTTGCAGTGGTTTGGTATTTTGTTCGCATTTTTTGGCATCGCTTATACTTTTTTAGTGCGTGATCAAGCTCAAAGTCAACTCAACCATATTTTATGGGGAGATTTTCTTGCTGTAATGGCAGGGATGATGTGGGCATTGACTACGATTTCTTTAAAATTTTCAACGCTTTCTGAGGCGCCGCCCACTCAAACATTATTTTATCAATTGCTTGGGGGCTTTATTTTTTTATTACCCTTAGCTTTTTGGACTGGACAAGCAGATGTACGCTGGTCACAACTGACGTTTCTGAGCTTAACATTTCATGCGGTTGTCATGTCTTTTTTAAGTTTGCTGCTATGGTTTTGGTTGTTACGAACTTATTTAGCAAATGGCTTAGGTGTGTTTTCGTTTTTGACCCCCATGTTCGGCATGTTGTTTGGTGTATGGCTGTTAGATGAGGAGATCGAAACGAGTTTCTTGTTCGGTTCTTGTATGGTTCTTGCAGGGATTATAATTGTATCTTTGCACCGCTATTTGAGAATTTATCTTGATCGAATCAGCGCAAGAATTGGAGCATTCCATTGAATCAGTATACATGGCTGGGATTAAGCTCGATTTTGATTTGGGCCTCGTTGGTTGCGGTGGTGAAACTTGTAACTGAATCATTAAGCCCGGTACAGGCGGTGGCACTGATCTATAGTTTTAGTGCATTGTTCATGTTATGGAAAAATGGTTTTCCCAAGCTTTCACTCATGCCTAAAAAATACCTATTGGGCTGTGGTGCTCTTTTTGTGGGCTATGAAATCCTATTTTTAATTTCGATTGCTCTTTCAACACATCGAGAACAGGTATTAATTATTGCAATGATTAATTATCTTTGGCCTCCTTTGCTGATTGTATTTTCGATTCTTGCACGGCAATTGAGCGCGAATATTTGGGTGATTGCTGGCTTTGCATGTGCCATTCTTGGGTTAATGATGGTTGTTAATCCAGATATTCTCGAGCCGAAACGCATATTGGTGGCCGTGCTTGAAAATCCATTGGCGTACTCATTTGCTTTCATTGGCGCCGTGCTATGGCCTTTGTACAGTATATTTACCAAGAAATATGCAGAAGGTCATAATGCTGTTCCATTTCTATTTCTAATGACTGCAGTTGGATTGTGGGCTGTACATTTTGTGATGCGAGAACCGTTTGTTGAGATGAATTTGATGACATGGCTGATGGTTGTAGTCATTGGTAGCTTAATTGGCTTGGCTTACAGCAATTGGAACCAAAGCATGCAATATGGGAATCTCAAAATTTTAATTTTGACAACGTATTTTATGCCCATTTTTTCAAGTCTGATGTCGATGCTGATTCTAGATGTGCAACCTCTAATGAGCTTTTGGATCGGTTGTGTCTTAGTGACCTTAGGCGCACTTATTTGTTGGCAATCTACACGTCTATATAATCCATCTATGCAATAAGAAAAAGACCTATAGAGGTCTTTTCTTATTGCAAGAGTTTATTTTTCTTCAAGTATGGTCGATAGCGGTACGGAGAGCTTTGCAGCAAGATAATCATCAGCTTCAATCAGTGCAGGACCAATACGGTTCATCCATACATCATCTTCATGAATTTTTCCGATATCATTTTTATCAGGCAGCGTATAAGGCAATGATTTATAAAATGACCAAAAATCAAGATGATCTAAATTTCTAACCAAAACATATTCATTATTATCTGTACGTTTAATAATATTCTGCTGTTCTAATAGATTAACATATTTAGGCCAGCGGCCAATTTCACCGCGTCCTAAAATATCAAGTGCCTCCAGATCGGTTACGGTTTTACCTTGTTTTTGTTTTTTATAGAATAACTCAAGCATATCTAGAAGCATGAGAATTGGATGGCGCGTTTCGGTCTTACCTGTATGAAATGCTGTGAGGGCATAACTTATCTCAACACCAAGCAGTACGATGTTCCAAGAGAGATAAATCCACAACAGGAAAATTGGAACTGCTGCAAAAGCACCGTAAACCAACTGATAACTGGTAAAGTTAGTCATCACGAAGCCGAATAAATTTTTCAGTAACTCGAAGGTAACAGCACTAAAAATCGCAGCAATCATGGCTGCTTTTATTGGAACAGAGCGGTTTGGAATCGTCCAATACAAGGCAAAAAAACCAAATGCGGTGAGTGCAAATGAGATGACCCATAAAATAAACGTGCCATTCAATTCATAACCTGCAAAATTATTGCTTAGGATGTTCATAGACGCTAAAGTCGATGAAATCACAAAAGCCGAACCCAGCAGGATTGGTCCCAGTGAAATGATGGTCCAATAGCGCATAAAACCAATAATGCCATTACGCGTTTCTGTCACACGCCAAATACGATTGAATGCTGTCTCAATGCTAGTGAGCATCATTACTGTGGTAAAGAATAAAAACAGCACACCAATAATGGTTAAGTTGCTCGAATTGTCAGTAAATGCATTCAATGCTTTGTCAAACGCGATACTGGTTTTAGGCAGAAAATTACTGTAGATCAATTGTTGTAATTGTTGCCGAGCAGGTTCTAATGCTTTAATCGATGAAATGATAACCAAGAATACGGTCAACATCGGCACGACAGCGAAAAGTGTGGTGTAAGTTAAAGAGCCTGCTTGCTCACGACAATTGTTAGCTTCAAAGCGTCGTAGTACAAACAAAATAAACTGAAACCATGTTTTATTGTAGAAAGGTAACTTTTTTAAGATTTCCGCCATAAATAATGAGTCTCGAGTATTTTTTAGTTAAAATTCTGTACGTTCGTTGCACAGCTTAACCAAATTTTAAAAAAAATACCGTATAGTTTTCTTTTTTCATTGGATGATCTTTTTATGCAAGCATATGTTCTAGTTTTGTATTACAGCAAATATGGTTCAACCAAGGAAATGGCACATTTAATTGCTCAAGGAATTGAATCTACTGGAATGCTTGCGAAAATTAGAACAGTTCCACAGTTGGCAACAGTGGTGACCGAAGCAGCACCAAGTATTCCAGAGGAGGGCGATATTTATGCGACTTTGGATGATCTTCAACATTGTTCGGGACTTGCATTAGGATCACCAACTCGATTTGGCAATATGGCATCAGAAATGAAATATTTTTGGGATCAAACAACGAGTTTATGGCTCAATGGTGCATTGCATAATAAACCTGCTTGTGTATTTGGTTCATCGGGCTCTATGCACGGCGGGCAGGAAAGTACATTACTGACTATGTTGCCACCTTTGTTTCATCATGGAATGTTGATTTTGGGTTTAACCAATGCCAACCCAGCTTTATCGAATACAAAATCAGGTGGGACACCCTATGGTGCTACACATGTCAGTGGTCCTAGACACGATCAATCTCTAAGCCAAGATGAAAAATCACTGTGTATCGAGCAAGGGAAACGATTAGGTGAAGTGGCGTTGCAAATGTTAAAGAAATAATTTAAAAGATTATTTTATCAGGCATAAAAAAAGTGAGCTTCTCGCTCACTTTTATTTTGAAATATGTTTTTGTTCAAACCGGTGTTTGCACTTTTTGCATTGGTAATCGAGGAAAACATTCTTATCGACGATTTCTCCCGCTTTTTTTCCAAAACGATGACCTAAAAAGCCACCAGTCACACCCACACTGATTGCACCAACAAAAGTGCCAATTGTGCCACCCATGATTACACCTAAAGGCCCCGCAACAGCACCAATGGAAGCACCAATAGAAGCACCTGATGCAGCACCACCCACAGTACCCGCAGTTGTACCCGCTGCGGAAAGAAGAACACCACCTGTTTTTTGCAGTAATTGTTCATGGTTGCGTTTTTCAATATCAGTTGAACCGCATTTTGGGCAGTGTATTTCTAAGTTTTCAGTCATTTAGGATTGCTCTAATCTATACATCCATTTATTTAAAAGATTCTAGCATTGCGCTTAAAGTTGCAACATGGCCGAATGTAGAAAAACTGTAATGCCAGATAAAATAAAAAATTGATTTGAAAATAGATTAATTTAATTTTTAAGGATAAAACCATATTTTATGAGCAGGATGGCTTAGATCTTGAACTGAATAACTAAGCGCAAATAGTGATTTAATTTTTTTCGAAGTTTGGCTTATTTTTTTATTCCAATCAAAAAAATTACCAAGACAATGAAAAAATTATTTGTACTAAGCACCATTGTGACATTGAGTTTTAGCCTTATTGCATGCTCAAAAGAAAAGCTTACTGAGCTTAAGGGGCAAGATGAATCAAAAGAAAAGTTAACAACCTTGAATATTGGCTATCAAAAAGCGGCGCTTAAATTCATCGTTGCAAAACAAAATAAAACTTTTGAGCAGGCATTCCCTGGTGTGAAAATTCAATGGAAAGAATTCCCGGCAGGTCCTCAAACACTAGAAGCATTAAATGTCGGTGCTATTGATGTGGGGTATACAGGGGATACACCTGTAATTTTCGCACTTTCTGCAGGTAAACCAATTCAATATTTAGCTTATGAAAATGGATCTAAAAACTCACATAGCTTGCTCTTACCCAAAGACAGTACGATTCAAAGCTTAAAGGATCTAAAAGGTAAGCGCATTGGAGTTACACAAGGTTCAAGTGCGCATTACTTTCTCTCACAAATATTAGATCAAGCTCAATTGAGCTGGTCTGATATTCAACCCGTCTGGTTAACGCCTGCAGATGCCCGAGCTGCTATTGATAAAAAATCACTCGATGCTTGGGCGATTTGGGATCCTTATGCAAGTGCTGCTTCGCTTAAAGGTGATACACGTGTTCTTATTGATTCAAAAGCTTTGCCATTAGCGTATAGCTTCTATTTGTCTTCTCCAAAATTTTTAAAACAACATCGGGTTGAAGCCCAAAGATTTGTGCAAACATTAAATCAAGTAGATGATTGGATCAATCAACACCCAGATCAAGCCGCAAAAATTTTGGCGCAAAGTACAAGCTTGGACGAAAATATTACCAAACTGGTTTTAGAAAAAAGAAATATTCCTGCTTATGCCAAACTGGTCGATACAGATACAGTCACGGCGCAACAAAAAATTGCAGATTTGTTTTATCGACTCAAACTCATTCCGAATGCGGTGTCTTTAAAAGATCATGTGTGGACTGGGCAAGAGTAAGTGATTGAACGCGAATCATATTTTTATAGACGCATAAGTATCCAATTTAAATGATTTCAAAAGCATTCATCTTTCAGTCATTAATACAATGAAGTATTAGAAAGATGAGTGCATCATGAATCAACCATTACAACAAAGCTTAACAGCACTTCCTATTCTAAATTTAAGTCAATTTGATCAATCATCAACGCAAGCAGATTTTCTGCAACGACTTGCACATATCGCCAAGGATATTGGTTTTTTTTATTTGACAGGTCATGGCATTTCAGCTGAAAAAATTTTGGAGATTCAGCGTATTACTCGACAGTTTTTTTCGCTGCCACAAGAACAAAAAGATGAAATCGCTATGATTCATTCCCCGCATTTTCGAGGGTATAGTCGAGTAAATGCCGAAGTTACACGTCTGCAACCTGATTTTAGAGAACAAATAGACATTGGTTTTGAGCTGGCAGCATTAGAACCTGAAACTGGACCGACATGGAGACGTTTACAGGGACCAAATCAGTGGCCTTCGAATTGGCCTGAGTTTCAACGCGTAGTCACCGCATGGCAACGAGATCTCAGACAAGTTGCAATTAAATTATTAAAAGCCTTGTTGCTTTCATTGGGGCAGCAGGACACAGCACTTGATCAATTGATTACAGGCAGTCCACATGAACTACTCAAGCTGATTCATTATCCCCCAATTGATCAAATGAATCATCAGGGTGTAGGGCCTCATAAAGACTCCAATATTTTAACTTTACTTTTACAAGACCAGATCGGAGGACTTCAGGTCTTAAGTCAAGGCAAATGGATTGAAGTACCATTTGTTGAACACGCATTTGTCGTCAATATCGGTGAGGTTTTAGAGCTTGCTACGAATGGTTATTTGATTGCAAATCAACATCGAGTCATATCTCCAACGAATGCAGATCGGTATTCGGTTGCTTATTTTCTTTCTCCCAATTTATTTGCTGGTGAAATTCCGCTTTTAAATCTTGCAGATAATTTAAAAGCGCTTGCACAAGGACCAGAGACAGATCCGCTGAATCCTTTACTGAGAAATGTGGGAGAAAACTGTATCAAAGGTCGACTTAGATCTCATTTAGACGTTACTGAAAAATATTATCCAGCACAATTTAAACAACTCAAACAATCAACAACAATATCGAGTAAATCATGAAGTCAAAATACGCCCAATTTTTATTTATTATTTTTGCAATTCTCATTATCAGTGCATGTAGTGCTCAACCTGAACCTCAAAAAACAAAGCAAACACAACCAACAATCGTGATTGGATCACATGGATCGGATGTTGATATTTGGAGATATATCGCGGATTCTGATCAGGCGAAAACAGCAAATGTTGACATTGAGGTGAAAGAAATTAATGACGGTGTGGCTTTGAATCAAGCTTTGCTCGATGGTGAAATTGATGTAAATGCATTTCAATCTTGGGCGTATTTCAAAGAATTTAATGACTTGAATCATCATAAGCTTGCTGTCTTGGCGACCACTTATTTAGAGCCTATGGGGTTATATTCTCAAAACTACAAGTCACTAATTGCTTTGCCTGATCGGGCCTTAATTGCAATTCCAAATGATGTGGCGAATACAGCACGTGCATTAAGGTTATTAGAGCGTGCTCAGCTAATTACACTTAAGCCTGATTTTAATACGATTTCTGGAACTCTTGAAAGTATCCAGTCAAATCCGAAATCACTTCAATTTAAATTGGTCAAAGGTGCACAACTCCCACGTGTCTTGTCTGAGGTGGATTTAGCCGCAATTGGAAATACTATTGCTCTGGAAAGTGGGCTAAATGTAATAACAAATGCGATATTTAAAGAAGAGGTCACTGATAAAGCCTTAGAAAATGTCAATATACTTGCAGTGCGTAAAGACCGATTGAATGATCCAAAATTTCAAAAACTTTCAAATCTTTACCATCAGCCTTACGTTGAGGACTATATTCAAAAGCATTTTGGTGGCACAAAATTGGGCATTCAACTAGATCCTGCCACATTAAAGTAAAAAAGCGCCGTTAGGCGCTTTTTTTAATGTTCAACATTATTCTTGAACAAAAGTCACTGTCCCATTTGCAAGTGATTCAACACGAGCAAGTGATTCAACTCGGTAACCTTTTTCAAGTAAAAGATCACGGCCAGTTTGGAACGACTTTTCAATCACGATACCAATCCCGACAACCTCAGCTTCAGCTTGGTGAATCAAATCAGCTAAACCTAAAGCTGCTTGTCCATTCGCAAGAAAGTCATCGATCACAAGAACCTTATCTGTTGCTGCAATGTGCTTCTTAGAAATAGCAATTGTGCTTTCTACTTGCTTTGTAAATGAGAATACTTTTGAACGATATAAATCATCTTTTAAAGTTAAAGATTGATACTTACGTGCAAAAATTACCGGTACACCAAGTTCCAAGCCAGCCATCACAGCAGGTGCGATACCTGAAGCTTCAATTGTGATGATTTTGGTGATGCCTGCATCTTTGAATAGACGAGCAAATTCTTGACCAATTTGTTGCATCATCACTGGGTCGATTTGGTGGTTTAGAAAAGAATCAACTTTTAAAACCTGATCAGATAGAACGATACCTTCGTTTAAGATTTTCTGTTCTAGTGCGTACACGGGAGAATCCTCTAGGGCAGGTGCCTTTTTAAGCAAAGACGTATTTTAAAAAGCATCTGCAAAAAAGCAAGTAAAAAATGCCTTAATTTTGTGGACCGTTATACCCTGTCAGTAAGAGCCCGTATGAAGATTTCTTATCTTGGTGTGTGACTTTCACTGGTAGATAGTCCAATTTCGGAGACAGCCAAAAAATCGTTTCACGACCTGGTTTATCATGTTTCATCACTACTTTGATGGTATCAAACGTGCCGTACTTGGTTTCTACTTTTTCAGTGCCTTGTTTGATGAAACGACGTGATTCTACTTCTTTAGCATCTACAATCCAATATTGCGATTTTAAACCGTTATTTTTTAAGTCTTCACGAATTTGCAATTCTGCATTTAACTCATCCAGTACACCAGATTTCCAAGCAAATGAACGTTGCTCTTTATCTTTGGTGGTGTTAATGGTTTTGGCACTTGGATTAAATTTAATGCTCATCGTATTGTTATGAACCAAAATTTTACTGGTGCGACTGAAATTGGATGATTGAATCTGATTATTATTGAATGTGAAGTTACTGGTTTCAGTTGCTGAAGCAATACCACCTGCTTTAGCTGCAAAAACGTAATTCCACGTGTTACCTGATTTTTTCAAGGTTCGTGTTGCTGACCCCAAGTTTTTACCATTGTATGCAAACTGATAAGAGGCTTGGAAGGGCGTCATGGCAAGCGCTTGACTTGAATAGCCTGTGAAAAGCACGGCTGTACCTACACTTGCAATCACACTCAAAGTTTTAAACGATTTAAATGCCATAAATATTTTCCTTTACCTTCGTATCGAAGGATCACTTGAAGTTTTATTATCTCTGATAAATAAGGAGAAATAATCAATAATCACAGTGAAAATGTATTTTTCTGTAGCTTAAGCTTTATGACGACATCAAAACGCTGCGCTCTAGTCGTCCTTTTGTTTAATTGGTGTAATGTGATCACTTTCCACTTCATCAGATTTAGATTTGAATCGATCAGTATTCATTTTGCTAAATAAAGCCATCAAATTTACATTACCAATCACGACCAATTCTGTTTCACGCAGTTCTGCATGGTTGACGTGTACTTTGCCCAATGTTTCGATGATCGAGCGATTTTTTCCGAGCCACTGATTTAAATCGAGATGTAAGAGATCATCTTTGACTTTAATGACATTAAACCGCTCTAAAATCATGCCAAGTGGATCTTTACGAAGAATTTTTTGATAGAAAAATAGTGCAGAGCGGAATGCAATTTTCATCCAAAAGGTTTGAAATTTTGCTTCAATTACTTCGGTTTCACTAATTTGTTCAAATACAATCAGTTGTACGTCTTTATTCAATTCCATTTGAATGAGCTTTAAATCTACAGAGAGAATGGTATAAAGCCCTTTCACATTCAAAGTGGCATAGAGTCGAAGCCAATCGTCGTGTAAATCAGCATGTAAGTCTTCAAGGATGCTGACATTGTCGGTCACAAAGCGCTTGAAAGTCGCATTTAAAAAAACTTGAGAGACAGGAAATTCACGTTCTTCTTCAATAAACCCTTCAGCCTTTTGATAGACTTTACGAAATTTGTTCGCGATATTTGAAATAATCGTTGGCATAAGTGAAGTTCCATTACCTCTAAATATTGTGAGATGTCAGCTAGTGTATATCTTGTAGGTGATTACTGCCGAAGGATAACAGCTTATCCAATTGCGATGTAATGTTTACAAAGACGTTTATTATGGTTTTGATGGTCAGCCGTTATTTAAGTTTAATCTATTGGTTTCGCATGACTTTATCTTATTTTATCTGAAGAACTTGCTCAATATTTAACTCATTTGTCTAAAATATGTCATCAATATAAAGATCAACTCGATTTACTCAGATTGATAAGCGCGCTGAATCTGACAGACCTCAATCGAATACGTGTCATACCATGATAGGCGACCTTTTTGTTGGGCATAAAGATGTTGGGTGTCTTGATGCCAAGCTTGAATATCTTCTAACCGACTCCAATAAGATAGACTGACTTCATTATCCTTCTCTTGATAGCTTTCAAACTTTGTACAATTGTAATCATGCATCGCTTTATGCCGCATTTGGCTAGCCAATATTACATATTCATCATCAATATTTTTTATTTTAGCTTTGAAGATGACAACGAAGTTCATTTTTGAATACTCATTTATTATTTTAATTTGCTTCCCGAATAACGGGAAGCATAGACCGAAGTCATTGAGGAGTGTTATTCGTCATCCAAAAGCAAGTAAGGGTTTTCAAAACCTAGTTTTTGTAAAATCTCAATCTCAATTGCTTCCATTTCCTCAGCATCTTGTTCAGAAGTTTCATGATCATAGCCCATCAGATGTAAAGTACCGTGAACCAACATATGAGTGAAATGTGTTAATGGTGCTTTAAATTGTTCTTCTGCTTCTCGAAGCACAACGGGAATACAAATCACCAGATCTCCGATAGGGAAACTGTCTAAAATTTCAGCCATTTCATCTGGTAAGTCGCTTGGAAAAGATAAAACATTGGTTGGCTTATCTTTACCACGATATTCAAGGTTAAGTTTGTGACTTTCTTCGACATCTACGCAAGCTATTCCAATTTCACAATCGCTTTGTGTATCAATATGACGAAGGGTGGTTTCAATAATTTTTTTAACATACGCACGTTTGAGCACCAAGTTTGATGCTTCAAACGATTGTTGTAATGAGAGACTGAGTTTCAAAATCTTGCCTTGAGCGTGATTAGATTTAAATTACTCTGCATCTTGATGCTGAGCATCAGCAGCAGAATCATTTTCTGATATGAGTGCTTCTTGACGCGCTTTACGTTCCGCACGTGCTTCAGCAGTTAAACGATGTTGTTCACTGTCCCAACCTTCGTATGCTTCTACAATTTTTTGTACAAGCTGATGTCTTACAACATCACGTGAGTGAAAACGTGTGATATGGATTTCTTTAATCTTTTCAAGCACACGTAATGAATGTGCCAAACCAGACTGTTGTCCACGTGGTAAATCTACTTGGGTAATGTCACCTGTAATGACTGCACGCGAACCAAAACCAAGACGAGTTAAGAACATTTTCATCTGTTCTGGCGTTGTATTTTGAGCTTCATCTAAAATGACAAAGGAGTGATTGAGTGTACGACCACGCATATATGCAAGTGGCGCTACTTCAATAATTTGACGCTCAATTAATTTTGCCACTTTTTCAAAGCCAAGCATTTCATACAAGGCATCATAGAGCGGGCGTAAATAAGGATCAATTTTTTGTGATAAGTCACCTGGCAAGAAGCCAAGTTTTTCACCAGCTTCCACAGCAGGGCGAACTAAAAGAATACGTTGAATTTCATTGCGTTCAAGCATATCAACGGCAGCAGCTACAGCCAAATAGGTCTTACCTGTACCCGCTGGACCAATCCCGAAAGAAATATCACTTTGAAGAATACGTTGTACATAGCGTTTTTGGTTGGCCCCCCGCGGATTAATGCGGCCCTTGCGAGTTTGGAGCCAGACTTCGTCAAGTCCTGTATGTTCTTGATTAGGATCCAATTGTAATTCATGATCAGTCTGGCTGCCTTGAATCATTAAATGAATCAAATCAGAGCTGATTTGTTGAGAAACTTCAGCTTCGGCGTATAAGCGCTGAAGTAAGCTTTCAACTCTCTCGACTTCATCAATTCCACCGTCAATAAAAAAACTATCACCACGCTGACTGATTTTTACATCTAAACGTTGTTCAATTTGTTTCATATGACCGTTGTACGCGCCAAGCATGGTTTGTAAACGGTCCATTGAAACACCGGGAAAAGCCACTGTACGTCGAATCGCTGCAGTCAAGAGATTTCCTTTAGAGTCTATTAATCTATACCTCTACATTACGCCACGTCAGGTTCAAGATTCAAGAGTTCACCGTAAACTAAATTCAAGGTTTTAATCTCTGTAATCTCAATCTCTGCAAAGCGTCCAAGCCAAGAGGCATCACCAATAAATGTTACTAAACGTGTATTGTCTGCGGTTCCTACCAATAAGTTTGGATCGTGCTTTGAAACGCTCTCAATTAGCACACGTTGGACAGTACCAAGCATAGCATCAGTTTTTTGGATACTTGACTGCTTAATCCATTGTTGAACTTTAGCCAAGCGCTCTTTTTTAACATCTTCAGGTGTTAAATCTTCCAGCTCTGATGCTGGTGTACCAGGACGTTTCGAGTAGATGAAACTATAAGAATGATCAAAATCTAAGTCTTGAATAAATTGATATGTCTCTTCAAAGTTAGCATCAGTTTCACCAGGGAAGCCAATAATAAAGTCTGAAGACAAATGCATATCAGGGCGTACCTGGCGTAATTTAGCAATCTTATCGATATAAACGTCAATCGTGTGGTTACGCTTCATCGCCTTCAATACATCATTTGAACCACTTTGAACTGGTAAATGAAGGTGAGAAACCATCTGTGGTAGGTCACGATAGCATTGGATAAGGTCATCATTGAATTCTAATGGATGAGATGTCGTATAGCGAATACGACCAATGCCTGGAATTTCCGCCACTAGACGAAGAAGATCAGCAAACGTACAGATTTCACCTTCGAATGTTTCTCCGCGGTAACCATTTACGTTTTGACCGAGTAAAGAAACCTCACGTACGCCCTTTTCCGCAAGACCAGCAATTTCAGCAAGTACATCATCTAGGGGACGAGAGACTTCCTCACCACGAGTGTATGGCACCACGCAGAATGAACAGTATTTTGAACAGCCTTCCATAATCGATACGAAAGCTTTATAACCTTCAACGCGAGGTTCAGGTAAGAAGTCGAACTTTTCGATATCTGGAAATGAGATGTCTACCAGTTTGATTTTCTCTTTTTTCGGCTTTTCAATTTGATCCGTATGCTGATCAAGCATTTGTGGCAAACGGTGAAGTGTTTGTGGACCAAATACCATGTCGACATAAGGTGCACGTTTTTGGATATTGTCACCTTCTTGAGATGCAACACATCCACCTACACCAATCACCAAATCAGGATTTTTTTCTTTCAGCTTGCGCCAGCGACCTAATTCTGAAAATACTTTTTCTTGCGCTTTTTCACGAATTGAACAGGTATTCATTAAAAGAATATCTGCATCAGCAGGGTCTGTTGTTAATACATAACCGTGTGAATCACCTAGCAAGTCGGCCATACGATGACTGTCATACTCATTCATCTGACACCCTTGCGTTTCGATATACAGTTTTTTGACTGCACCATCGATGGCTGGGGTGTGCTGTGGCTGGGTAACAGTGTTTTCTGAGGCAGCTGGGGCACTATTCGGAATGAAGGTTTGAACCGTCATGAAGGCTCCTATCCTATAAAAAGGGATAAATATGTTCCGGTGAAGTATGGGGGAATCCCACACTCGATAAAAGCGAGCTATTTTACAGTATTTGTACTACGGGTTGAACAAATATATAAATCAGATCAAGTTTATGGATTTACAGTAAAAATACTTTAAAATAATAGTGGTTAATCAGCGCTTTACATAACAGAACAGTACTTGATCATTAGAGTATTTAAAATACATTTTAAAATTGCCAAGCGCTGCCAAAGAGTTGATCATGCAAAAAAGCATGTCCAAATGTAGCGACGAGTTAAAGTTGAGAAGAGAAGCGTGTTAAAAAAAGCAGTGAAGCAAAAACAGTTAAAACAATATTTAATTGGGCTGATAACACTAGGTTGTTTGCCCGTTGCTCATGCGGCTGAAGAGCAATTTAATGAGGCGATTAAATTTGCGAACTCGGGTAATACAGCTCAGCTCGAATACTATCGTTCTGCAATGCAAAATGATGCGCTTGGATATTATCCAGAATATTGGATGTTGAATAATAATTTAGGCTTCCAACCCGCAACGAATATTATCAGCTTTGCACAGCGCTATCCTCAATCTGCAATGGCTGAAAAATTAGCTGCAGATTATGTCGAAGAAAAGGTAAAACAAGCGGATTTTAAGACAGCTCAACCTGTTTTACCCTATGTCACCAATCCTGACCAAGCTGAAAGCTGTGCAGTTGCGCAAGTGCGAGCAAAAAATGGCGATACATTGGTGTACGCGGAATACAAAGATGTCTGGCTTACAACAGAGTCGCAGCCCGAATCGTGTAATGGTTTAGGTCGCTTAATGCTAAGTAGTCCCTTACTCACCACCACTGATCGTCAACAGCGCTTGTATGCGCAACTTAGAGCGGGACAGTCTGGTCCAGCGATCGCAACAGCACAAACTCTGGGTTTAAACTTGTCATTAGCACAATTAAATCAAATTCAGGCAGATCCTTTGAATTATTTATGGTCTGCGGCCAAAGGAACAACAGTAGATTATGCTTATTTGGTGTTTGCTTTAGGTCGTGCTGCAGATGCTGACTTGAACACGGCGCTTCAAAATCTTCCTCGTGTCGTGCAAGGTGTTCCTGCAGATGTTCAAAAGTATATGTACCGCACGGTGGCGTATATTGGAGGCACGACAGTGATGAAAAATAATTTTAATCCTGAAGTGCTGAAGAACTTTGATTACAGTTATGGCGTGCCTTTTACACCAGAAGAGGCTGAAATTTACGCGCGTCAAGCAATTCGTTTTGGTGAGTGGGAAAGTGTGTTGCGTGCCATAGATAGTATGAGCGTTACGCAAAAACAAGAAGATCGCTGGCAATATTGGATGGCGAGAGCGTATGAAAATCGCAAAGATCAAGCTTCCAAGCAAGCTGCAAAAAGTATTTATCAACGATTAGCTGCCGCTGGCGATGATTATCACAATCTGTTGGCAAAAGACCATTTAGGTATTCGTTATAATGAAGCACATGATCGTGCTCAACCAAGCGCACAGGATATTCAACGTTTAGATCAAGATATTCACTTTAGACGTGCTTTTGCATTACGCAATATCAATGCTTCAGCAACTTACACAAATCGTGAATGGAATTGGGCTGTCCGCCAAGCTTATCTTAAGCAAGATGATGGTCTATTACTGGCTGCGGCAAAACGTGCCACAGAAATGGGGTGGTATGACCGTGCTATTTATGCGGCGGAAAGAACACTTAAACGTCATAACTATGCATATCGTTATGCGACACCACATCAAAATCTAGTGGTGACGCATAGTAAAAATGCAGGGATTGATCCTTCGTGGGCTTATGGTTTAATGCGTCAAGAAAGTCGCTTTGTAACCACGGCCCGTTCACATGTAGGTGCTGGTGGATTGATGCAAATTATGCCTGCTACAGCAAAAGATGTGGCACGAAAAATGGGTGAAACGTATAATCCTGCTGCATTATCAGATCCGAATACCAATATTCGTTATGGGACATATTACCTGTCAATGATTCAAGGTATGCTGAGTAACAGTCCAGTTCTAGCTACGGCTGGCTATAATGCAGGGCTGACTAGAGCACGCCGTTGGCAACCAGAGTTTAAAAGCATTGCGGCGGATCAATACACAGAGTCAATACCACTTCATGAAACACGTGACTATGTGAAGAAAGTTATGACCAATGCTGCTCATTATGGTGTTTTGCTTGGACAGGGGCCGCAAGCGATCGAAAGTCGTATGCCGCCTATTCCAGTAAGAAATACGCAATAGCATTTCAACTATTTTTGTGAGCTTTGATGAATCACACAAAACTGCTGTTTAGTCGTCAACACACTTACCTCCTCAGTAGTTTGAGCGTAGGGGCTTTGTTGTGTTCAGCAGATGTGATGGCATCCGGGAAAGGTTTACAAGGATATGTGCTTCAAGTACAGATGACACCTGCCATTTGTGCATTAGATCGAACAAAAGCGAAACACCGTAAATGCCTAGAAGGATATTCACTGACGATAAAGGGTCTTATCCCAGAAACCAGTCGTCATGATTGCCAAACGAGCTCATCTGCCACCTTGGCACCGCTACAGAAGAGGGTTGTTGCTAGGGTGATGCCTGATGAGCAGGCTAGAATTAGGTTATGGGCCAACTATGGTGGTTGCGTTCCAATGAATGCCAGTCAGTATTTTCGTACCATTATTAATCATGCAGACCAATTAAAAGTTCCTGATTCCTTAACAGGAGTGGATCGTAAAACAGTCTCTATGGCGACATTACGATCACAATTCATCAAACTCAACCCAAAATTACCTAGCCAAGGTATTGAATTTCAATGCCAAAGCTTAAATGGTCGCCCAGTGTTAACGGGGGTTGAAATCTGTTATCGCACGAATGGTCAATTCAAGTCATGTGCGTCTGATATTGTCTCGACCTGCCCAAATAGATTTGACATAGAGGGCGCCTACTAATTTATTTCCGCGAAGTTAATTTATATTTCCTATCAGACTTTTGTTGAAATTCATTCTCTTTTCAATGCATCTGTCAAAGTATTGGAGTACAATCTTCGCCGTTTATGATTATTAAGATTAGATAGAACAGCTATTTAATCGCATTGACTATCCTCTCAACTGGAGATAATTACATGAAGCAACCTGTTCGCGTTGCCGTTACTGGCGCTGCTGGTCAAATTGGTTACAGCCTTTTATTCCGTATCGCTAGCGGTGAAATGTTGGGTAAAGACCAACCAGTTATTCTTCAATTATTAGAAATTCCTGTTGAGAAAGCTCAACAAGCGCTTAAAGGCGTGATGATGGAACTTGACGACTGTGCTTTCCCATTGTTGGCGGGCATGATCGGTACTGATGATCCTAAAGTTGCATTCAAAGATGCTGACTACGCGCTTCTTGTTGGTTCACGTCCACGTGGTCCTGGTATGGAACGTGCTGACCTTCTTAAAGTCAACGGTGAAATCTTCATCGGTCAAGGTCAAGCGCTTAACGAAGTTGCTAGCCGTGACGTTAAAGTTCTTGTTGTAGGTAACCCTGCTAACACGAATGCTTATATCGCAATGAAATCTGCTCCAGATCTTCCAGCGAAAAACTTCACAGCAATGTTACGTCTTGACCACAACCGTGCGTTAACTCAACTTGCTCAAAAAGCTGGTGTTGCAGTTTCTGACATCAAAAACATGACAGTTTGGGGTAACCACTCTCCAACAATGTATGCTGACTATCGTTTTGCGAATGTAAACGGCGAAAGCTTAAAAGACAAAATCAACGATGCTGCATGGAATAAAGACGTATTCCTTCCAACTGTTGGTAAGCGTGGTGCTGCGATCATCGAAGCGCGTGGTCTTTCTTCTGCTGCTTCTGCTGCAAACGCTGCGATCGACCATATGCGCGATTGGGCTCTTGGCACAAACGGCGAATGGGTAACTATGGGTATTCCTTCTGATGGTTCTTACGGTATCCCTGAAGGCGTAATGTTCGGTTTCCCTGTAACTTGTGAAAATGGCGAGTACAAAATCGTTCAAGGTCTTGAAATTGACGAATTCAGCCGTGAGCGTATCAACTTCACGCTTAATGAGTTAGAAGAAGAACGTGCAGCGATTGCTGACATGGTTAAATAATTTAGTTTTCAACTAAATTAAAAAAGCACTCCGAATGGAGTGCTTTTTTAATGCACAAAACTTAACAATGCTTAAGAAATCCTTCTACATAGAATTTTGTATTGACATGTTATCTTGAACAAAATCATGAAAATTCAAGGAGCAATCCATGTTGGATATGGAAGTAAATCAAGAATTACTTTTTGAGCAATTGGGCTTAGATAGCTCACCTGAAGGGATTGATCAATTTATACAAACACATCGGCTTGATCCCAATACGCCGATGCATGAAGCTGATTTTTGGAACCCATCGCAACGCGATTTTATTATTAGTCATTGGAAAAAAGATAATGAATGGGCCATTGTCATTGACCAATTGAGTGAGCAGCTTACTAACGATACAAAGTGATGAAAATATAATCACAAATTGAAACAATAAACCCAGACCAAAAGCTGGGTTTTTTCATGGATTTTTTATAAGTTATTTAAATAATAATTTTATTAAAATCTGATAAGGGGAGTCTCTTGATGGAACATAAACCTTCCTTAGCGTTATTATTTTCTCAATTGGGGTTGGCAAATAGTCCAGCGGCAATTGAACTCTATATCCGTACACATCAGCTTTCCGCGCAACAAAATTTACATGATGCACCATTTTGGAATAAAGGTCAGCGTGACTTTTTAATTAGTCATTTAGTACAAGATGATGATTGGGCAATATGGATAGATGAACTTAATCAACAATTACATATGGATGCATATAAATTAAGAATGGCCTAAAAAAAAGCCCCTTTCATGGGGCTTTTTTTAATGCATCTTAGGTTTGGTTAACTGGATAAACCACTCTTGGTCATGAAATTGTTTGAAAGCAGGGTGAGTTCTTATCACCTCTAAATCATGATCAATAGTTTTAAAATATTTATTTAGCCAATGGCGTGTAAGTGCTGATTCTTTACGAGAAGCGCAAGCATAAGCCAGATTAAAATAAACATCACTATGATTGGTCGATGTTAATGATTTTAAAATTTGCTGAGTGATGATCGCAAATTTTTCATCTTGAGTAATCTCAAAATACATCATGTAGGCTCTAGCTAACATCAGGGTAAGATTAATATACAAACGCATTGGCATTTCTTCGAAATCTACTCGACCTTGTTCAAGAAGAACAATCGCTTCTTGAAGAAAATGAATTTGTTCCTGACGAAGCTTACTCATACTGACCAGCTCTAAACGCAATTCGGCACGTTCAAAGGCAAGCTCAGGCGTATTTTTTTGTAAGTAAAGTTGGTCTGTTTCACCAATGCGTTGAATAATTAGCTTGGTATTTGATTGCATGGATGAGTCCTCATCAGGTTTAAAACCTATATGGAGGCAACTTCGAAAAAATAAAGCGCTAAATTAAAGTTCGTGCGGTCCTTAACCAAGCTGTAATCGAAAGACGTTGGTGGTGTGCAACAAGAACTTCATGTAATAAATCGCTTTGAAATAGAGCGATGCGATTAGGTTTGGGTTCAATAATATGCCACTGATTATTCTTATCTTGTAGCTTTAGTTGACCACCCCAATGCTGATGCCATTCCTCATGCAGATAAAAAACTGTCGACATCACACGACCATTTTTGCCTTGAGGGTTGTCTCGATGTAAAGCATAGAAATCACCAGAATTATAACAAGCGAAGTGGGCTTCGACTTCTTGAATGCCTAAATAAAATGCACGATTTAATTCCTGAGAGAGTAAATCTAAGGTTTTTATGTGTTGATGGGAAATTGATAGTTTTGGATCTAACCACAAAATGTGATCGCTGCGGATTGTGCTGACAATGCCATTTTGAATTGCTGCATTTCGAAAATCATCAAGATGGATTTGGCATTCATTTACAACATTTTTTAAATAGCTTGGTGGGTATGCATGATCGATGATACTGAAGCCATGTTGATCTAAATCATCAAGGATTTGATCAACATTCCAATCCCCTGGGATGACAACTGCTTCCATATTTATCTCGCTATTTACTGTATAAAAAAAAGGTCAGCTATTTTAGAGTAATAATCGATTCTGAATGAAACACTTTTTCATGTTAAAATGATTGTTGATCTTAGGAATAATTGAAACATGAATTACCGTCACCATTTCCATGCTGGAAACTTTGCCGATGTCATGAAGCATGTATTGTTGCTTCAGATTTTGTCACGTCTTAATCAAAAAGATAAGCCGTATCGTTACATTGATACACATGGTGGTGCAGGTAAATACGATTTATCAACGTCTGCAGCACAGAAGTCGGGAGAGTTTTTAAATGGTATTCACCGTTTAGTTAAACTCGATGACTCAATTAAGCGTAATGCCCCTGAAGGTGTTAAGCAATATCTTAAAGTTGTAGAAGATATGCGTGCAGGTGCCGGAAAAGGCGCTTATCCAGGTTCGCCATGGTTCGCTTTGGAAGGAATGCGCGAAACAGATAAAGCAACAATTTTTGAGATGCAACGAGATGTATTTCAGCAACTTTATATGAATGTGCGTGATCGTCGTGCAGGTTTGCATGAGCGTGATGCTTATGAAGGTTTGCTCGGTGTGATTCCTCCTAAAGAAAAACGTGGATTGGTCATGATTGATCCACCATATGAGGTGGAGCGAAAGGATTTTCCGCAGTTGGTTGAACTCATCGCTACGGCATATAAGAAATGGCCTACAGGCGTATTTGCAATTTGGTACCCAATTAAAGATCGCGCAATGATTGATCGTTTTGAGAAAAAAATGATTAAGACTGGTATTCGCCGTCAATTGGTTTGTGAAGTATGTGTATGGCCAGACGATACACCTGTAGGATTAAACGGTTGTGGTTTATTGGTGATTAATCCACCTTGGAAGTTTTCTGAAGATGCAGATGAAGCATTGCAATGGCTTTTCCCGCACTTAAGAATGAGTGAAAATGGTGGTCATGCTGCCGTTCGTTGGTTGGTCGGCGAATAAGAATATTGAGAGATAAGGCTACAGTTAGGACGAATGACAATGACAAATATAAATAAACCTGAAACTGAATCTTCTCCAAGAAATGTTCCGGGCTTTGAGGGTATTACTTTCGAAGTTGAAGAAGAGGAACATACGCAAGAAGGGCAAAAGGTTAAGCGTCGTGGGATTTATCTGTGGCCAAATCTGATTACTACTGCGGCATTGTTGTCAGGGTTTTACTCAATTATTGCAAGTATGAATGGCGAATTCACACAAGCCATTTATGCCATTTTTATCGCTGCTTTATTTGATGGTTTAGATGGTCGGGTCGCACGAGCAATTGGAGCGCAAAGCCCTTTTGGTGAGCAGTTTGATTCATTATCAGATATGTTGGCATTTGGTGTTGCGCCTGCAATTTTGATGTATAGCTGGAGCCTCCATGATCTAGGTCGAATCGGTTTGGCTGCATGTTTTGTCTATACTGCTTGTGCTGCATTCCGATTGGCACGTTTCAATGTGCAAATAGGTGTGGTTGATAAACGCTATTTTATTGGTGTAGCTAGTCCTCTAGCCGCAGTAATGATCATTTCTTTGGTTTGGGTGGGGCGTGATTTCCCTGAAATTTTTGTCCTATCTGATCCAATGATTCAGACGATAAATGCAGTCATTATTATTGCAGTTGGCTTGCTGATGATTTCGAATATTAAATACTATTCGTTTAAAACCGTAGATCGTAAACGTGTGCCGTTCGCAGTCTTGCCTATTGTTGTGTTTATCTTTGCTGCGATTACATACAATATTCCTGTCGGTATTTTAGTGCTCTCGATAATTTATGCATTTTCAGGTTTCGTCACTACATTTTTGGCTCGAGAAAAAACAATATAAATAAAAAAGGAGTTTGGTATGCAGTTGTTGATGAGTTTAGCGGACGATTCAAAACAGCTGAATCAGGCTCCTTTTCCTCTTCGGTTGGATTATCACGGTCCACGAGGAATCTATAAAATTATTCATCAAGGATTGATGATTCCAGGATTAACATCTCCACTTCATTATTTTAATTTTTTAACCATTATCGGACAGCCGAATGTTCCAATGCTGCGTAATGATTATGCAATTAAAACAAGAGCCTTGGATACTGTTTCACTCATTACGAGCATTAGTCCACATATGGTTGGACATTTTCATGGTTATTCAATCATTAATGATTGCGAGATTAAAGAGAATAAATTTGTATTCGGACAAAGAGAGCAACTAGAAGGCTCAATCCCAAACTTCAAATTAATAAGAAAGGACAATGAACTTTCCGTTGATCTGAATATTCAAACTCAACCAATTATTTCGCACTTTACCAAACTAAAATTAGGTTTATTTGATCACTGGTCATTAGTGTGTCAATGCAAAGGAACAGTAACCTATAAAGAACAAACATATAAAATTGACCAGTTAGGATCATTTGAATTTGCTAGAGCGATCAATATTCCTTATCTACCACTTCATTTTTTTACCTATCAGATTATTAATTTGATTGATCAAAGGCAGTTACTTCTTGCTCATATACGTAATGGTTTAAATCAAATTGTACAATCAAGAATGTATTTAAGAGATTTAAAAACTCAGACATCTGAAATGTTTGATGATGTTTATTTCAAAGTTCATCGTGTATACCCAAAAGTAAAAACCCCTAATGGGCATGAGATGTATTTAGCGCGCGTATTTGAATGGTCATTTGAAAATAAAAAAAGAAAAATAATCGTGAAAGGTGAAAGTCGTGGAGATTTTAAATTCGGTGTTGCCGCAGGTTATGTCGGTAGTTTTAGTTATGAGGTGCAGATTGACGGAATTCAAGAAGAGGGGCAATCTGGGTATTGTGAATATATAGATTGCCGTAGTTTAAAGTGGCAAGAAATTAATAAAGATGAAAAATTAATGGATAATTTTGCAAGTATTGTGCCATGCACGCTTATAAAATAGCTAAAAAAGCATAAAAATCACGTAAATTGAACAATAAATATCCAGTTAATCATATTTTATTTAAATATTTAAAAAAACATGGTTGCATTGAGGGAGGAATGCTGTAGAATGCACATCCATCGGCGGTGATGTTGATTAAAACTTGTTGAAAAACAAGGATTTAGCTGAATAGGTTGAATCTAAGTTTTGAGAATAAGTTAGAAAATAAATTAACATTGCTAGTTGACTTTCTGAAAAGAAAGGGTAATAT